>JBKJIE010000060.1:0-60496 GCA_046598715.1 Acidimicrobiales bacterium | reverse complement strand
GACTCGACGACCGTGCTCGGCGCGCCGTCGTCGGACGCAGGCTTCTCCGGGGTGTTGTCGTCGGGGGCGTCGGTGCGGTCCTGCGTGCCAGTCGACGGCTGCTGGGGATCCGCGGTGGTGCCGTCGTCGCCCACGGGGTTCGGGACGGCGGCAGGCGCCGTGCCGTCATCGCTGGAGCGCGGGTGGCTGTCGTCGATCCCAGGAACCAGGTCGGCCAGCTTGCGCCATGTGGCGTGCACGGCACCGGGAGCGGCGTAGGAGACGGTGGGGACGGCCAGGGCGGCGGTGATGATCGCCACCACCACTGGTCGGCGCAGGCGACGGAATCGAGGTGCCGTGACCGCCCGTTCGGCGAGCCGGGTCGCCACCGCGGCCCAGGCGACGGTGGGGTCGGGGGTCGGTGCGTGGCCGAGGTGCGAGAGTCGGGTGCGCAGCGCCGTGAGGGCGGCCACATCGGCGCTGGGGTAACGGCGGGTGAGGTCGTCGAGCGACACCTCCCCGGCTTCCCAGCGGGCCAGATCCCTGGCGAGGTGCCGGTTCACCGTGAACCCAGGGTCCGCTGGAGGGAGCGCAGCGCGCGCCACTGCTGCGCGTTGACCGCCCCCGGCTTCTTGCCGAGGGCCGCGCCCACCTCGTCGTTGGTGAGGCCCATCAGGTACTTCAGCTCGATCACCTGCCGCTGCTCCTCGGGGAGGGCAGCGAGTGCTTCGGCGAGGGCGAGGTGGTCGTCGTGCCGGCCCCATGGATCGACCGCCCCCGTGTCGGGCTCAGCCTGCGACTCGGTTCGTTGGCCGCGACGAAGCCCATCGGCCACCACGTTGCGGGTGATGCCGTAGAGCCACGAGACGAAGGGAGCGCCGGTGCGGCGATAGCGGGGGAGCGCCACCCACGCCCGAGCGAAGGTCTCCGCGGCTGCGTCCTCGGCGAGGCCGTGGGGCAGACGGGCGCGGGCCACCCGAAAGACAGCGGCGTGGTGGAGGCGAAAGAGCTCCCCGAAGGCGTCCCGGTCGCCGCCGCGGGCCCGCTCGACGAGCTCCCAGCCCGCATCCGCAGGCGCTGTGTCTTCGGGCATGGGCCCATCGTGCCTCCTCGACTGCCTGTCCAATCGCACCAACCTGCCGAGATGCACGGTCAGGTCGGCGGACGTGGCTGCCGAAGAATGTGGGGACGGCCGTGCATCGAAGCCATCTCGAACGATGTAGAGGATGACGAACGGGCAAACCCGACCGCAAGGCGGGGGCGCAACGCCACGGGATCCCGCTTCGGAGGGTCAGCCGGGCTACCGAACCAATCAGAAGGAGAACCTCGTGTCACACGTGCTTCGCAAGAAGGTTGCCATCGCCGCTGCGGCGTTCACGGCTCTGCTCGGCTGGCTGGCGCTCGGCGCCAACGGCGGCTCGATGAGCATGACCCAGACCGGCAGCACCCACGCGGTGCAGGATCCAGCTCCGACGGTGCCCGAGGTCGAGACCACCGACGCGCCCGAGACCACCGAGGTGCCTGACACGACCGAGACCACGGATGCCCCCAAGGCCGCTGACGCTCCCGATGCGCCTGAGGCTCCCGAGGTCGACAGCGAGACCGACGACCAGGGTGAGAACGTCGACGATCAGGGCGAGAACGAGCAGGACAACGAGGTCGACGACGCCAACGAGACCGACGCCCAGGATGCACACGTCGATGTCGCCGATGGCTCGCACGATCAGACCGATGCGCCCGACGCGAACAGCGGTGATTCGCAGGACTGAGTCCACTGCTCCGCGGCGCGGAGCACCAGCACGATCGCTTCGTGGGGAGGACACCGCCCGCCCGGTGCCTCCCCACGAGCGCGTCTGGGCTGTGGGCGCGCCTGTGATCATTCGGTGGACAACACGCCGAAGTCTGGGGACAACGAAAAAGGTTGGTGGACAACCCTGTGGATCTCATCTGCACCCCTTGACGCCTGTACGACCGGGGTCCAAAGTCGCCGTTACCGCAACGGAACGGAGCGGTGAGCGACCCGGGGGATGACCTGAAGCTTCGGCTGACGGAGACCCGCCGGGGGACCCACCAAGACCCCCAGAGCGGGAGGACGAGAGATGCACCGTCCGCTCGGCAGGAGAGGCGAGAGCCCCTCAGGTGGAGCGGCCCGCCAGGTGGTGAGGGGGGAACCCCGAGCGAACCAGCGGGAGGAGGCCAGCGCACTTCGGTATGCAGGCCGACAACGGGCATCGCCCGCCAGAGCTTTGGCTCCGACGGGCGATGTAGGTGATCGGAACGAGGGTAACCCCTCCGGAGGATCGCTTGGTGGATCCTCGGCCGACTGGTGGCCCCGGCTGCCGATCAGCTTCGGCTGGTCTGGCGCCGGGGTCACCCCCGTTTTCAGCCCACACGTCACGCCTTCTGTGTGCTGGGGGCCACGCCATGCGTGGCCCCCAGCACACAGAACCGGTGCGGGTGGTCGGTTCAGTGGTCCCAGACGACGTCGCAGGCGTTCTGGTCGGCGCTGTGGCGGGCCACGCGGAGCACGTAGGTGCCGTCGGTGAGGGTCCAGGCACCGTGCTCTCGCACACGGAGGCGCTCGAGCGGGATGCGCACCTCGACCGCCGTGGAGCTCCTGGCCGCGACCTCGACGCGGGCGAAGCCCACGAGCCGTCGGGCCGGTCGGGAGGCGTCGGCGGGGCGGCCGCCGTACACCTGCACGACGTCGGTGCCGTCGCGGTCGCCGGTGTTGGCGAGGGTGGCTCGGACGACCAGCTCGTCGTCCTGACGCTCGAGGGTGGCGGCGCCGAGATCCCACGAGGTGTACGACAGCCCGAAGCCGAACGGGAACGCGGGCTCATGATGCTCGCGGGCGAGGTGCCAGTAGCCGTGCCAGAGGTCGTACGAGACGGCGTCGGCATCGATGTCGAACGGCGGGAGGTGGGCGGGGTCGGTGGGGACGGAGAACGGGAGGCGGCCTGACGCATCGACTCGGCCGAGGAGCACGTCGGCCAACCCGTGGCCGCCCTCCATGCCGGAGTACCACACCTGCACGATGGCCGGCACCTGGTCGCGCCACGCCTCCATCACCACCGCGCTGCCCGCCACCACGGCCACCACCGTGCGGGGGTTGGCGGCGGCGATGGTCAGGATCAGGGCCTCGTCGTCGGGGTGGAGCGTGAGGGAGGTGCGGTCGCCACCGGTGGAGAAGCCGCCGACGGATCGGTCGGTCACGGCACCGGGCGGCGGTTCAGGGCCGGGGTCGGTGGCGATCCGGGCTGCGAAGGCGGCGGCCAGGGCCGGATCGTCGGGCGGCGGGAGGAGCGGGCGCAGGTGCTTCGTGCCCGCGTCGCCGATGTACTCGCCCTCGTCGTCCTTCGTGCAGCCCACCACGGCGACGACGACGTCAGCTGCCGCGGCCACCTCGCTGGCCACGACCCGATCGGTGCCGTCGTCGTAGACCACCTCGGCGGTCGGGAGCGCGGCCCGCAGGCCTGCGAGGGCCGTGACCACTGACGGGGCGTAGACGTCGCTCGAGCCGCCGTCGCCGAGGTTGCGGACGTCGGCCAGCCGGCCGATGACCGCAACGCGCGGCACCGACGACGGCAAGGGGAGCACCGGCGTGCCGTCGACAGGCGCGTTGCGAAGCAGCACGATCGACTTCGCCGCCGCCTCCCGGGCCAGCGCCCGGTGCGCATCGCACGCCAGCACCTCCGCGCCTGGCCGTGGGGCCTGGGCGCCGGGACTCGCCGCGTGGCGAAGCATGGCGCTGAGGGTGCGGGTGACGCAGGCGTCGATGTCGTCCCAGGTGCACTCGCCGGCGGCCAGCGCGGCGTCGAGCTGGGGCCAGCGCATCATGGGCGAGGGCATCTCGACGTCGAGCCCTGCGGTGATCGACGGACCGGCGTCGCGCATGCCGTAGATCCAGTCGCTGATCACGAACCCGTCGAAGCCCCATTCGCCGCGAAGCACGTCGCGCAGGAGCTGATGGCTCTGGCCGCACTGCTCGCCGTTCACGTAGTTGTAGGCGCTCATCACGCAGGCCACGCCCTCGTCCACGATGCGCTTGAAGTGGGGGAGGAACACCTCGTGCAGCGCCTGGTCGCCGACCTCGACGTCGACCTTGAAGCGAGCGTTCTCCATCGAGTTGCAGGCGAAGTGCTTCACGGTGGCCATCACGTGGCGTTGCACACCGCGGGTGAGGGCGGCGCCGAGCTCACCGACGTGGTGGGGGTCCTCCCCGTAGGTCTCCTGCGCGCGACCCCAGGCGGGGTGGCGGAGGATGTTGACGCAGACGCCGCCGTAGAGGTCGGCCCCCACCGCCCGCAGCTCCGTGCCGATGGCGTCGCCGATTCGCTCCTCGAGCTCGACATCCCACGTGGCACCGCGGGCCATGCTCACGGGGAAGCAGGTGGCGGCGCCGACCACGACGCCCCGGGGGCCGTCGCTGAACGCGAAGCCGGGGATGCCGAGCCGCTCCACTTGGGCGGCGGGAAAGGGCCGCCGGTGGTACCCGCCCCCGCCCATGTCGACGAGGCCAGCCCAGAAGGGAAGATCGCCGTCGAGGCACCATCGCCGCTCGTCGGGAGTCATCGAGACCACCAGCGCCTGTGCCTCGGCGGTGGGGTCAGCACCCCGTCGAACAGCGGCCACGGCGTCGTCCCACTCGGTCGGCATGCCGCGAGCATGGCCCACCCCCACCGCTTCTGTGTGCCGGCAGCCACGGATGCCGTGGCTGCCGGCACACAGATGCGGTGGTCTGCGGGAGGGAGCCAGTGCTGGGTGGCGGACACGCCTCCCGTAGGATGGTCCGCCCCCTCTGGAAGGACCCTCGTGGAGCTCCGCTCTGATCTGCGAAACGTGGCCATCGTCGCCCACGTCGACCACGGCAAGACCACTCTCGTCGACAAGATGCTCTGGCAGTCCGGCGCCTTTCGGGCCAACCAGGACGTCAACGAGCGGGTGATGGACTCGATGGATCTCGAGCGGGAGAAGGGCATCACGATCCTCGCCAAGAACACCTCGGTGGCCTACGGCGACGTGAAGATCAACATCATCGACACCCCTGGCCACGCCGACTTCGGTGGCGAGGTGGAGCGGGGCCTGTCGATGGTCGACGGGGTGCTGCTCCTCGTCGACGCCTCTGAGGGCCCGCTGCCCCAGACCCGGTTCGTGCTCCGCAAGGCCCTCGAAGCCGATCTGCCGGTGGTGCTGGTCGTCAACAAGGTGGATCGCGCGGACGCTCGCATCGCGGAGGTGGTGCACGAGGTGGAGGAGCTGTTCCTCGATCTCGACGCCGACCTGCACCAGCTCGACTTCCCGATCGTTTACTGCGTGTCGCGCGAGGGCAAGGCGTCGATGGATCGGCCCGCCGACGGCGCTGGGCTGCCCGACGGCGCCACCCTGAAGCCCCTGCTCGACCTCCTCGTCGAGCGCATCCCGGCACCGTCGTACGACCCCGACGCTCCGCTGCAAGCGCTTGTCACCAACCTCGACTCGTCGCCCTACCTCGGGCGCGTGGCCCTGTGTCGGATGATGAACGGGCACATCCGCAAGGGCGAGACCGTTGCCTGGTGTCGTGCCGACGGCACCACCGAGAAGGCGAAGATCACCGAGCTGTTCATCACCGAGGAGCTCGACCGGGTAGCCGCCGACGAGGTCGGCCCCGGGGAGATCATCGCCATCGCCGGCATCCCCGAGATCACGATCGGTGAGACGCTCACCGCGCTCGACGACCCGCGGCCGCTCCCGGTGATCCACATCGACGAGCCCAGCCTGTCGATGACCATTGGCATCAACACGTCGCCGCTGGCGGGCAAGGAGGGCTCGGCGCTCACCGCTCGCCTGGTGAAGGGTCGGCTCGACAAGGAGCTGGTGGGCAACGTCAGCATCCACGTGCTCCCCACCGAGCGTCCGGACACCTGGGAGGTGCAGGGCCGAGGCGAGCTACAGCTCGCGGTGCTGGTGGAGATGATGCGTCGCGAGGGCTTCGAGCTCACCGTGGGCAAGCCCCAGGTGCTCACCAAGGAGATCGACGGCAAGGTCCACGAGCCCGTCGACCGCCTCACGATCGACGTGCCCGAGGACTTCCTCGGCGTCGTCACCCAGCTCCTCGCCCTGCGCAAGGGGCGGATGGAGCAGATCATCAACCACGGCACCGGCTGGGTGCGCATGGAGTACCTCGTGCCAGCCCGTGGCCTCATCGGCTTCCGCACCGAGTTCATCACTGAGACCCGTGGCACGGGGCTCATCCACCATGTCTTCGAGCGCATGGAGCCTTGGGCCGGTGAGATCAAGGGTCGGCCCAACGGTTCGCTCGTAGCCGACCGCACCGGCCCCACCACCGGCTTCGCCCTCATGGCGCTGCAGGACCGTGGCGTGATGTTCGTGGGTCCGGGGGTGCCGGTCTACGAGGGGATGATCGTCGGCGAGAACTCCCGCGCCGACGACATGGACATCAACCCCACCAAGGAGAAGAAGCTCAACAACATCCGGTCGTCCACGGCCGATGCCTTTGAGCGGCTGGTGCCGCCCCGGTCCCTGTCGCTCGAGCAGGCGCTGGAGCTGATCGCTGAGGACGAGTGCGTCGAGGTCACGCCCAGCTCGGTCCGTCTGCGCAAGGTGATCCTCGACCAGACGATCCGCGCCCGTTCCGCCAAGCGGGCAAAGACCCAGGACTGACTGACCGCCAGCAACCCGCCCTGAACAGCTTCTGTGTGCACTGAGCCACGGATGCCGTGGCTCAGTGCACACAGAACCGGTCAGCCGGTGCGAAGGATGGGCTCGAGGGCGGTGATGTAGTCGGTGAGGCGGGCGGCCAGCTCGAAGGCGAGGTCCTCCTCGCCGAGGTCGGGGTCGGGCCAGGTCTCTGACACGCGGCGCCAGTCGTCCCGTCGACCGAGGAACGGCCCCGCGATCGCTTCGTCACCGAGGGTCTTGCGCCACCGCTTCTCCTGCGCCGTGAGCCGCTCGAGGACGGCGGCGTTGTCGGCCGCCTTGGGGTGCTCGGCGTGGAAGCCCACCTCCAGGGCGAGGGTGCTGGCCTCGGGCACGTGGCGCGGCCCGACGACCTGCGCCTCGTAGTGCTCCTTGGTGGGCGTGGCTGACCCGAACCACACCTTGATGCCGTAGCGCTGGGCCCGGACCTGTGGTTCGCCGAGCGCCGCCGGCAGCAGGGCCCGGAGGTTCACGGCGACGGCGTCAAAGAGGTTCAGCTCCACTTGGGCCATCTTGTCAGCGCGTTGGCCTCGCGGTCAGCGAGCAGCCCGGTTCTGTGTGCCCGCAGCCTCGCCACGCGTGGCTGCGGGCACACAGAAGCAGTGGGTGGGCTCAGTAGTGCCAGGGGTAGTCGGACCAGTCGGGCTCGCGCTTCTCGAGGAAGGCGTCGCGGCCCTCGGCGGCTTCGTCGGTCATGTAGGCGAGACGAGTGGCCTCGCCCGCGAACACCTGCTGGCCCACCAGGCCGTCGTCGATCAGGTTGAAGGCGAACTTGAGCATGCGCTGGGCGGTGGGGCTCTTGCCGTTGATCTTGGCCCCCCACTCGAGCGCCACCCGCTCGAGGTCGTCGTGGGGCACCACGGCGTTCACCATGCCCATGCGGTGAGCGTCGTCGGCCGAGTACTCGTCGCCGAGGAAGAAGATCTCGCGGGCGAACTTCTGTCCCACCTGGCGGGCCAGGTAGGCGGAGCCGAAGCCGCCGTCGAAGCTGGCCACGTCGGCGTCGGTCTGCTTGAAGCGGGCGTGCTCACGGGACGCGATCGTGAGGTCGGCCACCACGTGGAGGCTGTGGCCGCCGCCGGCTGCCCAGCCCGGCACCACGCAGATGACGACCTTGGGCATCATGCGGATGAGGCGCTGCACCTCGAGGATGTGCAGTCGGCCGGTGCGGCCTGGGTCGATCGACGCGGCGGTGTCGCCCTCGGCGTAGCGATAGCCGTCCTTGCCGCGGATGCGCTGGTCGCCACCCGAGCAGAAGGCCCAGCCGCCGTCCTTGGGGGAGGGGCCGTTGCCTGTGAGCAGCACGCACCCGACATCGGAGCTCTGGCGGGCGTGGTCGAGCACCCGGTAGAGCTCATCGACCGTGGACGGCCGAAAGGCGTTGCGCACCTCAGGGCGGTCGAAGGCCACCCGGACGGTGCCGTGGGCCTTGGCCCGGTGGTAGGTGATGTCGGTGAGGTCGAAGCCGGGGACTTCAACCCAGGCGTCGACGTCGAACAGCTCAGAGACCATCCGGGCAGCGTAGGTCCACTGCTTCTGTGTGCACCCGCCCACGCCATGCGTGGGTGGGTGCACACAGAAGCGGATGGGGCGATAGACAGGGCCGATGGAACATCGACGACTGGGCCGGTCTGGCCTCAAGGTGAGCGTGCTGTCCTTCGGCTCCTGGGTGAGCTTCGGGAGCCAGCTCGACGTGAGCAGGGCGCGTGACTGCATCGAGGCAGCCCACGACGCCGGCGTGAACTTCTACGACAACGCCGAGGCCTACGCGGGCGGCGAGTCCGAGACGATCATGGGCAAGGCCATCGCCGAGCTGGGCTGGGCACGGGAGAGCTATGTCGTGTCCACCAAGCTGTACTGGGGCCTCACCGAGGGCGTGAACACCAAGAACACACTCAATCGGAAGTACCTCCTCCACGCCATGGACGGATCGTTGCGACGGTTCGGGCTCGACTTCGTCGACCTGGTGTTCTGCCACCGGCCCGACCCCGAAACCCCGATCGAGGAGACGGTGTGGGCCATGTCCGACCTCATCAACCGCGGCAAGGCCCTCTACTGGGGTACCTCGGAGTGGTCGGCGGATGAGATCCGGGCCGCCTGGGACGTTGCCGACAAGCGCAACCTCCACAAGCCCGTCATGGAACAGCCGCAGTACAACATCTTCGAGCGCAAGCGGGTGGAGCGCGAGTACGCCCGCCTCTACGAGGACATCGGTCTGGGCCTCACCACCTGGAGCCCGCTGGCGTCGGGTCTGCTCAGCGGCAAGTACATGGACGGCATCCCGGAGGGAAGTCGCGCCACGCTGCCGGGCTACGAGTGGCTGGCCGGGCTGCTCACCGATGAGGCGCGCAACCTGAAGGTGAAGCAGCTCGCCGCCATCGCCGACGAGCTCGACTGCACGCTCTCGCAGCTCGCGCTGGCGTGGTGCGCCAAGAACCCGCACGTCTCCACGGTCATCACCGGCGCCAGCCGGGTGGAGCAGGTGCACGAGAACATGGGCGCCCTCGACGTCCTCCCCAAGCTGACCGACGACGTCATGGCCCGCATCAAGGCCGCCAGCCGCTGACCCCCCACTGCTTCTGTGCGCCGGCAGCCACGATCGGCGTGGCTGCGGGCGCACAGAAGCAGTGGGGGTTGGGGCGGCTGCTAGAAACGGTGCCGTGGAAGCCGTCGTCATCTACGAGAGCCTCACCGGGAACACGGCCAAGGCCGGGCAGGCCATCGCGGCTGGCCTGAGCGCCGAGGGTGTGCCGGCGCAAGCGTTCCCCATCACCAAGATCGACTACCAGGCCCTCGCCAAGGCCGACCTCGTCGTGGTGGGCAGCTGGGTCGACGGCCTGCTCTTCGTGGGGCAGAAGCCCGGTCGCATGGGGCGGATCACCTCGATGCCTGCGCTGGCGGGCAAGAAGGCCGTCGTCTACCTCACCTACGCCATCGACCCGGGCAAGTCGCTGCAGAAGCTCTCGAACGCCGTGGAGGCCCGCGGGGCCGAGGTGCTCGGTGGCGTCACGATCCGGCGCGACAAGCTCCAGGTCGGCGTCGCCGATCTCGTCGACCGCATCCTCGCCATCACCGCGGCCGCGTAGCGATCGTCGACCGCGGCGGGGTCAGCTCGTCCAGGGGCCCACGCCGCTGATCTTGTCGACGGTGATGCGCACGATCGAGCCGGGGGGCGGATCGTCCATCGGTGGGAACTTCACGTCGGGGCCGACGTAGACGTGGGCCAGCTCCTGCAGGAGCTCCGGCGCGCCACCCGGGACGACCCTCGCCGTTCCCTGGAGCACGAGGTACTCGCGCATGCCGATCGGGTTGACGGTGGTGGACTCGACGGACAGCGCGATCCGAGGATCGCGCCCGAGGTTCCGCAGCTTGCGAAACGGCCCGAGCGACCCGAAGACGACTTCGTCGCCGTCGACCCCCACCCAGACGCAGCTCACCTGCGGCGCGCCATCCGGATCGATCGTGACGACGTGGGCCAGGTTGGGGCCGGTGAGCACCGCACGGGCGCTGTCGGGGAGTGCGACCATCGCGGCAGCCTATGAGGTGGCGATCCAGGCGAGGCGCGTCCGGGTAGCGTCAGCGCCTGTGCCGATCCCGCCGCTTCGGCTCGACGACCACGCGCCTGAGCTGCTCGCGGGTCTCGACCGCATCCGTACCGAGTTCGAGGTGCCCGGGCCGCACAGCGCGGCGGCCACCTCGGAGGCCGCCGACGCGGCACGGTCGGTGCTCTCAGGGCTCGACGGGTCGGTGGGTGCAGCCCGCCGCGATGCGCGCGACATCCCCCTGGTCACGATCGACCCGCCGGGGAGTCGCGATCTCGACCAAGCGGTGCACATCGAGCGTCGGGGGCAGGGCTGGCGGGTGCACTACGCGATCGCCGACGTCCCCGCGTTCGTGGCGGACGGCGGGACCCTGGCCACTGAGGTCCAGACGCGCGGGGTGACCTTCTACCTGCCCGATCATCGCTCACCCTTGTACCCGCCGACGGTGGGCGAGGATGCCGCCAGCCTGCTCCCCGGTCAGGATCGTGCTGCGGTGCTCTGGACCATCGACCTCGCGTCCGACGGGGCCGTCACCAACTCGCACCTCGAGCGGGCCGTGGTGCGCAGCCGCGCGCAGCTCACCTACGCCGAGGTGCAGGTCGACATCGACTCCGGCCGAGCCAGCGACACCCTTCCGCTGCTCGCGGAGGTCGGTCGGGTGCGTCAGGCGGCAGAGGAGGCGCGCGACGGGGTGAGCCTCGACCTCCCCTCGCAGCTCGTGCGGTGCGACGCCGGTCGCTACCACCTCGAGTGGGAGGTGACGGTGCCCGCCATGGGGTGGAACGCCCAGATCTCGCTGCTGACGGGGATGGTTGCGGCCGACGCGATGCTGCGAGCGGGGGTCGGGTTGCTGCGGACGCTGCCGCCGCCCGACCCAGAGGTGATCGAGGTGGTGCGGCGCACGGCAACCGCGCTGGGGGTGGCATGGCCCGAGGGGGCGACCTACGCATCGGTCGTGCGCAGCCTCGACGGCTCGAACCCCGACGAGGCCGCCCTCATCGCGCTGGCGGCCAGAGGGCTGCGCGGGGCGGGCTATCTCGCACTGGGCGCGGGCGAGGCCATGCCGACGGATCCGGCGGCGCTGCGCCATGCCGCCGTGGCCGCGCCCTACGCCCATGTCACCGCTCCCTTGCGCCGGCTGTGCGATCGCGCCGCGATCGAGGTGCTCCTGGCGATCTACGCGGGGCAACCGGTGCCCGGCGGTGTGGTTGCCGGCCTGGCTGATCTGCCGAAGGTGATGGCGCACGCAACAGGCCGGGAGAGCGGCGCGGCGCGTGCGGTGGTGGATCTCGTGGAGGTGCTGGAGCTCGCGCCCAACGTGGGTCAGGTGCTCGATGCCACGGTGGTCGCCTCGAGCGCGGCCCGTTCGACGGTGGTCGTGCACGCGCTGGCGGTGCAGGCGGACATCGACGCGGTTGCGCTGCCGCTGGGCGACACCGTGCAGGTGCGCATCGCCGAGGCCGATCTGGCTGCGCGCCGGGTGCACTTCGTGCCCGCGTGATGGCGGGGGTTGCGAGCAGTCGCACCGTCACGGCATCGAGCATCGGAGCTACCTCCGTCACCACTACCTCGGACGGCGCGGCACGACGCGGAGCGGACCGCTCGCGGCGCGGTTGCGCTGGCGCCTCGACCTAACGTTGCCCGCTGATGCCCCGCACGATCTGTCGCCCCGTCTTCGTGGTGCTCCTGCTGCTGGCCGCAGCCGCCTGTGCCTCAGACGCGCGCCCGTCGGCGTCCGCATCGGGGGGACCGCCCTCGACCACCGCGGCGTCGGGAACGGTGGCGGTCCTGGCGGCGTCGTCGCTCACCGATGCGCTCACCTCGGTGGCGGCGGCCTTCGAGACAAGGAACCCGGGCGTCCATGTCACCCTGACCTTCGACGGGTCATCGAGGCTGGCCACTGAGATCCTCGAGGGCGTGCCCGCCGACGTGTTCGTGTCGGCCGACGAGGACAGCTACACGCGCGTGGCGCGAGGCGGAGGCGCTCGCGGCGACAAGGCGGTGGTGGCGTCCAACGAGCTGCAGATCGTGGTGCCCGCCGGCAACCCACAGGGGATCGCGGGCCTGCGCGACCTCACCCACGGCATCGTGCTCGCACTTTGTCGACCGGAGGTGCCGTGCGGGGCCTACGCGGCGCGGGCCTTCGCGCTGGCAGGGGTGGAGCAGCCAAGAGCCGGCGAAGAAGACAGCGTGAAGGCCGTCCTCACCAAGGTGCAGCTCGGCGAGGCCGACGCCGGCGTTGTCTATCGCACCGATGTGCTGGCGGCGCGCGGGGTCACCGGCGTGGACCTCCCGCCGGCTCAGCAAGTGCGGGCCACCTACCCTGCGTCCGTGCTCGCCGGGGCATCGAACCCCGGTGCGGCCGCCGCGTTCGTTGAGTTCTTGCAGGGCGCCGAGGCGCAGCGGGTCCTCGCGCGAGCCGGTTTCGGCCCGCCGTGACGCGTCGTCGACCCACGCTCGTGCCGTCAGCGCTCGGCATCGTTGGCGCTGGTGCGCTCCTCCTGCTCATCGTGGTGCCGGTGGTGGCGCTCATCGCACGGGCGCCGTGGTCCTCAGCCGCTGACCTCCTCGGCGAACCGGCAAACCGCGCCGCGCTCCGTCTGTCCCTGGTGGTGTCGCTCTGGTCGTTGGGGCTGTCGGTGGTGCTCGGCTTTCCGATCGCCTGGCTCCTCGCTCGGGTCGAGTTCCCGGGTCGAGGTCTGCTGCGAGCGCTCGTCACCCTGCCCATGGTGCTCCCGCCGGTGGTGGGTGGTGTGGCTCTCCTCGTTGCCTTCGGGCGTCGTGGCCTCATCGGGCAGTGGCTCGACCGCTGGTTCGACGTGCAGCTCGCGTTCACCACGCCGGCCGCCGTGCTGGCAGCCACCTTCGTGAGCCTGCCCTTCTTCGTGGTGACCGTGGAGGCGGGGCTGCGGGGTGTCGACCGTCGCTACGAGGACGCCGCCCGCACCCTTGGCGCCCGTCCGGCCACCGTGCTCCGCCGAGTGACCCTGCCTGCCATCCGGGGAGCCCTCGGTGCTGGGGGGGCGCTGGCCTGGGCGCGGGCGCTGGGTGAGTTCGGCGCCACCATCACCTTCGCCGGGAGCTTCCGCGGGCGCACCGAGACGATGCCGCTCGCCATCAACGCCGCGCTCGACACCGACGTGCGGGCCGCCATCCTGCTCAGCCTCGTGCTCCTCGTGACCTCCGTGGCCGTCCTGGCCACGTTGCGCGACCGCTGGTTGGGGAGCGCATGAGCGGGCTGGAGGTGACCGGAACGGTCGAGGTCGGCGCGCTGTCTGTCGAGGTCGACCTCCACGTGGCGCCGGGGGAGACGCTCGCCGTGCTCGGTCCGAACGGGGCAGGGAAGACGTCGTTGCTGCGTGCCATCAGCGGGCTCTCGCCGCTGGCATCGGGGGTGGTGCGGCTCGACGACCGCCCCCTCGACGACGTGGCGACAGGCACCTTCGTCGCCACCGAGAGCCGCTCGATCGGCGTCCTCTTCCAGGACCTGCTGCTGTTCCCCAACCTCGACGTGACCGACAACGTGGCGTTCGGGCTGCGGGCGGCCGGCGTTGGCCGCCGAGCCGCCCGTGCCGTGGCGACGGAGTGGCTCGACCGTCTCGAGCTCTCGACGTTGGGTCAGGCCCGCGTGGGGCGGCTGTCCGGTGGCGAGGCCCAGCGCGTCGCGCTGGCGCGAGCGCTCGCCCCGGGCCCGCGCGCGCTACTCCTCGATGAGCCGCTCTCCGCGCTCGACGCCGACGTGCGTGGCGTCGTTCGCCGCCAGCTCCGCGATCACCTGGCCCTGCACGAGGGCCCCTGTGTGCTTGTCACCCACGATCCTCTCGATGCCGCCGTGCTGGCCGACCGCGTCCTGGTGCTCGAGGCGGGATTGGTCACCGCCTCGGGAGCGCTGGCCGATCTCGTGGCTCGGCCGCTCACGGCGTGGGCCGCCGAGCTGGCCGGCACCAACCTGCTGCCCGCCACTGCGCAGGGCGTGCACCTCCACCTCGAGGGCGGTGGCACGCTCACCTGTGCGGACGCGCCCGACCCCGGTGCGGTTCTGGTGGCGATCCGCCCGGCCTCTGTGGCGCTGCACCGCGCCCATCCCGAGGGGAGCGCGCGCAACGTGTGGGCGGCGTCGGTGGCCGAGGTCGAGGGGTTCGGCGATCGGTTCCGCGTGCGCCTCGCCGGCGACGTGCCGCTCGTCGCGGAGGTGACGCGTGCAGCCGTCGACGAGCTCGACCTGCGCGTCGGGCGCGAGGTGTGGGCCAGCCTCAAGGCCACCGACGTCACCGCCTATCCGGCCTGACCTGCGCGGGTCGCGCTTTGGAACGGGTTCTGTGTGCACCCAGCCACGCCACGCGTGGCTGGGTGCACACAGAACCCGTAGGGGCTAGCGGAACTGGGCGAGGGCGGCCTCGGCGGCCGGGTCGACGCGGAAGAGCACCGAGCCGGCCCGGTTGCTGCCGATGCGCGTGGGGAGCACGACGGTGGTGGGGTTGAGGGAGCGAAGGCGCCACGCCAGCCGCAGCGCGTCGGTGAGCCCGAGCGTGTCGTCGACCCGCAGGCCGCTGCTGGCGCTGGCCCCCGCCCTGGCGAGGGTGAGGGGGTTATGCGAGCTGCCCAGCTTCCCGAACACCGCCTTCAGGAACTGCTGCTGGCGCTGCACCCGGCCCAGGTCGGACGTCGGGTCCTCCCGCTTGTTCCCGTTGATCACCTCCACGAAGTGTCGCGAGCGCACATACGCCAGCGCCTGCGGGCCATCAAGATGGTTGGGGCCGGGGGTGGTGACGTTCAGGCCCGTGTTCGTGTCGTAGGCCGGGTTGGGGAAGTCGATCGTGATACCGCCGAGCGAGTTGACGAGGCCCGCGAAGCTGACGAAGTCGACCTCCATGTAGTGGTGGATCGGCACCTTCAGGGACTGTTCGAGCGTGAGGATGAGGCGTCGGGGTCCGCCGCCGCCGTAGGCCGAGTTCACCTTGGCGGAGCCGCCCGTCTCCGCGATCGGGATGTAGAGGTCGCGGGGGATCGACATCATCATGGCCTGGCCGTTGACGAAGCGGAGCAGCAGCATCGTGTCGGAGCGCTGCCCGCCGCCGTCCTGGAACGCGCCGGGGTTGAGGCCGGCATCGGCCAGCGCCTTCGGATCGCGCGTGTCGGACCCGACGATGAGGTAGTTGACACCGACGCCGGCGGGGGAGAGGACGTCGGCCAGCGGGATCTTCTCGACCTTGTCGTACGCCGAGCGCACGAAGAGCCAACCGCCCAGGGCCGCCAGCAGCAGCAGCACGGGCAGGACCATCGAGGTGAGCAGCATGATCCGCCGGAGCTTCGGGCGGCCGGGGCGGCGGGGGAGGCCGCGACCTGATTCGCTGGCCTTCTTGGCTGTCGGACCCGGGGCCTTGGGGGGCGATCCACCGGGGCCGACTCGAGCGGGTGGGCGGGTCGACGGCGTGGTCGCGGGCCGGGGCTTGGGACGCGGACTGGTGGCCGGTCCCGGCGACGAGGTGGCTCCTGGTCGTGCGCTGGCGGGGGTGCCAGGGCGAGCGGGCAAGGACGGCGAGCCGGCGCCGGGCGCCGGTACGTGGAGCTTGCGGGAGTCACGGGGGGGCGTACGGTCGCTCACAGAGGAGCCAACGCTACGCAACCAGGCGCGTGGGGAGCGAGATGGTGCTTACCCAACTGACCGGTTCTGTGTGCCCGCAGCACCGCATGCCGGTGCTGCGCGCACACAGAAGCGGGGACACGCCTGCGAAGGCGTCACCGCCGATTCCCGACGTGCGAAGATCTGCGCCATGCCGGGGTGGGACATCGACGACGAGTGGCCAGAGCTCCAGACGTCAGGGGAGGTGCTCGTCGTCGACGACGATGCCAGCATCCGCACCCTGCTCGCCTTCGTGTTCCACGACGAGGGCTACGACGTCGCCGAGGCGGCCGATGGTCGTGAGGCGCTGGAGGTGCTCCGCCGGTCGCCGCCCGCTCTGATGATCCTCGACCTGATGATGCCCGAGGTCGACGGCGTGGCGGTCCTGCGCACGCGCCGGGAGCAGGGCTTGGCGGCTGGCACTCGCATCCTCGTCCTGACCGCCAAGACCGACACGCAGGACGCGGTGTGGTGCTGGGAGCTGGGCGCCGACGAGTACCTCACCAAGCCGGTCGACCCCGACCGACTGCTGCGTGAGGGCCTGGCCCTCCTCGAGCGAAGTCCCGACGAGCTGCGCGCTCGTCGCGAGCAGGGGCTGGCCGACGCGCGCAGGCTCGACGCCATCGAAGCCGCGTTCCGGCCGAGGTAGGCCGCGCCGACGCCACGAATTGGTGACCCTGGTGGTTGCTGAGCAACCACCAGCGTCACCAGATTCGTCAGGCGAGGAGGCTGCTGAGGAAGTCGTCGAGTTCGGCGGCGGCCGGGGCACGGGGGAGGTCGAGGGCGCGGTCGTGGCCAGACGCGGTAGCGGCGACGACCTCGTCGCAGAGCGCGGCGACGGTGGGGGAGAGGAATCGAGATCGCTGCGCGTAGCCATGGGCGTCGCGGCCACGGGTGTTCTGACGATGGTGGTGGTACCGGAGGGGCACGTGCAGCCAGAGGTCGTCGCGGGCGCGGGTCATGGCGACATGGAGCAGCCGGCGCTCCTCCTCGATCTCCTCGGGTCGACCAGTGGCGAGGTCGGAGGGCAGGCACCCGTCGGCCAGGTGGAGCAGGTGGACGACATCCCACTCCGCGCCCTTGGCGGAGTGGATCGTGGACAGCGTGAGGTAGTCGTCGTCGAGGTGCGGGGGCCCGGCCAGCTCCCCGGTCGACGAGGGCGGGTCGAGCGTGAGGTCGGTGAGGAACCGTTCGAGGCTCGGCGCCGCGCCGGCCGCGGTCTCGAGGCGGTCGAGGTCGGCTCGCCGGGCGTCGGCGTTGCGATGACGGCGCTGCACCCGCCCGTCGAGCCAGGTGCGCACAAGCGCGATCTGGGTGCCCGGGAGCTCGCGCAGCTCGGACGCCCGGGCCGCGGCGAGGGCGTCGTCGAGCGAGGCGATGCCGACGAGTGGATCGCCATCGAGGCCGGCAAGGGCGGCCGCCTGGCGCAGGTCGCCGGTGGTGCGCAGGGCCGTGGTGATCCGCCGTGCCATGGCCGGGCCGACGCCATCGAGCAGCTGCAACACGCGGAACCAGGCCAGGTCGTCGGTGGGGTTCTCCACCAGCCGGAGCGAGCAGACGAGGTCCTTCACGTGGGCCGCTTCGAGGAAGCGCAGGCCGCCGTAGAGCACGAAGGGGATCTTGCGGACGGTCAGCTCGACCTGCAGGACCTCGCTGTGGTGGGTCGTGCGGAAGAGCACGGCCTGGTGGCGCAGTGCCACCCCGGCGTCGAGGCGCTCGAGCAGCGCGTCGCACACCGCGACGGCTTGGGCGTGCTCATCGTGGGCGGTCACGAGGCGCGGGCGCGCGCCGGAGGGCCGCTCAGCCCGGAGGTCCTTCGGGTGGCGCTCGAGGGCGTCGACCATCACCGCGTTGGCGGCGGCCAGCACCTCGGGGGTGGAGCGGTGGTTGCGGGTGAGCGTGACGACGTCGGCCCCGAAGCGCGCCGGGAAGTCGAGGATGTTGCGCACTGTGGCCGCCCGGAACCCGTAGATGGCCTGGGCATCGTCGCCCACTGCGGTGAGGGTGGCCCCCAGGCCGGCCAGCTCGGCCAGCAGATCGCCCTGGAGGACGTTGGTGTCCTGCACCTCGTCGACGAGCACGTGCCGCACCTGCTCGCCGATCAGGGCCGCCACCGATGGCGTGCGCAGCAGGGCCCACCACTGCAGGAGCAGGTCGTCGTAGTCGAGCACCTGATCGTGGCGCTTGCGAGCCACGTAGGCGGCGTAGACGGCGCGGAGCTCGTCGA
The DNA here is from genome assembly GCA_046598715.1 of Acidimicrobiales bacterium. Lineage (GTDB taxonomy): Bacteria > Actinomycetota > Acidimicrobiia > Acidimicrobiales > VFJN01 > VFJN01. Next base: position 42,426 of record JBKJIE010000060.1, on the reverse strand, counting down.
GGTCGTCGCGGCACCACGGGTACCAGCGCTCGAGGACCTCGGCCAGGGGCTGGCGGGTGTTGACGCAGCGACTCCAGATGCCGGCCAGCGCGTCCTTGTTGGTGCGACGGCGGCGCTCGGCGCCCGGGGGTCGGAGCTCGTCGCGGAGCATGGCGAGGAGGTCGGCCGCATCGGCCTGGTCGAGCACCGTGAAGCCGGGCTCGAGGCCGATGGCCCGTCCATAGCGACGCAGGAACCGATTCGCGACGGCGTGGAACGTGCCCGCCCAGCACACGGCGGCCACTCGCTGACCGGTGGTGGCCTCGGCGCGGGCGACGAGCTCGGCCGCCGCCCGTCGGCTGAACGTGAGGAGCAGGATCTCCTCTGGGGCGACCCCGCCCTCCACCAGGTGAGCCAGCCGTGCCGCCAGCGTGGTGGTCTTGCCTGTGCCCGCCCCGGCCACGATCAGCAGGTGGCCGCCAGCGTGGCTGGCTGCGGTGGCCTGCTCGTCGGTGAGGGAGGCGATGTCGAACATGCGTTCGACAGTACCCCACCCACACACGTCCGTTCTGTGTGCAGGAAGCCACGCCATGCGTGGCTTCCTGCACACAGAAGCAGTCAGCGGTCGGGGGCGAGGTTGAGGGAGGCCGAGTTCATGCAGTAGCGCTCGCCGGTGGGGCCGGGCCCGTCGGGGAACACGTGGCCGAGGTGAGCGTCGCAGTTGGCGCAGCGCACCTCTGTGCGGGCCATGCCGTGGCTGGAGTCGGTGACCAGACGCACCCGATCGGCCGCGGTGGGTTCGGTGAAGCTGGGCCAGCCGCTGCCCGAGTCGTACTTGGTGTCGGAGCGGAACAGCTCGGTGTCGCACACGACGCAGCGGTAGGTGCCTGGATCCTTGGTGTTGACGTAGGCGCCGGTGAAGGCCCGCTCGGTGGCGCCCTTCTGGGTGACCTCATACTGCTCGGGCGTGAGGCGCTGGCGGAGCTCGTCATCGGTGGGGACGGGGTTCGTCGTCATGGATCCAGTTTGCCGCGGGGCGATGGTGGACGCACCGCGGGCGGGTCAGTGAACAGGGTCGAGGAAGGCCGCCATGGCCGCGGTGTACAGCGCAGGGTCGGCGGACCCGCAGAGCTCGCGCGCCGAGTGCATGGCGAGCTGGGGGGCGCCGACGTCGACGGTGGAGATGCCGAGGCGCGAGGCGGTGATGGGCCCGATCGTGGAGCCACACGGCAGGTCGCTGCGATGGGCGTAGCGCTGGAACGGCACGCCGGCCTGCTCGCAGGCGGCGACGAACACTGCCCCGCTCGCCGCGTCGGTGGCGTAGCGCACGTTCGAGTTCACCTTGAGCACCGGGCCCTTGTTCAGCTCGATCAGGTGCCCGGGCTCGTGGCGGTCGGGATAGTTGGGGTGCGTGGCGTGCGCGTTGTCGGCCGAGCAGCACACCGACGCAGCCAGGGCTCGCAGGACGTCCTCGCGGCCGCCGCCGAGCCCGAGCACGATGCGCTCGACGATGGCCGGGAGCATGGCGGAGTCGGCCCCACGGGCTGAGGTGGAGCCCACCTCCTCGTGGTCGAACAGCACGAGCACGGGGATGTGGGCCAGCTCGCTGGTGGCCGTGGTGGCGGTGGCGCTGACGAGGGCCTCCACCCCGGCCCACGAGGAGCAGAGGTTGTCGAGGCGCGGGGCGCTGACGAGCTCGTCATCGACCCCGAGGAGCGCACTGGGCGTGAGGTCGTGGGTCATGAGGTCCCACGACACGATGGCGTCGTCGGCGACGTCGAGCTCGGTGGCCACGAACGCCGCGAACCCGCCCGGCGAGGGATCGCCGAGGCCCCAGATCGGGCTGAGGTGCTGCTGCGCGTTGAGGCGGAGCCCTTCAGTGGTGATCTCGCGGTCGAGGTGGATGGCGAGCTGCGGCACGCGCAGCAGTGGCCGGTCGACGAGCAGGAGGCGCTCCTCCGGGCCGTCGACGCCCTGGACGACGACACGGCCCGAAAGCCCGAGGTCGCGGTCGAGCCACGAGTTGAGGAGCGCCCCGCCGTAGACCTCGACGGCCACCTGGCGGTAGCCCACCCGTCCGCCGTCGGCATGCGGCTTCACCCGCAGGTTGGGGCTGTCGGTGTGGGCGCCGATCACCCGGAAGCCATCGGTGGCCCGATGGTGGGCGCCCACCGACCAGGCCACGAGGCTGCCGCCGCGCCGCACGAAGTGCGAGCCGGCGCCCATCGGCCAACCGTCGACCTCACGCAGCTCGGTGAAGCCTGTGGCCTCCAAGTGGGCGGCCGCCTCGCCGCAGGCGTGAAACGGGGACGGCGCCGCGTCGATGAACGCCATCATCCGGCGGGCGGCGCCGAGATCGGGGCGGAGGGGGTCTGGGCTGGCGGCGTCCGGTCGCATCCGCTCAGCCTGCCACGGCGCCGGCTCGTGACTGCGAGGGTGCAGCGGCCAGGATGAGCGGGTGCTCCCCGTCGTCATCCTCCACTGGAACCGTCCGGAGCGCTGCGTGCCCACCGTCGAGCGGTTCCTCGCCCAAGACGTGCCCGGCGGCGTGCGGGTGGTCGTCGTCGACAACGGCTCCACCGCCGACGCGCTGGCCACGGTTCGGGCGGGCCTTCCTGCTGGCGTGGAGCTGATCGCCCTGCCGCGCAACCGTGGGTTCGGTCCGGGGGCCAACGTCGGGTTCCGCCACATCCTGGCCAACCCGCACCCCGAGGACGGCCCGTGGATCGGGCTGGCGCCCCAGGATGCCGAGCCGGCGGACGACTGCCTGGCCCGGATGCTGGCCACGGTGGCGGAGCGGCCCCGCTCCGGGTTGGCCTGCGCGGACTTCGGCGACGGTGCGACGCCGGTCGTCGACCCGTACTTCGGCGGCATCCTCGCGCCGGCGACCGTGCATGAGGGCTGGCAGCCGGCCGGTCATCCCCACGGCACCCTCATGCTCGCCCGACGGCAGGTGCTCGAGGAGGTGGGGCTGTTCGACGAGCGCTACTTCGCGTACTGCGAGGAGGCGGACCTCGCCCTGCGGGCCGCCGCCGCGGGCTGGGAGACGGGGCTCATCCGCGGCGCCCTCGTGGTCAACCCCGATCTCGGCACGCGCATCGCGGTGATCGACTACCTCCAGCTCCGCAACACGCTGCTCCTCGTGCGGGAGCACTCGGGTCGGTACCACGCCACGATCCGCGGGCTGCTCGCCATCGGTCAGCTCGTGAGCGGCATCGTGTCGCCAGCTCGTCGCGGTCCGTACTTCGATCCGATCGCCCGGGTGCGGGCGCTCGTCGACTTCTCCCGCGGCCGCTACGGCCCACCCCCTGCCGCCCTCCTCGAGCACTGACGGCTCAGATCTTGCCGTCCTCGGCGGCCTGGATCTCCTGGCGGATCCGCGTGAGGTACCAGGTCGACACGATCAGCCCGCCGAGCAGGGTGGCCGCCGCGAACATGATCCCGGCCATCCACACGACCTGGCGTCGCCCTGACAGCGCCCACGCCCACTGCGGTCGTCGAGCGGCATCGAGGAGCGCCCACAACGTGAGCGACAAGGGGAAGGCGGCGAAGAGGGCCAGCGCCACCGCCACAGTCAGATCGCTCACGTCCACCTCACGGTTCTAGTGCCGTCGCGTCTACGGTCGGCAGCCATGCCTCGTCTCAGCCAGCTCAGTCGCTCGATCGTCGGGAAGGTCGCGGTGATCACGGGCGCGGCCAGCGGGATGGGCCGTGCCACCGCACAGCTCCTGGCCGACGAGGGAGCGCTCGTGGCGGTGCTCGATCGTGACGCCGCGGGCGCTGAAATGGTGGCCGCCGAGATCGTGGCTGCCGGCGGCACCGCAGTGGCCATCGGCGTCGATCTGGCCGACGGCGGTGCCACCGATGCGGCGATGGCGACCGCACGCGATGCGCTCGGGCCGCTCGACATCCTCGTCAACAACGCGGGCATCAGCCTCCCCGCACCCATCGACCAGGAGGGCTTCGATGCCGCGTGGGCGACCACCCTGGCTGTGAACCTCACCGCCTACACCCGCACGATCCGGGCCGCGCTGCCCGACATGCGGCGAGACGGCTCGGGTCGCATCGTCAACGTGGCCTCCACCGAAGGCCTGGGTGCCACCGCCTACATGGCCCCCTACACGGCAGCCAAGCATGGCGTTGTGGGCCTCACGCGCTCCCTGGCCGTCGAGCTCGGCCCCACCGGGGTCACCGTGAACTGCATCTGCCCCGGACCGATCCGCACCGGGATGACGGCAGGCATCCCCGACGCCGCCAAGGAGAAGTTCGCCCGGCGACGTGTGCCGATGCGTCGCTACGGCGATCCCGAGGAGGTGGCCCAGATCACGCTGTCGCTGGTGCTCCCCGCCGCGTCGTTCCTCACCGGCGCGGTGATCCCCGTCGATGGCGGCCTCACCGTGCAGAACACCTGACCCAGCGTCTGACCTAGCGTCACTCGCCATGACGGTGCGGATCGGGTTCCTCGGGGCGGGCCTCATCGCCACGTACCACGGCAAGAGCCTGCGGCGATCGGGTGCCGACCACGTCATCACGGCCGTGCACGATCCCGCCGCCGATCGTCGCGAGGCGTTCGCGGCGGCTTCTGGTGCGACCGCCATGGCCACCGAGGAGGCGGTGCTCGACGCCGTCGACGCGGTCTACGTCTGCACGTGGACGAGCGAGCATCCCCGGCTCGTGGCGGCGGCTGCCGAGCGCGGCTTGCCCGTGTTCTGCGAGAAGCCCTTGGCCACGACGCTCGACGGTGCCCGGGCCATGCTCGACGTCGTCACCCGTGCAGGGGTGGTCAACCAGGTTGGCCTGGTGCTGCGCAGCAGCCCGTCGTTCCTCGAGCTCGAGCACCAGCTCGCCGACCCGCGCAACGGGCGGGTGCAGGCCGTGGTGCTCCGCGACGACCAGTTCCTGCCCGTGCGGGGCATGTACGGCTCGACTTGGCGAGGCGACGTCACGCTCGCCGGCGCCGGCACGATGCTCGAGCACTCGATCCATGATGTCGACGCGCTCGAGTGGCTCCTCGGCCCGATGACGTCGGTCAGCGCTCGGTCGTCGACGTTCCACGACAACGCCGGCATCGAGGACACGGTGGTGGCGGCCATGGAGTTCGAGGGTGGCGCACAGGGGAGCCTCACGAGCGTGTGGCACCAGCTGTTGGAGCGGCCGAGCCTGCGCCGACTCGAGGTGATCTGCGAGCGGGCGTTCTTCACCCTCGAGCACGATGTGATGGGTCCGGTCTCGTGGGTCCGCTCGGAGGGTGGGGAGGGATCGGTGGAGGGCGACGCGCTGTTCGCGGGGGTCGCCGATCGTCACGAGGGTCGGCTGCCGAACCAGGATCGCGGCTTCGTGGAGGCCGTCGCGACCGGAGAACCCGGTCCGCATCCCGACTTCAGCACGGCGGTGCGCGCCCACGAGGTGGTCGACGCGGTCTATCGGTCGGCGGCTGAAGGCGGCTCACCGGTTCTGTGTGCACTCAGCCACGACTCTCGTGGCTGAGTGCACACAGAAGCTGTTACTAGGGGTTGGTGACTCGGCGGGTGAGGCGGTCGGCGCCGGCGTCGAGCCCGGGGAGCTGCGCCTGCAGCGGGAGGCCGAGGCTGGCGACGCGATCGAACACGAGGGTCTCGGCCTCGGCCCACGACGCCGCACGGGGGCCGTCGACGTCGCGGTTGTAGGGCGCGTCGAACACGATCACGTGGTTGCCCGCCTCTCGGAGGGCGGCGACGTTGTGGGCGGCATCGTCGATGTAGCAGTCGGCCTCCACCTCTGGCTTGGCGCCGAGGAAGCAGATGTCGCGGTAGGGGATGCCCTCGTCGTCGAGCCAGGCCACGGTGTCGGCGACGGCGATGGCGTGCCCCCAGTTCACGCAGAGCCGGTGGGTGATGATCCGGATCCACACGCCCGCATCGGACAGTCGCCACAGCGCCTCGGCCGCCCCTGCCATGGCCGGCATGTGGCGGAACATCCGGTGCTCGAGCACGGCGACGCGGTGCAAGCGATCGAACTCCTCGGGCCCGTCGATGCCCCACTCGGCGAAGTCCCACGAGCGAGCATCCCCGAGCGACTCGGGCTCGACGCCGCGGTCCTTGGCGACGACGCTGCGGAAGGCGGCGGTGTAGTCGCCGCAGACGCCGTCGAGGTCGACGCCGAGGATGAAGTCACGGCTCACGGCGACAGGCTCACAGGGCGGCGCCGAGGAAGTCGAGCGTGGCGTCGATCGCGCCGAAGTCCTTGGGGGTCGCGAAGTGGTCGACGTTGCGGAGCGTGACCAGCTCGGCCTGCGGGAGCGCGTCGGCCAACGGCTCGCCCGGACCGGCGAAGTCCTTGTCGCCGATGACCACGAGCACGGGCAGCTGCACGCGGGCGAGGAGCTCGGGCGTGAGCGCGGGCCGAGGAGACCGAAGGCAGGCGGCCAGCGCGGCACGGTCCACACCTGGCTGCTGCGCTAGACCAGCGAAGTACTGCACGACTGGGTTGGTGGCGTCTCCGTCGCCCTCGATGGCGCGCAGGATGATGTCGCTGCCCTCGGAGCGGAGCAGGTTGGCGCCCACACCGGTGAGCACGAGTCGACCGAAGCGCTCCGGGTGCTCGCAGGCGAGGGTGAGCAGCACGCGCGCGCCGAGCGAGAAGCCGATGGCGTCGACCGGCTCCTCCGGGAGCTGGGCCATGACCAGCGCCTCCATCGCGTCGTAAGCCGCGGGATCGTGCGGCTTGTCCGCCGTGCCATGGCCGAGCAGGTCGATGGGGATGGTGGCGCGCCCGCTGTCGGCGAGCAGGTCGAGCCACCCGTTGTCGCCCCAGGTGCGGGCGCTCGAGGTGGCGAAGCCGTGGACGAGGGCGACGGGGGAGGGCACGGCGCGGACCCTACCGGCGCCTGGAGCCCTGCACCGCGATCACGACGGCGTCGACGGCCAGCGCCAGCAAGGCGAGCCACGCGATCGGGTGGGCGCGATGGAGCTCGGCCGGCCAGTCGAGACCGGGCGAGATGTGGTGACGCACGACGGTGAGCACGACGTACGCCGCGCTGGCTGCCATCGCCGCCGGCGCGACCAGCGCGGTCAGCCAGCGAGGGAGGGCGCGCCGCCCCGCGACGAGCGCGAGCGCGCCGGTGACGACCCCCACCACGGGTGTGGCGACGGCCATCCCGACGAGGCCCATCCCGATGCCGAGACCCACCGCGCCGAGCAGTGAGAGGGGCGCGTGCGAACCAGCGATGCTGGCGGCGTCGAGCGGGTGCGGCAGGGAGCCGGTCTCGTCGATCCCCACGCCCACGAGGACCGAGCGGCGCGGACGCCGAACGGCCACGACGAGACATCCGATCGCCGCGACCAGCGATGCCCACAGGGCGATGTCGACCCGGCGCTGGGGCGTGAACCGCAGGGACACCTCGAGGCTCTTGCTTCGTGGGGTGATCAGCCAGGCGTTGGCGAACCCGTCGACCAGAACGGGAGGGCCGAGATCGCGGCCGGCGCTGGACGCGTGCCACCCCGTGTTCCAACCCTGACCGAACGTGAGCCAGAACGGGTCACCGGGTCGCGCACCGTCCACCCGAACCGTCAGCGAATCCGCCTGCGCATGCAGCACGGCGGTGACGGGCGCCGGACCGTCCTGGGAGGCGACCGAGGCGCGCAAGGTCGCGCTTGTGTCAGCGGCGGGCAGGCCGCCGGGTGCGGAGCGGAGCACGACGCGATCGATGTCGATCCCTGATGCTGCGCCCGAGGTGCTGCGCAGCTCGTTGTCGCCCCCGGTGAGCGCTACGGGCTGGTGGTCGCACGTGGTGAGGGCGAGGGGCGCGCCGGCGATGGCATCGGCGACGGTGCCGGTCGCCTCCACCGGAATGGGCGCGCCGTCGACGACGAGCACGTCGGTGCGGCATCCGGTGGAGAACGCGCCCGTCGGGACGGGTCGTTCCAGAGCGGGCACCCCGAGCTCCGCCAGCGCGACGGGCATCGTCCGGAGCACTCGGGTGCTCCAGTCGGGCGTTTGGATGGCTCGCACGCCATCGATCACAATGCGGAGTCGGCTGGCCGTGATCGGCCCAGGCAGTGGCAGCGACACGGTGGTGACGGCCCCCGGCGTGGGGCCGTCGGCGATGGGCGGCACGGTGAGGGCAGCGGACTGTTGCCCATCGACCTCGAGGTGGAGCTGCGTCGGCACCGAGTGGCGGCCGTCGGCCACCACCGACAGGTCGAGGTGGTCGACGGTGTGCGGCGTGAGGTCGTTGACCTCGATCCACTGCCCGACCTGCTCGCCGAAGGCGGCCGTCCAGGCCGTGGCCCGATCGCCGTCGAGGGCGGCGTTGGCGCGAGCGGCCGCACCGGCCATGCGGGATGAGGACGCGGCGACCGGTGCCGGGCGCGGTTCGATCAGGTTCTCGAGCACCGGGTCGGCCGCCCGTGCCGACAGCCGGGCCGTGCCCGACAAGGTGAAGCCGCGGCCGCCGGGCAGGTGCACGAGGCGGACGAGGGCCGGCTCCTCGTCGAGACGCTCGACGTCAGTGGGCGCGGACCGCAAGCGCGTCAGCACCACCGCGAGCGCGTGGTCGGCCGACGCCCCACCGGCACGGGCGAGGAGGTCGACCGGCGGCCGCACGGCCTCGTCGAGGCGAAGACCTCCGATGGCCACCTCCGCGAAGCCGGTGCTGGTCAGGCCGCCATAGCGCCCGCGCTGGCCGGCCGAGTCGCCCAGGACCTCGATGCTGAGCCGCGAGAACGTCCGCCGGCCGATGTCGACGGCCTGGCCCGGCTGCTGATGGGAGCGCTCGTCGAGATCCACCGTGACGGGTCGACCGTCGTCGAACCGGAGCGCCACGCGCGTGACCCACCGGTTGATCGGCGCCGGGGGAGCGAGGAACGTCACCGTGCTGGTGGTGACGGGGTGCGCCATGCGCAGCTCGAGTCGCTGGCCCTGCACCGGGTCGTCTTTCGATGCGCGCCACGCTGTTGTGGGATCACCATCGACCGCGTTGGGGGGACGGTCCTCCGGGAGGTACTCGTTGCGTCCGCCGTAGGAGGTGGCGTTGGCCGTGATGCCGCCGCGGTGCACGGCCACGGTGCGGGCGTCGTCAGGTGCGTCGGGGAACACCGGTAGGCGGGCATCGGTGCGATCGACGGTGAGCGGCACGAGGCCCGCTGGTTCGGTGTATCCGGAGGTGAAGCGGATGGTGCCCCAGCGCTCGGCCCGTCGGCGGTTGGTGTCGGTGACGACGAGCACTGCTCCCGAGCGGAGGGCTGACTGCAGCTCGGCGTCGGTCAGGGCGGCGCTGTACCGAAGGAGCTCGGTGCCGTCGATCAACCCCGCCGCGGCACTGTCGACGAGCCCCTCGCCGTCACCGGCCACCACCACGGGCGTGCCGATGCTCTGCGTCGCGACGATCGGGCGCGCCCCCTGCACGGGCAGCACCGAAACCGGGAACGGGTCGCGCAGGGCGGGGGTGCTGAGCTCGAGCTCATCGAGCATCGGCGCCGGCGCTTGAGCGAGGTTGGGGGTGGGTCGGCCGAACTCCGTGGATGTCCCGAGGCCCGGGGCACCGAGGAGGAAGTGCCACAGGTCCCGCGGGCGGGGCGTGTCGTAGTGCTCGTACTGCAGGTCGGAGCGCACCAGGATCTGCCCGGCTCGCATGGTGCGGGCGATGGGCGCGACGGTGGTCACCTCAGCGATGTGGGCCTGGAGTCGCCCGTCGAAGGCCTTCAGCAGGTTCGACGCAGCCGCTGAACCCTGCGGCACGAGCTCGCGAGCCACGATGGGACGATCGGTCAGCCCGGGGGTGACGGGATCCACGGTCGTGCCCCACCGGTAGGACGTGAAGTCGGCGCCGGGGAGCTCGAGCACCCGGGTGCCGTCGTCGGTGGCGTCGAGATGCGCGGCAGCCTCGAGCCAGTACTTCGGGATCGCTTCCGGTCGTCGCAGGTTCTCCGGTGCCAGGGTGCGCTGCCAGAGCGGCGGGAGGCTCAGGACCACCAGACCGATGACCACGACGGTGGTGGGGATGGTCGCGCGCGGGAGGCGTCCGTTGAGCGCGTGTACGCCAGCTCCCAGCATCATGCTGAGGGCCAGCACGACGAGCGGCGCGGCGCGCGGCATGCTCCGCATGGCCATGCCCACGTCGCTGTGCAGGAACACGCGGAGCGCGCGTCCGAACGGCGACGGATGGTCGTAGGGGTAGACGCCCACGGCGAGCACGAGTCCCACCACCGCGAGCAGCACGACGAAGGACCGCTCCCGCCAGCGGGCGAGGGAACCCCCGGCCAGGGCGAGCAACGGCACGGAGAAGGTGGCGAGGAGGAGCCACACCGACGTCTGGAACGGCTTGCTCGGCCCGACCCACGGTCCGAGGGCGTCGTCGCCGTAGAAGAACCAGTAGCCGAGGCCGCGGAGCACCTCTTGGGCCGACGACGCCGCGGCCGTCGTCTGCACTGACTCGGTGTAGCGGAGCACGTCGACGCCGTTCGTGGCCTGCACGGACAGCCCGACGATCCACCACGCGTTCGTGGCCAGGGTCAGCGACCCGATGCGGGCCACCGCGGCTGTGATCCGACCCAGCGTCTGCTCCCGGGTGGCCGCCGCCCACACGACCCACAGCGCCGGTCCCAGACCGGCCAGCAGGATCGACGTGGCATTGCTGGTGCCCACCGTCGCCACCACCAGCGCGAACGCGGCGGGATACCGCCATCGACCCGTGCGCAGGGCCCGCACGGTGAGGGCGAGCATCCACGGCAGCGCCGCGAAGGGCAGGAGGATCGCCGAGATGCGCACCGCGATCGTGAGCAGGTAGGGACTGAGGGAGTAGGCGCACATGGCCACCGCCACTGCGTGGCCGCGCCAGCCGAACGTGCGGAGCAGGTACCGCATTCCGAGCCCGGCGGCGAAGATGATCGTGCCCAGCCAGAGCCGCTGCGCCGCCCAGTCGGGCATGCCGAGGTGCTCCAGCAGCCAATAGTACGGCCCCATCGGCCACAGAAAGCCGATGTTCTGGTGGGTGACGGTCCCCATGCCCACGTGGGGATCCCACATCGACCAGGCCCGCGCGAGGAGTCGGTCGGGGTCGAGGTACAGGTAGGACTTGGTGTCGGCCACGACCTGGCCCGGGGAGGTGGCGAGGAGGGGGAGGTAGCAGAGCCCGGCGAAGGCGAGCAGTGGGCCTGCGCGCCCGATGCGCTGCTTCAAGGGCGGTGCCCGCTGGCCTGGCCGGCCAACGAGCGCATCACGCCCAGCGCGGTGGCCTCCCAGGAGAGCGTGGACGCCCGTTGCTGGGCACCGACCGCGAGGCGGGCTCGGAGCGCAGGATCTCGCAGCACCTGGGCCAGCGCCGCACTGAGGTCGTCGGCGGTACCGGGCACGAGCAGGCCGCTGACGTCGTGGCGGACGGCGTCGGTGTGGCCAGCGATGCGCGTCGCGACGGCGGGGGTGCCGCAGGCGGCAGCCTCGGTGAGGGAGAGGCCCCAGCCCTCCCTCGCAGACGCCGACGCCGCGACCCACGCTTGCTGGTAGAGGTGCACGAGCTGCGGTTCGTCCACCCGACCGGTGAGCTGCACCCAGCGCTCGGCGTCGAGCTCGCGGATCACGGCGTCGAGGCGCTCGCGCTCGTAGCCCTCGCCCACGATCGTGAGCGTGAGGTCGGGCATCGAGGCCCGCACCAGAGCGGCGGCCCGGATGAGCAGGTCATGACGCTTGACGGGCACGAGGCGGCCGACGGTCACGATGCTCGGGTGCGCGGTCTTGTCGCCGCCGGCTCGAAAGGCGTGCCCGAGGCCGTTGTGCACCACGTCGATCTGGCGGGCAGGGATGTGGAGCAGCGACACGATCTCGTCGCGTGCGGACTCGGACGGGGTGATGATCCGAGAGCGCCGGTACACCGACGGAGCGATCCGTCGTTCGATCGTGTCGCCGAGGCGCGCCAGCATCGGGTTGTCGTCGCCGAGCACCATCTGCCACATCTCGGCATGGACGTGGTGGAGCATCACAGCACGGGGACCCCGGTACCAGATGGGTGAGAAGAACGGCATGCCGTTCCAGATCTCCAGGAGCGCATCCGAAGGGCCGTGGCGACCGGTGAGCTCGGCGAGGGCGGCCCGGGGGAAGATGAGGTAGCGGCCTGCTCGTCGGATCACGCGGTACCCGTCGCGCGTGACGGTGGTGGGGTGCCCCGACGCGAACGAGGAGCGCCAGGTCACCTCGATGCCGGCTGCGGCCCAGTGGCGAGCGATCTCCGCTGCGTGCACCTCGGAGCCGCCGGCCTCGACGTCGTCGAGGTCGCGCCAGGACAGGAGGTGCACCCTGCGCAGGCCTGATGCTGCGGCGAGGTCCCCGATCTTCGCGAGTGCGTCGGAGCTCGGGGGCGACGCAGACATCAGGTCGACGTTAGTCGAGGCGACTTGTCGTCACGGGCCGCGTCAGGCGCGCTTCGGGCTCCTGCCGATGGCCCGCTTGACCCGATCGCGGACCCCCCACCAGGTGACCAGCCCGAGCTCCTCGATCATGACGGCGAGCGACATCTTCGAGGCCCCGCGCACCCGGTCGGTGAAGCTGATCGGCACCTCGGCGAGGGTTCGGCCGGCCCGGGAGATGCGGTAGGCGGTCTCGATCTGGAACCCGTAGCCCTTGGCCCGGGTGGAGAAGACGTCGATGTCGGAGAGGGTCGCGGCGTCGTAGGCGCGGTAGCCCGCGGTGGCATCGTGCACGGTCATGCCCAGGGCAAAGCACGCATATCGGTTGCCCCACTTCGACAGGGCGCGGCGGTGCCAAGGCCAGTGCGGGATGGATCCGCCCGGCACGTAGCGAGAGCCGATGACTGCGGCCGATCCGGCGTCGAGCTCGGCGAGCAGCGCGGGGAGCGCAGCGGGGTCATGAGACAGGTCGGCGTCCATCTGCACGAGGCGGTCGTAGCCACGGTCGAACCCGATGCGGAAGCCGTGCCGGTAGGCGTTGCCCAACCCGTCCTTCTTGGGCCGCACGAGCACGTCGATCTGGCCGAGCTCGTCGGCCGCGGCACGTGCGAGCGCGGCGGTGCCGTCGGGGCTGCTGTCGTCGACGACGAGCACATCGACCTCCGGGACTGCTGCGCGCACGCGCGTCAGGATCTCCACGATGTTCGCCGCCTCCTGATAGGTCGGCATCACGACCAGGGTGCGCACCTCGGCGACACTACTCACGGCCCGGCAACGCCCCGGACCTCGCCGCCGGCCTCAGCATCGCACGTACAGCTCGTAGAGCCCACGCGCTGGGTCGAAGGGATCCATGCCGAACCGTCGGACGAGGCAGAAGTCACGCGCCAGGACGCGGTTCGGCTCAGCGGGTCCGAACAACAGCGAGTCGTTCGGTTCGTGCCAGTCGTCTCGGATCGTGGAGAGGATGACGACGTCGGCACGGGCCACCTCGTCGGCAAGACCGGAGGCGGCCGCGTTGGCCACGCCGGGGTCCATCTCGATGTAGCGCGTGCCGGGCACGAGGTCGGGGAGGAGGTAGTAGAGGAAGGCCTCGCTGTACGGCGTCTTGCGCAGGTCGCCGGGGCCGACGACGAGGCGGTCGCCCGGCTTGGTGACCTCGTCGACCACTGGGAGCATCTCGTTGACCGCGACGACGGCGTCGTGGCGCTTGTACGGAAAGCGACGGCCGTGGTGCTCGATGATGCCTTCGGTGCGGCGACGACCGAAGGACTGTGCCGTGGCCTCGGCGTAGCTCCGGTAGGTGAAGTACGGCGCCACGCTCACGAGCAGCAGCCCGGGGACGGCGAGGGCGGCGAGGCCGAGTCGCCACCCGGGTGCCCGCCACGCGGCCGTGGATCCTTCACGCGCCCGCCAGAGCTCGATCACGGCTGCCGGCAGCACGGCGAAGGCCACGCAGCCCACCCATGCGAGGTGGGTGGAGTCGGGGCGCTGCAGGGCCTGTGGGAAGAGGCCGACGCTGAACGCGGCGATGGCGAGCAGCCGCCGCTGGCCCGTGCGGCGACGAGCGACGACCCCGGCGACGACGAGCACCACTCCCACGGCGAGCAGTGCGAAGAACCACAGCCACAGCTGCCGGGGGCCGCTGGGGGCCGGCAGGGGCCAGGGAGGCTGGTCGAGCGCTCCGGCCCCCTGGAGGAACCCGTCGAAGTGAAAGGGGTTGGGCGGAATCGGGAGGTGGCGGCCACCCCGCAGCGAGAAGACGGGTTCGAGCACGAGACCGTTGAAGGCGGCCCACGGTCCGGCCATGGCCAGGTGCACGAGGTACGGCGTGCAGCCGACGACCAGCCCGGTGAGCCCCCGGCGGCGAGCGATCCGGTCAAGGCCCGCCCACACGACGCCGCCAGACATCGCCAGGGCGAGGACCAGGTCGAGTCGGTACAGCAGCGCGGCGCCGGTGAGCAGGCCCGCGACCAGCGCCCGCCGTCCGCGGCGCGACGAGCCGGGTTCGGCCTCAGTGGCCTCGATGCCGGCGCAGAGGGCCCAGAGCCCGAGCGCCACACCGCCGACCCAGGCCATCGCGCTCAGCCCCGACGGCGTCAGCACCATCATGGCGCCGAGGCACGCGCCGCCCGCCGCCACCCACGGCCCCCACGGGCGGAGCAACCGGTAGAGCCCGAACGCCACACCGAGGTGCTGGAGGTAGCCCACCACGCGCTCGGCGGCGAGGCTCACGCCGAAGACGGCGAAGACGGCGGCCAGCACCCACAGGCTCCCCGGTCCGTAGAGGTGCAAGAAGTCGCGGTTGGGCACGCGACCGTCGAGCACCATCTCCGGGAAGGTGAGCATGAAGCCCTCCTCCATGGGGGTGCCCTGGGAGCGCCACAGGCCGTACAGCGGGGGGACCGTGGCCACCAGCACGACGAGTGCTGGCACCCAGGTGCCCAGGCGGGGGCCGCGCTGCGTTGTCACCGGGCCCGTCATCGGGCAGGAGGGTAGTCAAGGGGGGCGCGGCGCCCGTGGCTACCATCGCAACGTGACGGACAAGATCAGCGCGCCGAGGTTCGATCGCCCGTCGGACCTGCGTGACGAGGTGGAGCCCAAGGCCGGCTGGCCCTTGATCCGTCTCATGCGACCGCGCCAGTGGATCAAGAACGGGCTCGTGCTCGCGGCCCCGGCCGCCGCGGGCGTGCTCGACCAGGGTCACTACCTCGGCCGAGCCCTGATCGTGATGGTCTCGTTCTGCCTGGCCGCCAGCGGCACCTACTGCCTGAACGACGCGGCCGACGTCGACGCCGATCGCGCCCACCCCAGGAAGCGGCTGCGCCCCGTGGCATCCGGCGCGGTGAGCGTTGGTCGAGCCCGCACGCTGGGCGTCGGGCTGCTGGTGCTGGGGGTGAGCCTCGGCGTGGCGACGGGTTCCTGGGAGGCCAGCGCCATCACCGCGCTGTACGTCGCCCTCACCACCGCCTACACGATCTGGCTCAAGCACGTGCCCGTCGTGGACATCGTGATGGTGACGGCCTTCTTCGTGATCCGAGCGGTGGCGGGCGTGGTCGGAACCGACATCCCCGTGTCGGATTGGTACCTGATCGTGGCGTCCTTCGGTGCCCTGTTCATCGTGGCCGGGAAACGCACCACCGAGCTGCGCCTCGAGGATGCGGTGGGGCATCGGGCCGCGTTGGCGGGGTACACACCCGGCTTCCTGCAGTACGTGCGGTCGGTGGCATCGGGCGTGGCGCTGCTGGCCTACTGCCTCTGGGCCTTCGAGAAGGCCAACGTCTCCGACAGCTCGATCCCCTGGTTCCAGCTCTCGATCGTCCCCTTCGTCGTGATCATCCTGCGCTACGCGCTGATCCTGGAGACCGAGGAGCACCGTGGCCCGGAGGAGATCGTGCTGGAGGACCGTCAGCTCCAGGTGCTCGGTGTGCTCTGGGCCGTCCTGTTCGCGTGCGGCGTGTACCTCGGCCATGCCCCCCCGCTCGTCAGCTAGCCGGCCGCCGTCTACATGCGGCTCCGGGCGTCGCTGGCGCTCCTGCCTCCGCCTGGCCGGCGGGACCGCAGTCCCGCTAGGTCCCGCCGGTAGGCTCGCTCCTTCATGCTGATGCTCGAGCGCCGCGTCGTGGCCGAACTCACCACCTCAGCCGACCCAGCGCTGCGCTCCCAGGTGGAGCGCTGGGTCGACGGCACCCTGCGCGACATGTCTGACGTGCTGCGGCTCGGGGTCGCCTTGGAGTCGGTGCTCTTCTCGGCGTGGGTGGCCGTGCGGCGCCCCAGCGATCTGCACGCCCTGCTCGGGTGGCTCGACCGCAGCCCCGTCTCCCTCTTGCGGTCCTACCCCCGGCTGTTCCGCTCGCTCGTGCTGTTCGGCGAGCTCGAGCTCGCCGGAGCGGGTCCGGCGTGACCGCGCTCGCCACCGAGGTCCTCGTGATCGGCTCAGGTGCTGGTGGCGCCACCACGGCCGCGGTGCTGGCCGAGGCGGGGCGATCGGTCCTCGTGGTCGAGGAGGGCCCGGAGGTCGAGCCCGGTTCGCTCACGCCGTTCAGCCTCCACGAGATGGAGCGGGCCTACCGCCACCACGGCTCATCGGCCGCGCTGGGGAGCCCGCCCATCGCCTACGCGGAGGGGCGGTGCGTCGGAGGCAGCACCGAGGTGAACAGCGGTCTGTGGCATCGGCTGCCCAGCGCGCTGGCTGACGAGTGGCGGCAGCGCTTCGGGCTCGATGACTTCACCCCCGACGCGCTTGAACGTTACGCCGACCGCATCGAAGGGTGGGTTCCCGTCCACTCGTTGCCCGGTGCGCCACCGAGGTCCTCGGCCATCCTCGAGGAAGGGGCCACCAAGCTCGGATGGCGCTCGGTCGAGTTCCCGCGAGCGTTCTCCTACGACAGCAGCGGTCGGGGCACGAAGCAGTCGATGAGCCGCACCCTCCTGCCGAGAGCCCGCGCCGCCGGTGCCACGGTGCATCCGGGCACCGCGGTGCGCAAGCTGCGGATCGAGGGCGGTCGGGTGCTGGGCGCGCTGTGCCGAGTCCAACGTCCGGACGGAACCCATGCTGACGTCGAGATCCGGGCCGACCACGTCGTGGTGTGTGGTGGGGCGGTGCAGAGCCCGGCGCTGCTGCAGCGCAGTGGGGTGCGGCGGGGGATCGGCGTGGGCCTGAAGATGCACCCCACCATCAAGATCGCCGCTCGCTTCCCGGGTGCCATCGACCACGACGACGTGCCGATGCACCGCATCACCGAGTTCTCGCCCCACCTGGCCATCGGGGGCTCGGCGAGCCGCCGAGGCCACGTCGCGCTCGCGCTGGCCGACAGCGGCGCTGACATCGCTGACGCGCTGGAGGACTGGGAGAACGTCTTCGTGTACTACGCGGCGATCCGAAGCGACCTCGGCGGCCGCGTCGTGTCGGTGCCGGGGATGCGAGCGCCACTGGTCACCTATCGCCTCACCGACTCCGACCTCAGTCGCCTCGCTCGCGGCTTGGTCCACCTCGGCGAGGCACTTCTGGCCGCCGGCGCCACCGAGCTCTACCCATCGATCGAGGGTGGGCGGGTGGTGCGGCGTGCGGAGGAGCTCGTGGGATGGTGGGACGCCGTCGATCGCGGTCACACCAACCTCATGACCGTCCACCTCACCTCGAGCATCCGCATGAGCACCGACCGATCGAAGGCGGGCACCGACGGCTTCGGGCGGGTGTGGGACGTCGACAACCTCTACGTGAACGACGCCTCCCTCCTCGCCGATGCACCAGGCGTGAACCCCCAGGCCGCCATCATGACGATCGCTCTTCGCAACGCTGAGCACTTCCTCGCCACCACCTGACCGCAGGAGCACGATGACCGATCCCACCGACGTACCGCGCGCCCCCAACATCGTCATCACCGGCGCGGCCGGGTGGCTGGGTCAGAACCTCGTGCGTGCGGTGGCCCCCCACCGCGCCACGGTGCGCTGCCTCGTCCAGACCGACGAGGAGGCCACGCTGCTGTCGCTCGTGTCGCCGACGGTGCAGGCGGTGGTGGGCGACGTGCGCGACCCGACGTCGCTCGATCGGCTCTTCGATGGGGTAGCCGGCGCCACCGTCGTGCACGCGGCGGCCATCATCCATCCGCTCCACCGCGTGCAGGAGCTGCACGACGTGAACGTGGGGGGCACCCAGCTCGTGCTCGACCGGGCCCGCCGCGCTGGCTCCGGACGCGTGGTGCACATCTCGTCCAACTCGCCCTTCGGCGCCAACCCCACGCCCGAGGATCGCTTCACGGAGCAGTCGCCCTTCAACCCGTACCTCGGCTACGGCCGGTCCAAGGCCGACGCCGAGGGCCTCGTCGCCACGGCCAACCAGCGGGGCGACCTCGAGACCGTCGTGCTCCGCCCCCCGTGGTTCTACGGACCCTTCCAGCCGGCCCGTCAGACGCAGTGGTTCCGGGCCGTACGGCGCGGCCGCTTCCCGCTGATCGGCGACGGCACCAATCAGCGATCGATGGTGTTCACGGGCAACCTCGTGCATGGCGTGCTGCGCGCGGAGGTGGCGGCCAAGGCGGTGGGGAACGCCTACTGGATCGCCGACGGCGACCCGGTCGACATGCGCACGATCCTCGCCACGGTGCGGGAGGCGCTGGCCGCTGAGGGCCTGCCCGTGTCCGGGGGCCAGCCGCACCTGCCGCGGCTGGCTGGCGTGGTCGCCGAGCGCCTCGACACGATGCTCCAGGCGCGGGGCAAGTACGTCCAGGCGCTGCACGTGCTTGGTGAGCTGAAGGACACCATCGCCTGCGACATCGCACGGGCGCGCGAGGAGATCGGGTACGACCCGCCCACCGACCTCCTCGCCGGGATGCGGGCCAGCATCCGCTGGTGCCTCGAACGGGGACAGCAGCTGTGAGCACCGTGCTCGTCACCGGAGGGAGCGGGTACTTCGGCTCGATCCTCGTCGACCGGGCGCTGGCCCGAGGCGATCAGGTGCGCGTCCTCGACCTCAACCCGCCCCAGGACCGGCCCGGTGCTGCGGTGGAAGCGATCGTGGGCGACGTCCGCGACGACGCCGTCGTGCGCGATGCCAGCGTCGGCGCCGACGTCGTGCTCCACAACGTCGCCCAGGTGCCGCTGGCCAAGGACCGCGAGCTGTTCTGGTCGGTCAACGTGGTGGGCACGGCCAATGTGCTCCTCGCGGCGCGGGAGGCCGGGGTGGCAAAGGTCGTGCACACGTCGTCCAGTGCGATCTTCGGGATCCCCGAGCACAACCCGGTCGTGGAGGAGACCTCGCCGCATCCACTGGAGGCCTACGGACGGGCCAAGCTCGAAGCCGAGGTGCTCTGCCGGGATGCCATCGCGACAGGGCTCGACGTCACGATCGTGCGGCCCCGCACGATCCTCGGCCACGGTCGCCTCGGCATCATGGCGATCCTGTTCGAGTTCGTGGCCGAGGGCGCGCCCGTGTATGTGCTCGACGGCGGCCACAACCGCTACCAGTTCGTGCACGCCGAGGATCTCGCCGACGCGTGCCTGTTGGCGGCCGATCGCCCCGGACCGGCCACCTACAACATCGGCACCACCGAGTTCGGCACGATGCGCGAGACCCTGCAGGCGCTCGTCGACCATGCGGGCACCGGAGCGCGGGTGCGCTCCCTCCCGTCGGCGCCGGCCCGCATCGGGATGCAGGTGGTGTCCCGGCTCGGTCAGGCGCCCTTCGCCCCGTACCACTGGCTCCTCTACGGCGAGTCGCTGTGGTTCGACACCACACGGGCCCACGAGGAGCTCGGCTGGACGTCGAAGCACTCGAATGCGTCGATGGTGATCGAGTCCTACGAGTGGTTCCTCGCCCACCGTGCCGAGCTCGGGACGGAAGGGAAGTCGCACCATCAGTCGCCGGCCCGCCTCGGCCTCCTCAAGCTCCTCAAGCGTCTGCCGTAGGCTGCGCGCCGTGGTGGTCTCCTCGGTGGCTGGCACGCCGCGCCCTGCTCCGGCAGTCGAGCAGACGGACGAGAGCCGCAGGGGCTTCGCCGAGCGGGGACACGGGTGGCTGATCGCCGCCTGCTTGGGTGTGCTCTGCGTTCCCTTCGTCGTGGCACTGGCTGGGTTCCGGCGCCACACCTGGACGCCCGTGCTCGACCTGGCCATGACCGAGCTGCGCGTGCGAGACGTCGGCGGCCGCCACACTCCGCTCATCGGATTGCCCGGCCGCATCGGCACGCTCGCCCAGCAGGGGAGCCACCCCGGCCCGGTGAGCTTCTACGCGCTGGCACCCACCTACCGGCTCCTCGGCTCCACGGCGTGGGCCCTGCAGGTGGCCACCGCACTGATCCACGTGGTGGCGATGGGGACGGCGCTGGCCATCGCGTCACGGCGAGGCGGCACCCGCCTCGTGCTTGGCGTGGCCGCCATCTTGGCCGTGCTGACCGCCGGGTACGGCGGCGGTGCTCTCACGGAACCGTGGAACCCGTACCTGCCGCTGCTGTGGTGGTTGGTGGTGCTGCTGGCCGTCTGGTCGGTGCTCTGTGGCGATCTGCCCATGCTCCCCGTGGCGGTGGTGGCGGCATCGTTCTGCGCGCAGACCCACGTGCCGTACCTCGTCCTGTGTGTGGGCATGGGCGCGCTCGCGACGGCATCGGCGGGGATGTGGTGGCGACGGGCTCCCGATGACCGAGGCCGGGTCGTGCGGTGGGTCGGGCTGGCTCTGGGGGTGGGTCTCCTGCTCTGGCTGCCGCCAACCGTCGACCAGATCCGCCATGACCCGGGGAACTTCCGCCAGCTGGTCGACCACTTCTCTGATCCCTCCGAGCACCCGAAGGGCCTCGGGGAGGGCGTCGTGGTCGGTCTGCGGTTCTTCGACGTCGCGCGACTCGCGCAGGGCGACGCCACCAACCCCGGGTGGCTCGTCGTCCGGGCCGACGGCAATCGACCGAACGCTTCCCGAGGTCTCGCCTTCGTGCTCGTCTGGGCCGCGTCCGCGGCGGTCGCGGTACGTCGCCGTCACCGACGGCTCATGCGGCTCCACCTCGTGGTGGGGACCGGCATCCTGCTGATGGTCGTGGCCATCAGCAGGATCTTCGGGGTGGTCTGGTACTACCTCACGCTGTGGGGCTGGGCGGTGAGCCTGCTGGCACTGCTCGCCGTGATCTGGACGGCGGTGGATGCCCTCGCTGATCGGTGGGACCCGGCCCGACGGAAGCGCCTGGCCTCCTTCGGGATGGCGGCCGTCATCGGGCTCGCACTGGCCACGGTCGCCCGCTTCTCGGTGGACGCCTGGGACAGCCCCCACGCCGACGCGTCGGTGGCTGCCGAGCTGGCCCGCGTGGTCGACACCGCGGCCACCGGTCTCGACCGAGGCATGGGTGCAGCCACGGGCCACCGCGGCCGCTACCTGATCACCTGGGACGACGCCTTCCACATCGGCTCGCAGGGGTTCGGCCTGCTGAGCGAGCTCGAACGACGGGGCTTCGATGTCGGCGTCGAGTACAGCAAGCGCGTCCCGGCCACCAGCCACCGCGTGCTCGATGCCACCCAGGCCACGGCCCGCGTCCATCTGGTGACCGGCGCGCACATCGAGCGCTGGCGTTCGGTTCCAGGCGCCGTCGAGATCGCCTCCGTCGACCCGCGCGACCCCGCAGGGCGGGCCGAGCAGGCGCGCCTGCGGGCGACGGTGATCGCCACGCTGCGGCAGCTGGGGCTCGATGACCTCGTGCACGAGGTCGATGACAACCTGTTCGGCGCGGCGATCGACGAGCGGGTGCCGGTGGCCACGCAGCGCCAGATGGGCCGCATGCTCGAGCTCGGCGGGCCGCTGGCGATCTTCGTGCTGCCCCCCGACGCCGTCGATCCATGACCCACGCTCGGTGGATGCCGCGCTGGCTGTTCCCGACCGTGTCGGCCGCTGTGGTCGCGCCGCTCGTGGTGGCCGTGCTCGCCCAGCGCAACGCTCATTGGCACCCGGTCTACGACCTGGCCATGACCGAGCTGCGCGTCCGCGATGTGGGGGGCCGCCACACACCCCTGATCGGGCTCCAGGGGCGCATCGGTCCCACCGGGAGCCACCCTGGGCCGGTGTCGTTCTACCTGCTGGCACCCGTCTACCGGCTCCTCGGGTCCTCGGCGTTCGCGCTGCAGGCCGCCAGCGCGACCTTCCATGCCGGCGCCGCGATCACGGCGCTGCTCGTCGCCCGCCGACGCGGGGACGGGCGCATCGTCATCGGTGTCGGCATCGTGCTGCTCCTGTTGATCCAGGGCTACGGCCTCGGCCCGCTGACAGAGCCGTGGAACCCCCATCTCCCGGTGCTGTGGTTCGTCGCCTTCCTCGTGGCTGTGTGGTCGGTCCTCGAGGGCGACCTCGTGATGCTCCTCCCGGCGGTCTTCGCCGGCTCGGTGTGCGCCCAGACGCATGTGCCGTACCTGGCGGTGGCCCTCGGGCTCGGTGGCGTGGTGGCGCTGGTGGCGGTCGGCTACGCCTGGCGGGCCCGAGGCGAACGCGCCGCACCCGGCTGGCGCTGGTTGGCGGGAGCGCTGGCCCTCGGTGTGCTGCTGTGGGTGCCCCCCCTGATCGATCAGGCGGTGCACCACCCCGGGAACCTCACCCAGCTGGTGGATCACCTCGGCACGCCCACCGAGGCGCCCATCGGGATCCGACAGGGAGCGAAGCTCATCGTCGAGCGGCTCGATGCCTGGCAGCTCGTGGTCGGCGAGACCCAGCACCCTGGCACCTACATCAGGGTGCTGAGCGGCCCTGGGCCGACGCGTGATCGTGGCCTGATCACGCTGGGCATCTGGGTGGTGTGCGCCGGTGCCGCTGTCCTGCTCAGGAGTCGCCGGCTGCTGGCGCTCCATGCCGTGGTCGCGGTCGCCGCGCTGGTCGGCGTGGTGGCTGTCTCGCGGATCTACGGCGTGCCCTGGTACTACCTCACGCTCTGGGGCTTCGGCATCGGGGCGATGATGGTGCTGTCGATCGGCGCGACCGTCGTCGCGCTCAGCGTGCGCTGGCGACCGACGTTGCGCGGCCCATCGGCCACGGCTCGGTTGGGCCTGGCCGGCGTGGTGGTGGTGGGGGCCTTGTCCGCGCGGCTGCTGGTGCTCGCACCCGATGCCACCACGGACACGCCGGACCAGACTGCCCAACTGGGTCGGCTCGTCCCGGGCACGGTCGCTGCCCTCGAGCACCGCGCCGGTGCGGCGACGGGCCACGCCGGGCGGTACTACCTCTACTGGGACGACGCGACCAACGGGGGTTCCGAGGGGATCGGGCTCGTGAACGAGCTCGTCCGGCGCGGCTACGACATTGGAGTCGACGCCCGCGACGGTGTGAGGATCCCGGCCTACCGGGTCCGCCAACCGTCGGTTGCCACCGCGAGGATCGTGGTGGCCAGCGGCGGTTGGATCGACCATTGGGCGACACAACCGGGTGCCAGGCGGGTGGCCTTCGACGACCCCCGATCGCCCGCGCAGCGGCAGGAGTTCGCGCAGGTGCGCACTGCGGCCATCGCCCGGCTGCATGCGGTGGGCCGCGACGACCTCGCCGGCCAGGTCGACACCGACCTCTTCAACGTGGCGCTCAACGGCGGCGTTGACGGTGACGTCAGCCGCTTGCTCGGACGCCTCATCACCATCGGCGTCCCCGCCGCCGTGTTCATCCTGCCACCGGAGGTTGATGCGTGACTGTCTTGGAACGTCGAGTGCTCTGGACGATCGTGGCCGTGGGCTTCGCGCTTCGTCTGGGGTGGACCCTCTACGCGCGGGGGGCGCCGCCGGTCGACTGGTTCGTGTCCGGCGATCAGTACTCGTACTACCGCTACGGGAGCGACATCGCCCAGGGGAAGGGCTACATCGGCTACCTCACCGGCGTGGCCACCGCCTACTACCCGATCGGCTATCCGGCCCTGCTCGGCGCCCTCTACTTCGTGGTGCTCCACACGCCGATCCCCGACAACCTCATGATGGCGACCGCGCTCCTGCATGTGGTGGTCAGCACCGCATCGGTGGTCCTCCTGTTCATCATCGGTCGGGCGATGGCCGGGGTTCGCACAGGTCTGATGGCGGCCGCCCTGCTGGCAGGCTTCCCGAACGTCATCTACCAGGTGTCGACCGTTCAGCTCGAGACGGTCTTCATCTTCGGTGTGCTGGCCTCGCTCGCAGTCATCGTCACGCACGACTGGGGAGCGGGCCCTCCGAGCGCCCGTCGCCTGCTGAGCTTCGGCGCCTCTCTCGGCCTCACCGTGCTCGTGCGACCCTTCGCGGCGGTGCTCCTCGTCGGGTTGGCCGCCGCACTCGTGACGCAGGGCGTTGGCTGGCGGAAGGTGGCCCTCAGCCTGGCGTTGCCCATCGGCGTCGTGATCCTCATCTCCGTGCCCTGGACCATTCGCAACGCCGTGCAGATGCACGCCTTCATCCCGTCGTCCACGAACATGGGCGACACCCTCTGCCTCGACCGAAACCTCGATGCCCAGGGCGGGTTCCGCTTCGCCGCCCACGACGGCTGCGTCGACCCCAGCCTGCCTGAGGTGCCCCGCAACACCGGCAACACGAAGAAGGCGATCCGGTTCGTCATCGACCACCCCGGCCGCGAGCTTCTGCAGATCGTGCGCCGGGGCCGCATCATGTTCCGCGAGGATCACGACGGCATCTACGCCATGCAGACCCTCGGTGGAGGCCCGTTCCTCTCACAGCGCACCGTCGATCTCACCCAGTCCGTCGGTGACTGGTACTACTTCCCCGTCCTCGGCTTGGCGGTGCTGGGCCTACCGACCTTCCTGCGGCTCGATCGTCGCCCGCAGCGTCTCCTGGCGCTCTCCGGCCTCGTCGGCCTGCTCGTCATCCCGCTGCTGCTCTGGGGCAACCCGCGGTTCCACCTCCCGCTGGCCCCGTTCATCGCGCTCTCCGCGGCGGGATCTCTGGACGTCCTGTGGGGGCGCGCACGCCCAACAGCGCCGAGCCCACCAGGCTGATCAGCCGCTGGGCGTGCTGGCCCTCGGGACGATCGGCGCGTCGCGGCCGGTGCCCCGCTCGGGCGACGACGCGGAACGAGACTCCTCGTGGTACTCACCCTCGACATTGACGTTCCAGATGTCGTGGTCGCCGCCGAACATGTTGTCGACGGTGAGCATGGCCGTGAACATCGAGTGGTCCTGGTTGTTGTACTTGTGCATCCCGTTGCGTCCGATCGGGTGCACGTTGGGTGCGTGAGCGGCGAGCCAGCCTCGCAGGATCTCGACGTTGGCTCGGTAGCCCTCGTCGTAGGTGGGATAGGCCTTCGGCATGCGAACGACGTAGCCCGCCTCCACATCCGCGCTCTGCATGAGACCGAGGAGCTCGAGCTCGGCCTTGCCCTTCTCGATCAGGTCGTCGTCACTGGCGGTCCACCACTCGTCGCCCTCGGCCACGGTGTACTCGAGGCCGAGCACGTTGCGTCCGTCGCGTACGAGGTACGGCGACCAGGAGCCAAAGTTCTGCACCCGCATCGTCTTCACCTCAGGGGCGTGGATGTAGATCCAGTTGTCGTCCCAGTCGACCTTGTCCTCCGGCACGACCAACGCCACGGAGAGGAAGTCGCGGAACGTGAGTGCGTCGGCGGCCGCCAGCACCTCCGCGGGCGGGGGAGGGTCCATCGCCCGAACGAGCGCAGGGAACGGCATGGATGAGATCACGTGGTTCGCCGGTGTGGTGGTGTGGGCGCCTGATTCGTCGACGGAGGTCACCGACACGGCACGACCATCACGATGGGTGATCGCGGTCACCTTCGACCTGAACTGCACCTTTGACCCCTGGGCCACCACGAGGTCGTGGCAGCGCTCCCACATCATCCCGGGGCCGTACTTGGGGTACTGGAACTGCTCGATGAGGCTGGTGAGCTGCTTCGAGCGATCGGCGCGGGCGCCGGCGAGACGAGCCCGGATCGGCTCCCACACCGCTCCCCACAGCGACATGCCCTTGATGCGCTGGGCGCCCCAATCAGCGGACAGCTCCGAGGCGGGCACCGCCCACACCTTCTCCGTGTAGGTCTTGAAGAAGTGCTCGTAGAGACGCCAGCCGTAGTTGGCGGCGACGTAGCCCTCGAGTGAGGTCTGGTCCTTCGGCGGCCGCACCCGCACCCACAGGAACGACAGCACGCAGCGCACGGCCTCCACGGGCCCAAGGTTTCGCAGCGCGTTCAGCGGCTTGATGGGGTAGTCGTAGAACTTGCCGCGGTAGTAGATGCGGCTGGTGCGGGGACGAAGGAGGAAGTCGGTGTCGGGGAGGATCTCGTGCCAGAGGGCTTCCACCTCGGGCACCTTCGTGAAGAAGCGGTGACCGCCGATGTCGAAGCGGTAGCCGTCTCGCACCACCGTGCGGCTGATGCCACCCACGACGTCGTCTGATTCGAGCACGGTGGCCGTGGCCCCGCGCTTGCCGAGCTCGTAGGCGGCCGTGAGGCCGGCGGGACCGGCACCGATGATGACGACGTCGCCGGGGTCGGTGGCGGTGGCGGAGTCGGGGGCTGAGGTGGGCATCAGGCGCTGTGGGCTTTCGAGGGGTGTGGCGGGCGCGGAACCTGGACGAGTCTATGAAGCCGCGGCCCAGATCCTCTGGATCTCCCGGGGGCGACTGATCGGCCCGCTACCGTTGCCCGTCGTGCGCCTCCAGAGCAAGACGGAGCTGGTGGCCCTGGCAGCGCTGGCCTACGTCCCGTTCCTTGCCTCGTCACCCGGGCGGGTGAGCGCCGACAGCAAGCAGGATCTCTACCTCGGCCCCGGCCGGTTCCTGGGTCGTGCGGTCGACCTCTGGGATCCTCACGTGGGCGCGGGGTCCGTGCCCCACCAGAACCTCGGCTACCTGTTCCCGACCGGCCCGTGGTTCTGGCTGTTCGATCGCCTGGGCGTGCCCGATTGGGTGGCGCAGCGACTCTGGCTCGGCACGATCTCGCTCGCCGCAGTGCTGGGGGCCCGGTGGCTGTTCCAGCAGCTCGGCACGGGGAGGGTCGGTGCCGTGGCTGGCGCGCTCGTCTACATGCTCACCCCCTATCAGCTCGCCTTCACGGCCCGGATGTCGGTGCTCCTCCTGCCGTGGGCGGCGCTCCCATGGCTGGTCGGCCTCACCATGCGAGCCACGCGCACCCGCGACTGGCGCGCGCCCGCGCTGCTCGCGCTCGTGCTCCTGGCCGCCGGGGGGATCAACGCGTCGTCGCTGCTGCTCATGGCCCTCGGTCCGCTGCTGTGGGTCGTGCTGGAGCTGTGCCGTGGGAGCGACTCGGCACGTCGTGCCTTGGCCGGGGCTGGCCGGGTCGGGCTGCTCGCGGCGGGCGTGTCGCTGTGGTGGATGGTGGGGGTGCGCGTGCAGGGGGCTCATGGTCTCCCCGTGCTCCAGCTCACGGAGAACGTCCGCACGGTTGCCGAATCGTCGACCCCCAGCGACGTGCTGCGTGGCCTCGGCAACTGGTTCTTCTACGGCCACGACCGAACGGGCTACTCCGTCGATCAGGCCGCCTCCTACGCCGGGGCCAGCGATGTCGTGGTGGTCCTCAGCTACGCCGTGCCCATGGCGGCCTTGGCGGCGGCGTTCCTGCTGCGGTGGGCCCACCGCGCCTTCTTCGGTCTCCTCGTGGTGATCGGCACCGTCATCGGCGTGGGTTCGTGGCCGTACGACGATCCCAGTCCGTATGGGTCGTTGTGGAAGGCGTTCGCGAGCGACACGTCAGTGGGTCTGGCCTTCCGCAACAGCCCGCGCGTGGTGCCGCTCGTGGTGCTGGGCTTTGCCGGGCTGCTCGCCGGCGCGGTCGGTGCCATCCCGGCCTTGCCCTGGCGACGACTGGGCGGCGCTGCGGTGGCGGTCGTGGCCGGTGCCGCGCTGCTCCCCGTGTGGCAGCACGGGTACCTCACCGCAGGCATGGAGCGGCCCGAGCAGCTGCCCGGGTACTGGCTTGATGCGGCCCGTGCCATGGATGCGGGCGACCACGGCACCCGGGTGCTGGAGGTGCCGGGGACGAGCTTCGCGGCCTACCGCTGGGGCACCACGGTCGATCCGATCACGCCGGGACTGATCGATCGTCCGTACCTGGCCCGGGAGGTGCTGCCATCGGGCACGGCGGGCACCGCCAACCTCCTCGACGCGCTCGATCGGCGGATGCAGCAAGGCACCGTGGAGTCGTCGTCGCTGGCGCCGATCGCGCGCCTCTTTGGGGTCGGCACCATCGTCCTGCGAGCCGACCTCGACCAGACGGGCCGCTTCGACACTCCGGCGCCCGGACCGCTGTGGCGGACCCTTCTGGGTGCTCCAGCCCTTCGGGCTCCGAAGGTGTTCGGTCCGCCGGGCGGTGATGGCTCCGACCCGTCGCTCCCGTCGGTGGCGCTGTTCGATGTGGCCCGCCCTCGGCCCATCGTGCGCACGGCACCCGTCGCGGCCCCCGTCGTGCTGGCGGGAGACGGCGATGGAATCGTCGATGCGGCTTCGGCCGGGCTCATCGATGGCTCGGCTCTCGTCGTGGAGTCGGCCGCTCTCGACGACAAGGCCCTCGCGGCCGCGCTCGACGCGGGCGCGCACCTCGTTGTCACCGACTCGAACCGTCGTCGGGCCCAGACGTGGTTCTACTCACTGCGCGACACGCGGGGCGAGACGGAGCGGGCGGGCGTGACCGCCCCGGACCCGACCGGCTACGACTTCCGCCTCGATCCGTTCCCGGGGTCGACCGATGCCAGCCGCACCGTGGTGGAGCAGGTGGGTGGTCGGGTCGAGGCCACGAGCGCGGGAGGCCCCGAGCGCCCCGGGGATCGGGCCGCCCACGCAGTCGACGGCGAGGCCAGTACGGCATGGCGCGTGGGCGGGGCCGATCCGAGGGGGCAGACGCTCCGCATCGAACCGGACCACCCGGTGCCGACCCGCGAGGTGCGGCTCATCCAGCCGGCCGTCCCTGACGGCGGTCGATCGCTGGCCCGGGTGCGGGTGTCGATCGCGGGCGCGGCGCCGGTAGACGTCGCCCTCGGTCCGGCATCGCTCACAGAGCCCGGCCAGCCGGTCGCGGTGCCCGGCGGCGTTGTCCGGGGGATCCGGATCGAGGTGCTCCAGACCAGCCCGGCATCGCCCGGGGCCCCGGACCCCACCCCGGTGGGTTTGGCCGAGGTGCGCATCGGGGATCTGCGGATCGCCGAGACCGTGCGACCTCCCGTCGACCTGCTGGGCCGCGCCGGCCCGGCCCTGGCGGGGCACGGGCTCGACGTGGTGCTGACGCGGCTCAGGCTCGCGCATCCTGACGTCGACCACCGTGACGACGAAGCGATGATCGATCGTCGGATCGATCTGCCCGTTGCCCGCTCCTTCGCCCTCACGGGCACCGCTCGCTCGCGGGTGGAGGTAGGCGGTGTCGCACGCTCGGGGGTGTGTCGACCTGACCTGCTGGCGGTCGACGGAGCCCCGGTCTCCGTGCGGCTGGTCGCGGCTGGCGAGGAGATGTCGGTGCAGGCGTGCACGCCCATCGCGCTCGGTGTCGGGAGCCATCGGCTCGTCACGGTCTCTGGAGACGAGACCGGGATCGACATCGATCGGCTCGTGCTGGCCTCGGCCGCCGACGGCACCCCCGCCGGGGTGGAGCCCCGGGGCAGGTCGGCCAGTGGAGCGGGGTCGACGGCGACGGTGCGGCACCACGGGGCGACGGCGCTCGATGTCGGGGTCCGCACCGACGGTGCCCCCTTCTGGCTCGTGCTGGGCCAGAGCTACAGCGACGGTTGGACCCCGACGGTCGAGGGCGCCACGGTGGGGCCGCGGCGGCTCGTCGACGGCTACGCCAACGGCTGGCTCGTCACCCCCCGTCGACCCGGGACGTTGTCGATCGCCCTGCGCTGGGGTCCGCAGCGCCTGGTGTGGGTCGGGTTGGCCGGGAGTGGCGCCGCCCTTGCCCTTTGCGTGGCGATCCTGTGGCGCACTCGTCGGCGCCGATCCGGTGCAGCGCCAGAGCTCGCGCTCCGTCCGCACGTGTGGCTCGGCCGGCCGACCGCCGTGCTCCGTCCGGCGGTCGCCCTCGGCGGAGGGGCGGTGGTGGCGGTCGGCGCGCTCGCCGTCGCACCACCCGAGGGGGCGGCCGCCGCCGCCGTCGTCTTGCTGGCCGCGTGGCTGACCCCCCGAGGCGCGGTGCTCTTGGCGGCGGCCGCCCCGGCCACGCTGCTCGTGAGCCGAGCGGCCCACCGCCCTTCGCTGGCCTGGGTGGCCGTGATCCTCCTCGCCGCCGAGCTCATCCGCGAGGCAATAGGTCCCATTCCGAGGATCTCGAGGCAATAGGTCCAACATCTGGGACGTATCGCCTCGAGAGTCTGAGAACGGGACCTATTGCCTCGGGCTGGCGGTGACCTCGACGTGGAGGTCGGCGAGGGTGAGGGTGCGGCGCCAGGTGCGCACGCCCTTGAGCACGACGTTGTGGAACGTCGCGGCCGGGAGGAGCATCTCGATCTGGCCGTCGACCACCCGATAGGCGAGGTCGATCCGCTCGCGCGCAACATCGCCGCCGAGCGTGACCGAGATCGTGCCGCGGTCGACGAGCGCGAGGCCACCAGTCGATCCGGGCGGCACCACGGTGATGACCGAAGTGACGGCACCGGCTGAGCCGTTGCGCCGAATGGGCACCGAGGTGCTTGCGCCCCCACCGGTGGTGACGTCGAGGTGCTCGGGGGCGGCGCGGCCCCGCGGGTTGACCCGAACCGTGAGGGTCAAGACGCTCCCGCGGCGCACCTCAATCGGGGTGAGGCCGACCTCGAGGTGCGCGGGGTGCTCGCGCGGCCCGACGTCCTGCGCGGCCACGCTGCCCTGTTGGAGGTACGGCCGACGGTCGGACTGCTCGGCGATGAGGTCGAGCACCGACGGCCCCGCATCTGCCGCGTAGAGGACGCGGTCGTCGAGCGCGGGACCGTTGGACGAGAACGGGTTCAGGTAGAGGAGGTACGGCGCCGTGTCCGCCACGACCACGAGCGCGCGGCCGTGGATGGACGACACGCTGGTGCGCCACGGCACCTGTTGGCGGCTGATCTCCCGGTTCACCTCGAAGCGGCTGACCGACGCCGGGATCGTGCCGACGACGAGGGCGGCGAGCAGGACGTGGGCCAGGCGCGGGCGGAGCGTCCACCACCGCACCAGGACCGACGCGATCAGCAGGCAGATCGG
This sequence comes from Acidimicrobiales bacterium, assembly GCA_046598715.1. GTDB lineage: Bacteria > Actinomycetota > Acidimicrobiia > Acidimicrobiales > VFJN01 > VFJN01. The sequence goes on along the minus strand of JBKJIE010000060.1, from coordinate 11,476 downwards.
CGGGTACAGCGGCACGAAGTAGATGGGACCGCTGATCCGGGCGGCCATCGATGAGAGGTGGTTGCCCCAGAACACGAAGTACCCGAGGGGGAACACGGCGCCGATGAGCACGAGGGCGATCGACGACTGCTCGCGACGGCGCTGCCAGAGGCCGAGGCCGGCCGTGATGAGCCCGACGTAGCTGCCGGCTAGGAACCACGGCAGCACGAAGGCGTTCTTGGCCGTGGCCCGCAGGGCCTTGGCGAGGTCGTAGTCGACCACCTCGAACGTGGGCATGAGCCGCTTGGGGCCAAACCCGAAGGTGTCCATGGGATCGGCGGCAGAGATGGGGAAGCGGAGCCATCCCCCGGCGACATGGCGGTTGTAGGCGAGCGCGGCGATCACCAGGGGAAGGGCCGTGGCCCCGCACAGCACCAACCTGCCCACGGCGCGCATCCAGCGGGACCGCTCCCTGATGAGGGCGAACACCGCGAAGGCAGCGCCCCACAGCACGGCGTCGTAGGGGCGGGTGAGGAAGATCCACCCGAGCAGCACCCCGGCGGCGGCGAGCCGCATCGGGCGGTCGAGCCGGATGCCGCTCAGGAGGAGCGCACCGAAGAGCAGCCCGAGGCCCAGTGTGAAGAGGTAGCTGAGGTAGGCGCCTCCTTGGATGGGAAGGATCGGTGACGCCACCATCAGGGCGGCGGCGAGGAGCGAGACCCGCCGATCCCGCAGCAGCTCGAGGCCGAGCACGTACGTGCCGATCACCGCGAGGAACGCACCGAGGACCAGCGCGTTGCCGGCCGAGCCGGTGAGCACCGCGGCGGCGAAGAGCACGAGGGGCCAACCGAGCGTGTACTGCGTGAACAGCACACCGTGACCCCGGGCGGAGAGCCACGGCTGGAACAGATCTGGGTGACCGCCGTCGGGTGAGGTGAGGTGACCGGCCCGCAGCGCGTCGACCTGCCACAGGTACACGGGCTCGTCGCGGTTCCAGGAGTAGGCGGGGAACAGGTGGTGGCGGGCCCAGAGGGCCAGGACCCCGGCCAGGAGGGCCAGCGCGATGGCGGGCCAGTGGTCCCGCCGGCGGGCGGCGGCGGCGACGGTCGGCTCGGGCATGGCGCGCGAACCTACCCGTGGTGCGCGATCCTGGGCCGCATGCCGTTCGTCTGCCCCCGCTGTGGTCTGCCCGCCGACGGCCGGTTCTACGGACCCTGCGACGACTGTCGCACCCAGCTCCGCCGCACGTTGGGCGGCGAAGGCCGCACCGTGGAACGAGAGGCGTTCGAGCCCTCGATGCACGTCACCCCGAACGCGGTCGCCCAGAAGGACGACTGAGCCTCGGGACGACTGATCCGCTCCCTGCCTACCGAATCACGTCTCGCCGTCGCCGAAGGCGAGCCGGCTTGCCGGTCGCCGAGAGGCACGTGGGGAGGCAGAAGCGCAGCGACGCCCGGAGCACGCAGTAAGTCAGCGCTCGGCGATGGGTTGGATGCGCTGACGGGGTCCGTACTTCGGGGCGCTGAGCCCAGACGACTCGAGCAGGGTGCACACCCGCCCGCGGTGGCCGAGGTATGGCTCGAGCAGCTGCAGCATGCGGTCGTCTGTGCCTCGTGGTTCCGCGGCCAGGGCCCAGGACACGAGGTGCTTGAGGTGGAAGTCGCCGACGCTCACCGCGTCCGCGTCACCGAGCACGACGCGCGCCACCTCTGCTGAGGTCCACACGCCCACGCCGGAGATCGCCTCGAGACGGGAGCGCAGCTCGAGGGGCGCGACCGTGGCCAGTGTCTCCAAGCGGTTGGCGTGGGCGCACACCCGTTGGAGCGCGTCGGCCCGCTTCTTCTCCATGCCGATCACGTGAAGGTCGTAGTAGCCGAGCTCGGCGATGGTCTCTGGCCTCGGGGCGAGCCGGAGACCGGTCGGGCCGGGCGCGTCACGACCCCAGCGCTCCACGAGCTGGCGGTACGACCGCTTGGCCTCGAACCCGGTCACCCGCTGGCTGAGCACCGCCGGGATGAGGGCGTCGAGCACGCGCCCCGTGCGCGGCAACCGGAGCCCATCGGCGTCGCGGTGGAGGCGGCGAACGACGGGGTCGACGGGATCGAACCCGTCACGGTCGTCGAGGCATCCGAGCAGCCCAGGGGCGGTGTCGAGGGCCCAGTCGGCGCCGTCGCCCCACGCGTCGACCTCGAGGCGATCACCCTCGATGCGAGCGACGACGGCGGCGTCGCCGTCGGGGGTCTGCATGGCCACCGCGACGCTGGCCGGCTGGATGGAGATCGTGGGATCGTGCTTGCCGAGCCGCAGGGCGCCGAGCGATCGCCGAAGGTCGATGGCGAACGGGAGGGGGATCGTGCGCCGGGGCATGGTCGGCTCGACGCTACGGGTGCGTCAGCGACCCCACCAACTCATCTCGAACGGTCACCGCTCAGTGACGGCCGCGACTGCCCAGCGGTAGTCGGGCTTGCCGCTAGGGCTCCGCTCGATCTGTGCCACCCGAACGAACGCCTTGGGCAGCTTGTAGCGAGCCAGGTGGGCTGCGGCTGCCGCTCGGATGTCGTCATCGGTGGTGTCGTCGTGGCCGGGGCGCAGCTGGATCACGCCCACCACCTCTTGGCCCCAGCGCTCGCTCGGTCGGCCGACCACCACGGCGTCGAACACGGCCGGATGCCCCTTGAGTGCCTGCTCCACCTCCTCGGCGAAGACCTTCTCACCGCCGGTGTTGATGGTGACCGAATCTCGGCCGTGGAGCTCCACCGAGCCGTCGGCCAGGATCCGGGCCCGGTCACCGGCGACGGCGTGACGCAGGCCCTCCACCATCGGGAACGTGCGGGTGGTCTTGGCGGGGTCGCCGAGGTAGCCGAGGGGCACGCGCCCCGTCTGGGCCAGCCAACCGAGCTCGGCCGCACCGGGAGCGAGCCGTCCGCTCAGGTCCTCCGCCAGCACCACGGCGGTGGGCGAGCGGTCGAAGGTGCCCGTCGACGCCCCGCGCGCCTGGGTGGAGCGCTGCACCCCCTGGCGGCCCGTCTCCGAGGAGCCGAGGACGTCGACGATGTGGAGGTGCGGCACGAGCTCGAGCAGCTCCTCCTTGACCTTGGCCGAGAGCAGCGCCCCGCCGGTGAGCAGGAACCGCAGCCCGGACAGGTCGTACGAGCCGATGTGCAGCGCATCGACGAGCGGTCGGGCGAAGGCATCGCCCACGATGAGCAGCGAGGTGACGTGCTCTCGCTCGATGGTGGAGAGCACGTCGGCGGGATCCAGTCGCACAGGGTCGTCCTGGATCACCACGGTGCCTCCGGCGAGCCAGGCGCTCAGCGCGTTCCAGTGCGCGGCGCCGTGCATGAAGGGCGGAGCCGGCAGGGCGCGGAGCGTGCCGGTGGCAGCGCTGGTGACGATGTCGTCGGTGGTCTGGGCGATGCCGAGGCAGGCCGCGAGGAAGTCGGCCTGGCGCCACAGGACGCCCTTGGGCATCCCCGTGGTGCCCCCGGTGTAGAGGATGTAGAGGTCGTCGGGCGACAGCGCCTCGGGCGGTCGTGGCGAGGCGGCCTGCAGGGTGGTCTCGTAGTCGACGGCGCCAGGGAGCAGGGGCGTGTGGCTGCCGTCGTCGACCTGCACGAGGAGCCGGAGGTGGGGGAGCGAGGGCAGGACCTCGGCCAGGGTGGCGGCGAAGGCGCCGTGGTACACGATGGCTCGGGCGTTGCTGTCGGCGAGGACGTACTGGAGCTCCTCAGCCACGTACCGGTAGTTGATGTTCACGCCGACCGTGCGCGCCTTGGCGGCCCCGAGCAGGGCCTCGAGGTACTCGTTGCCGTTGTGGAGGTAGAGCGCCACGTGGTCGTGCGGCGACTCCCACGGCTCGCAGTCCGAGAGGGCGCGATGCGTGCCGAGGCCGTGGTCGCCGAGCAGCGCCGCGAACCGCCGACTGCGATCGGTGATCTCAGCCCAGGTGAGGCGACGGTCGCGCCAGACGATGCACTCGCGATCTGGGATGACCTCGGCGATCGCCTCGTGGATGGCGGCCCAGTTCAGCTCCTCGGGCACCTCCAGCACGGCCATGGGCGAGCGAACCTGGCGCCGGAGATCAGGCGGGAGCCGAGGTGTCGACCACCGACACCGAGGTCATCTTGTCGCCAACGGCGATGCCTTGCGCCACCTCGATGCCGGCGGTGACGTAGCCGAAGAGGTTGTAGAGCGGCTGGAGCTTGTCCTGGCAATCTTCGATGCAGATGAAGAACTGCGAGCCGTTGGTGTTGGGGCCGGCGTTGGCCATGGCCACGGCGCCGAGCGTGTAGACGCCCTGCACCGGCTCGTCAGCGAACTTGTAGCCGGGTCCGCCGCGGCCGGTGCCGTCGGGGTCGCCGCCCTGGATCACGAACCCGGGCACCACGCGGTGGAAGGTGAGCCCGTCGTAGAACCCCTGGCGGGCCTGGACCACGAAGTGGTTGACGGTGGTGGGGGCCAGCTTGGCGTCGAGGGCCATCACGATGTCGCCCTTGGGGGTGGCGATGGTGACCTCGAAGGTGGCGGCGGGATCGATCTCGAAGGCAGGTGCGGAGGACATGGCGACCTACGCTACCCGCCGTGCCTGAACCCCTCGACGCCCGCGAGCGCCGCGAGCTCTGCGACCTCTTCGAAGAGCTTGGCCCCCACGCGCCCACGTTGTGCGAGGGCTGGGCCACGCTCGACCTCGCGACCCACCTCGTGGTGCGGGAGCACGATCCGCGATCAGCCCCGGGGATCATGTTCGGCGGCCGCTTCCAGGGCCTCCTCGACCGGGTGACGGAGCGGGTCAAGAATCGGGGCTACGGCCGGGTGGTCGAGCAGGTCCGCAACGGGCCGCCGCTGGGACCCTTCGCCGTGCCGGGGCTGCGGAAGCTCCTGAACCTGAACGAGTACGTCGTGCACCACGAGGACGTGCGCCGGGCAAACGGTCTCCCGCCGCGCTCTGATCGGCCCGACCTCCAGGACGAGCTCTGGCGGCTGCTCCGCCCCGGTGCCCGCCTCATGCTGCGCAAGGTGCGCGGCGCGTCGGTCGCGCTCGTCCGTCCCGACGGTGACGTCATCAGGGTTGGATCTGGTCCCGAGGTCAGGATCGCGGGTGACCCGCTCGAGCTCCTGCTCTACCTCCAGGGGCGTCGTGGCGGGGCCGTCGTGGCGATCAGCGGTCCCGCCGACGCCCAGGCCCGGGTGGCCAGCGCCGATCTCGGCATCTGACCCGCCGCCCACCGCCGGTTCTGTGTGCGGGCAGCCACGCCATGCGTGGCTGCCCGCACACAGAAGGCGTGTCAGCTGGCGACGAAGATGCCGCGGGCGTGGAGGCCGGCGAGCCCCTCCCACACCACGGCCAGCAGGATGTCGGTGGCTCGTTCGATCCCGCAGTCGCGGTAGTCGATCCAGTCCTGGGCGCCGGCCTCGAGCAGCCCGACCACGCCGCGGGCGATGAGGCGGGCGGCGGGCTCGTCGGCCCAGGCCTGCGCGATGCGCTCGATGCGCGCTCGTCGAGCGCCCTGGACGGCGGGGTGCTGCAGCGCGCCGGCGGCCGCCATCAGGTCCCATGAGGCGCGGTTGTCGCGCGCGAAGAGCAGGTAGCGACGCACGAGGCGACGCAGGCGGACCTCATCGGGGAGGCGCGCGTCGAGCGCACGACCCAGCTCCGCGTCGAGGCGCTCGAGGTTGTGCAGGTAGACCGCTGCGATCAGCCCGCCGCGGTCGCCGAAGTAGGCGTACACGAGCGAGCGCGACACGCCGCCGGCCTCAGCCACCTCCTCGAAGCTCACCTCGCTGGGGTCACGACCTCGGAACACCTCCGCCGCGGCTTCGACGAGCAGCGCTCGCCGCGTCACAGGGTCGAGCCGCAGGTGAGGCTTGATCTCCTTGACCGGGCGGCGGGTCACAAGCTTCCTTTGCGGGCGATCGGTGGTGGTGCTCGGTGGGTCAACCGGCAGAGCCGTGCATGGTTACGGGAGCAGCGGTGCTCGGCGCTGCGGATCCCAAGATCGGGAAGTGGCACGCCACGAAGTGGTCGTCGCCGACGGCTCGGACCTTGGGCTCCTCCAGCGCACAGCGCTCCTGCGCGATCGGACACCGCGTGCGGAACCGGCAGCCCGAGGGCGGGTCGATCGGCGACGGCAGGTCGCCGATCAGCAGCCCCGCCTGCACGGGCGAGACCGTCGGGTCAGGCACCGGGATCGACCGCAGCAGGGCAGCCGTGTACGGGTGGGCCGGGGTGTTGTAGAGGTCATCCGGGGACCCGACCTCGCAGATCTTCCCGAGGTACATCACCGCGACGCGGTCGCTGATGTTCTTCACCACCGCGAGGTCATGGGCGATGAAGATGAGGGTGAGGCCGTAGCGAGCCTTCATGTCCTCGAGGAGGTTGAGGATCTGCGCCTGCACCGACACGTCGAGCGCCGACACCGGCTCGTCGCAGATGATGAGCTCAGGATCGAGCACGAGCGACCGAGCGATCGAGATGCGCTGGCACTGGCCGCCGGAGAACTGATGGGGACGCTTGTCGGAGGCCACCTCGGGGTCGAGGCCCACCGCCTCGAGCACTTCAGCGACACGGGCCTTCTGCTCGGCGTCGGTGCCTCGCTTCCAGATGCGCAACGGCTCAGCGACGATGTCCTTCACCCGTCGGCGTGGGTTGAGCGACGAGATCGGGTCCTGGAAGATGAACTGGAGCCGGGTGCGCACCTCGCGCAGCTTCTGTCCGCTCAGCGCCGCGAGATCGGCGCCTTCGAACAGCACTCGACCACGGGTGGGCGGCGGGAGCTGCATGATCGCCCGACCGGTTGTGGACTTGCCGCAGCCTGATTCCCCGACCAGGCCGAGGGTCTCTCCCCGGCGCACGTCGAGGCTGATCCCTGACACCGCGAAGACAGTTCCCGACGACGTGTGGAACTCCACCTCGAGGTCTTCGATGCGGAGCAGGACGTCGTCGGAGGTGCGCAGATGGGCGGTGCCGGTGCCGGCCATCAGCCCTCCCCGACCACGTTGACGAGCCGGCCGGCGGCCTCGACGGCAGCAGCGGCGGCGGAGTCGCCGGTGACGGCGGCCTCGGCAGCGGGCAGGTGGTGGGCGAGGTTGCGCTCGAGGGCGGCGCGGCCCGCCTCGGTGCCCACGGGGAACCAGCAGCGGTAGAGGTGGCCGGGTGTCTCGGCTTCGATCAGGGGTGGCATCTCTGTGTGGCACTTCGCTTGGGCGTACGGGCAACGCGGCGCGAACCGGCAGCCTGCCGGTGGGTGGATGAGGTCGGGTGGGCGCCCACCGATGATCTGGAGCCGGGTGTGACTGGGCGACTCGAGCTTCGGGATCGAGCGCAGGAGCGCCTCGGTGTACGGCATGCGGACGTTGGCGAACAGCGCCCGCGTGGGCGCCTTCTCCACGATCTGCCCGGCGTACATCACCGCGATCTCGTCGGTGCGGCCGGCCACCACCCCGAGGTCGTGGGTGACCAGCACCATCGCCATGTGGCGCTCTCGTTGCTGCTGATTGAGCAGGTTGAGGATCTGGGCCTGCACGGTGACGTCGAGTGCTGTGGTGGGCTCGTCGGCGAAGAGGAGCTTGGGGCCGCAGGCGAGGGCGATCGCGATCGTCACCCGTTGGCGCATGCCGCCGGACAGCTCGTGGGGGTACTGCGAGATGCGTCGCTTCGGATCGGGGATGCCGACTGAGTCGAGCAGCTGCAGCGCCTGCTGGGTGGCCTCGTCGCGAGGCAGGTCGAGGTGGTAGCGGAGGCCCTCGGTGATCTGGCGACCGATCTTCATCACCGGGTTGAGCGACGTCATCGGGTCTTGGAAGACCATGGCCATCTCGGTGCCCCACAGGGCTCGCAGCTGCTGCTTGCTGCCGCCGACCAGCTCCTGGCCGTTGTACTTCGCCGACCCGGACCGATGGACGTTGCGCGCGGTGAGCAGCCCCATCATCGAACGGGCCAGCACGGTCTTGCCCGAGCCGGATTCGCCGACGACGCCGAGCGTCTTCCCCCGCTCGAGCGTGAAGCTCACGCCGTCGACGGCCTTGACCATCCCCGCCGGGGTGTCGAACTGGGTGCGGAAGCCGTCGACCTCGAGCAGCGCGGCGGCATGCGGGGTGGGGGCCAGGACTCGCCGAGCAGAGCGCGGCTCGCTTCGCTCGCTCACAGGGCTGCATCCTTCACGTCGAAGGCAGCGCGGAAGCGGTCGCCGAGCATGTTCACGGAGAGCACCGTGAGGAACATCACGAACGCAGGGATCATCGACGTGTGGGCGATGTTCTCCTGCTGCAGGGCCCGCTTGCCGCCGTTGATCATCGCCCCCCAGCTGATCGTCTCCTGGGAGGTGAGGCCGAGGAACGCCAGGCTGCCCTCAGCCACGATGGCGATGCCCACCACCAGGAGCCCGAAGGCCAGCAGCGGCAGCACGACGTTCGGGAGGATCTCCCGCAGGAGGATTCGTCGCTTTGTTGCTCCCGCCGCTTCGGCGGCTAGCACGAACTCGCGTTGCGAGAACGTGAGGGTGGTGGCGCGGGCGATGCGTGCGAACGCAGGGATCGACACCAGTGAGATGCCGATCACCACGTTCTTCAGGTCGGCGCCCAGGAAGGCGACGATGGCGATGAGGAGGATCAGCGCGGGGAAGGCCAGGAAGACGTCGACGATCGACATGAGCAGGGTCTCGATGCGCCCTCGCAGGAACCCGGCGATGAGCCCGATGCCGCCTCCGACCACCATGCCGATGGCCAGCACGCCCAGGGCCACCACCAGCGACACGCGGCCGCCCCAGATGATGCGAGAGAAGATGTCGAAGCTGTTCTGCTCGGTGCCGAGGAGAAAGCCTGGGGTGCCGGGGGGCTTGTTGGGGAGCTGGTTGAGGTTGGCGAAGTCGATGTGCGACGGATCCTTGATCGGCAGCCACGGGGCGAGGATGGCCGACACACCGATCAGGATCAGCCAGATGGCGCTGAGCCAGCCTCCCAGCCCCAGCACGCCGAAGCGGCTGCGCTTCCTGGGCACCGGCTCGTCGTCGGGCCGCACCTCAGGGGTGTGGAGCACGGTCGATCCGGCGGCTGCCACAACGTCACTCATCGAGCACCTGACCTACGGACCCGTGGGTCCAAGACTGAGTAGAGGATGTCGACCAGGAAGTTCACGAGCACGAACGCTGTCGCGATCACGAGCACCACGCCCTGGACGGTGAGGTAGTCGCGGGTGCCGATCGACTTGATGGCGAGCAACCCCACGCCGGGGATCACGAAGAACGACTCGAGGATCACGGAGCCCCCGATCAGCGTGCCGAAGTTGATCCCGAAGACGGTGAGCAGCGAGAACGACGACGGTCGTAGCGCGTGGCGGAGCAGGATGTGCCAGGTGGGCAGGCCCTTCGACCGGGCCATCAGCACGAAGTCCTCCTGCAGCGTGGCGATGAGGTCGCTGCGCAGGATGCGCGTGTAGACGGCGCTGAGGCCGGCCACCAGCACCATGAGCGGCAGCACGATCGACCGGAGGTTGTCGAGGATGCCCTGGGACAACGGCGTGTAGCCGACGGCCGGAAGCCACCCGAGCTGGAGTGAGAACAGGTAGACGAGGAAGACGGCCAGCGCGAAGCCCGGGATCGAGATGAGCCCGAACGCCGTGGTGGTGATGGCCCGGTCGACCTTCGAGTTGGCCCGGTAGGCGCTCAGCATCGCGAGCGGCACCGAGAGCAGGATCGACAGGATCTGAGCGAGGATCATGAGCTCGAGCGAGGGCGGGAGCGCCTGCTTGAGCAGCGTGGTGGTCTCGAACCGGTTCGAGTACGAGTACCCGAGGTTGCCGTGGACCGCCCCCCACATGTAGCTGCCGAACTGGTTGAGGAACGGCTTGTCGAGACCGAGCTTCGTGGTGAGGGCGGCCCGCGCTGTCTGGTTGGAGGCCTGCGTGCCGAGGATGTTCGTGATCGGGTCGCCGGGGAGGAGCTTGGTGAGGCTGAAGGTGAGGAAGCTCACGATCAGCACCACCGCCAGCAGCTTGGCCAGCCGCACCACCACGTTCTTGGCGATCCTCATGTCATCCTCGGCACGCAGGTGTTCAGGTCAACCCGACGGCCGAGCCGTCAGGTGCCGATCTTGTAGAGGAAGCCCGGCTTGATGGCGCCGAGCGAGTTGGCCTCACCGGGAGGGGGCGGGCCGACCTTGGTGGCGTTGTACACGTTGCCGAAGAGGTCGTAGAGCGTGGTGATCAGGGGCACCTCCTTGCCGGTGATCACCTGCACCTCGTCGTACTTCGCCTTGCGGATCTTGAAGTCGGCCGTCTGGCGCGCCTCGTCGAGCAGCTTGTCCACCTTGGGGTTGCTGTAGAAGACGAGGTTGCCGCCGTCGCCGGTGGTGAGACCGGGCCGGATGGCGTCGGGGTCGATGAAGTGGCTGCTGCGGAAGCAGGCCGCCGTGTAGTCGCCCCCCTTGCCGAACATGCGGGTGACGAACGCTCCCTGCTCCTGGGTCTCCAGGGAGATCTGCATGCCCGCTGCCTCGCCCATCTGCTTGACGAGCTGCAGGATGGCGTCGGCCTCAGGTGTGGGGATGCACACGATGGAGAACTTCAGCCCGCCGAGGTCCTTCACGAGGGCCTTGGCCTTGGCGAGGTCGTACTTCGGGGTGCCGGCCTTGGCGTTGTAGTAGGGCGAGTCCGTGGCGAAGCCGGAGTAGCTGGGCTCGCGAACCCCGGAGTACAGGCGCTCGTTGAGCACGTCCTTGTTGATCGCGTAGGCCAGGGCCTGGCGGGCCTTCACGTCGTTGAACGGGGGCTTGGCGTTATTGAGGAGGATCACGGTGGAGCTCGACCCGCTGATCTTCTGGGCTGTGTACCCGGGCTTTTCGGCTTGGGCGATCGTGCCCGAGTCGGCCGTCTGCAAGATGTCGACCTTGCCGGTCTGCAGGGCCGCCACGCGCTGGCCGCTGTCGGAGATCGGCACGATGGTCAGCTTGTCGAGGTAGGGGAGCTGGATGCCGTTGGCGTCCTTGCCCCAGTAACCCGGGTAGGCGGCGAGCACGACGCGCTCACCGGGGGTGAACTCGGCGAGGGTGAACGGCCCCGTACCGACGGGCTCGTTCTTGAAGTTGGCGCCGCTCTTGGCAACCGCCGTCGGCGACTCGATGTAACCGCTGGACTCGGTGAACAGCTCAGGGAGGCCCACGTCGGGGCCGGTCAGGTGGAACGTGACTCGCAGGCCCTGCGGGCCGTCCGCCATGTCCATTGACGCGATCGTGGCGACATCGGCCTGGCACGGGCAGCCCGTGGCCGGGTCCTTGAGGCGGTCGAAGTGCTTCACCACGGCCTCGGCGTTCAGCGGCGTGCCGTCCTGGAACGTGATGGCCTTGCGAAGCACCATCTCGTACGTGCTGAGATCGGCGCTGGGCTCGAGCGACTGGGCGAGGAACGGCACGATCTTGCCGTCCTTCCAGGTCATGAGAGGGTCGAAGATCCCCAACGTGATCACCTTGTCGGCGGGCTGGGCGGCCGCGCCGACGTCGAGGGTGG
>JBKJIE010000145.1:0-31279 GCA_046598715.1 Acidimicrobiales bacterium | reverse complement strand
AGCTACCGAGAAGGCCAGTCCGAGCAGGACGAAGGAGATCGTGAGCGCGGCGAGGCAGCGGCGCTCGGGGGGAGACATCTGGTCATGGTCGCACGCCGCCCCATCCCACGACCACCGGGCCGGTCGCCCCCGGGTACGCGCGAGACCCCCCGGTATGCTCACTGACCATGCCTCCGCGCGCCCTCCACGTCTCAGCGTCGTTCCCGCGGTCACGGCGCGACCCGGTGGCGCCGTTCCTGCTCGATCTGGTCGATGCGCAGCAGGCTGCCGGCTGGGACGTCTCGGTGGTGGCCAGCCACGACGCCGGTCTCCCGGTTCGGCACGTGCTCGACGGTGGCGTGATGGTGCATCGAGCGAGGTACGCGCCCGACCGCTTCGAGGTGGTCGTGTACCGCGGAGGCGGCCACGGCCGGCTCCGGCACCCCGCCCACCTCCTGTTGCTGCCCGGCGTGGTGCTGAGCCTCCTCGCCGCAACCTGGCGCGAGGTTCGGCGACAGCGCCCCGACGTGCTGCACGCGCACTGGCTCCTGCCCGGTGGCCTCGTCGCGGCGCTGATCCCCCGCACGGGGGCGCGCCTCGTCGTCACGTTGCACGGCCCCGACGCCGAGCTCGCCGCCTCACGCCTCGCCGGTCCGCTCGCGCGGTTCGTAGCCCGGCGGGCCGACACGCTCCTGGCGGTGAGCGAGCCGCTGGCGCGCCGGGCCGAAGAGGCGCTCGGCCTCGATGCGGGCGCCGTGGGCGTCGCCCGCCTCCCCCTGCCCAGCGGACTCGTGCCGTCGCCGCTCCCCGAGGGTGACCTTCGGCTCCTGGCCGCTGGCCGCGCATCGATCGAGAAGGGCTTCGACGTGCTGCTTGCCGCCCTTGCGCTTCCCGACGCCCGCGATTGGCAAGCCACCCTCGTCACCGAAGGTCCAGAGCGCGCCCGCCTCGAGGCGCTGGCTCACCCGCTCGCTGATCGGATCCGGTTCCTCGACCTCATGCCCCGTGCGGAGCTGTTCGACCTCATCCGCGAGCACCACGCCGTCGTGGTGCCGAGCCGCAGCGAGGGCCTCGGCATGTTCGCCGTCGAGGCGCTGGCCCTCGGACGCCCGGTGGTGGCCAGCGAGGTGGGCGGGCTGACCGAAGTCGTCGTCCCTGGCGACGATGGCGCCCTCGTGCCGCCCGATGATCCCGCCGCGCTGGCGGTGGCGCTCGCCAAGCTGTCCGGCGACCTGCACCCACCCACGTCGAGCGCGGTCGCCCGCCATGCGCCAGAGGCGGTGGTCGCCGACCATCGCGCCGCTTACGGTCTCGCTGCCGACGGGCAGCGCTCGTGACCCGCAGCACCGATGTTGTCGTGCTCGGCGGTGGCCCGGCCGGGCTCATGGCTGCGTTGCGAGTGGCCCGCCGCGGGCAGAGCGTGACCGTCCTCGAGCAGGCCTCGGCCGTGGGCGGGATGGCCGGCAGCTTCGAGGTGGCAGGCATCCGCGTCGACTTCGGGAGCCACCGGTTGCACCCCGTCGCCGCCCCCCGGCTCATCGCCGAGCTGCAGGATCTGCTGGGCGACGACCTCCAGGTGCGGCAACGCCGCGGCCGCATCAACCTCGACGGCCGCTGGCTCGGGTTCCCGCTCCAGCTCGGCGACCTGGCCCGCAACCTCCCCAAGCCCTTCCTTGCCCGCGTCGCTTTCGACACCGTGTCGGCGCCCCTGCGGCGCCCGAAGCAGGCCACCGCGGGCGATGTGATCGCGGCTCGGCTCGGCCCCACCGTCGCTCGCCACTTCTACGTCCCCTATCTCACAAAGCTGTGGGACGCCTCGCCCGCCGAGCTGTCGGTGGAGCTGGCCGACCGGCGGGTCTCGGCCCGCAGCGGCACCGCCATCATCCGCAAGGCCCTGCGCACCCGGCGGCCAGGGGGCGGCCAGTTCCTCTACCCCCGTCGCGGCTTCGGCCAGATCTCGGAAGCGGTGGCCGACGCCGCTGTCGCAACTGGTGCCGACATCCGCCTCGACACCGCCGTCGCCGCGGTCCGCTCCGGCCCGGACGGCGTCGAGGTCACCACGGCCGCGGGCGACACCATCACGGGAGGCTCGTTGCTCTCCACGGTGCCGATCCCACTGCTCGCCCGGCTCGACGACGCGCCCGCCGACGTGCTCGATGCGGCGGGCCGCCTCCGCCATCGGGCCATGGTGCTGGCCTACCTCATCTTCGAGGTCGACCAGCTCACGAGCTTCGACGCCCACTACTTCCCCGAGCTCAACACCCCGGTCAGCCGGTTGTCCGAGCCCAAGAACTTCCGCACCGGCGACGACCCCTCGGGCACCACGGTCGTGTGTGCCGAGCTGCCGTGCTGGGTGGACGACACGACCTGGACAGCCTCGGCCGACGAGCTGGCGGCCCGCGTCATCGAGACGCTCACCCCGTTGGGCTTCGCCTTCCCCCCGCTCGTCGGTGCCGAGGTGCGCCGCATCCCGCGGTGCTACCCCGTCTACACGGGCACCTACGCCGACGACCTGGCCACACTGGAAGCGTGGGCTGACACCAACCCACGCCTGCTGACCTTCGGCCGTCAGGGACTGTTCGCCCCCGACAACACCCACCATGCACTCCACATGGGCTGGGAGGCCGCCGATGCGCTCCTGCCTGACGGCACCGTCGATCGGCCCCGTTGGAGCGACGCCCGCGCTTCGTTCCGGTCGCACGTCGTCGAGGACTGAGCCAGTCGCATGCCCCGCCGCCGCCAACCTGCCCGCCGGCCTGGTCAGTGATGCGAGTGCCCCGTGTCCTCGTTCGGGCCATGGCCCGCGCCAAGCCGGCCATCCCCGACGGGCTGTGGCCGGTGCTCCTGACGGCCCGCTCTGTGATCGGTGACGGCCCCCTGGTGGGCCTTCCTGCCTTCCGCCGAGTGGTGGTGCTGAGTGCGCACCCCGACGACGAGAGCCTCGGATGTGGCGGCACGATGGCGCTGCTGTCCGACGCGGGTGCGGTGGTGAGCCTGGTCATCGCCACCGACGGTGAGGCCACCCACGGCTCCGCTCTGACGGGTGAGGAGACGGCCCGGCTCCGGCGGGACGAGGCGGCGCGGGCCGGGAAGATCCTCGGCGCCGACACCCGCCTGCTGGGCCACCCCGATGGTGGGCTCGCCCACTGCGTCGACCACCTGGCCAGGGACCTGGCCGCGGTCCTCACCGAGCGTCGACCCGAGGCGTTGTTCCTGCCCTGGTTCCTCGACGGCCACCCCGACCACCAAGCCCTCTCCGACGCCCTCGCCCTGGTGCCCGCGCTCCCCGATGCGTTGGAGGTGTGGGGCTACGAGACGTGGACCGCCGTCGTGCCCAACCGGGTGGTGGACATCACGACGGTCATCGACCGCAAGCGGGAGGCGGTGGCCACCCACAAGACCGCGGCTCTTGCCTTCGATCTCAGCGCCGGGCTCGGGCTGAGCCGTTGGCGCTCCACGCACGGCCTGTTGGGTCGCGGGCACGCCGAGGCGTTCCTGGCCTTGCCTGCGAGCCGGTACCTGGCGCTCACGGCCGCGGCTCGTGCGGCCGCCACGTCGGACTGGTGAGCACCCCGGCCGAGCACGTGCCGGCACCCTCCCAGGGAGCCCGCCTCGCGGGAACGGTCCTCGTCGTCGTCGCCGTGGGGTGCGCCGTGGCGGTGCTGGCCTCGCAGTGGTCGCACGTGCAGGCCAGCGTCGAGCAGCTCTCCGTCGCCGGCCTGGTCCTGGCCGCCGCTGCCACCGCCGGGTCGATGGCCGCGAGCTTCTGGGCCTGGCGCACCACCCTGGCGGGCCTCGGAGCGCCCGTGGCCACACGACCCGCGGCGCGGATCTTCTTCGTCGGCCAGCTCGGCAAGTACATGCCCGGCAGCGTGTTCGCCATCGTCGGCCAGATGGAGCTGGGTCGTCGGCACGGTGTGCGTCGTGAGCGGATGGCGGCCGCAGGGCTGCTCGTCCTCGCCATCAGCCTCGCGGTGGGCCTCTGCTTGGGGCTGCTGGCGCTGCCGGCGTTGGCCGAGGCGGGTGAGGGTGGCTACGCCCTGCTCGCACTCCTGGTCGTCCCGCTGGCGGTGGTGCTGCACCCGCGCGTGCTCGGACCGCTCCTGGGCTGGGGGTTCCGACGCCTCGGCCGGCCACCACTCGACCGGGCCCCCGCAGGCCGAGACATCTTGCAAGTGGCACTGCTCTCGGTGGCCAGCAACGGGTTGCTCGGCCTCCAGGTGTGGGCGCTGGCCGCCGACCTCGGGGCCAGCGGCTGGCGGGTGCTCCCCCTGGCCGTCGGTGGCTACTCGCTGGCCGCCGCCGCCGGACTGGTCGCGATCCCCGTGCCCGCTGGTGCCGGAGTCCGCGAGCTCGTGCTCGTACTGACGCTCTCGCCGGTCCTGGGCGTCGGCGGCGCCACCGTCGTGGCCCTGCTCTCGCGACTGCTGATGACCCTCGGCGACCTCACCTTCGCCGGCCTCGCCGGGGCGGCCATGAATCGGGCCGCCGACGGCGATGAGGAGATCGAGTAGTCCGCGTCAGCCGACCGGCGCGTCGAGCGGGTCCTCGGAGATCGGGCTCCACTCGACCCGTGCCCCGGAGAGGGTGCGGGTGGGGCCGAGCACGCCGAGCACCACGCCCAGCCCATAGCACGCGTGCAGCGTCGGGATGAGGAGCACCGCGAGCGGTAGTGACCGCAGCCGACGCAGCGTGACTGCCACCTTGGTTGCCTCAGCGAGCACTGCTGCTGCGTAGACGGCAAGCGGCAGCGCCGCTCGGGGTCCGCCGGCTCCCACGAGCAGCGGGAGCACGACGAGGTAGGCGAGCAGGGCGCTGGGCACGAGGAAGGCCGGTCGCAGGCTCGACGGGCGACGTTGGAGCAGCTGGCCGCGCCCACGACCGTACTTGACCATCTGCCGGACGAAGCCGGCGTAGGTCGGCCGGCGCTCGTGGTACGCCACGAGCCCAGGGTCATACAGCATCAGGTGGCCGTCGCGAGCCAAGGCCGCCAACACATCGTTCTCCTCAGCACACACGAGCTCATCCGAGAACGGGCGCATCGCAGCGCGACGCACCGCCAGGTTGCACAACGTGAACCACCGCTCGTCGGCGACGCCCTGCGGGTGCGGCCCATAGCGGCGCCGGACCGGACCAGCGCCAACGAGCGAACCGAGGACAGCCCCCTGCACCGTCTGGAAGCGGCTGCTGCGCGGCGGGGTCACGTTCGGCCCACCGAACACGGTGACCTCCGGGTGCGCGGCAACGAGATCGGCCAAGTGGCGGAAGAGGTGCGGCTCAACGACCACGTCGTCGTCCAGGAACAGCAGCACCTCGCCACGGGCGTCACCCAGCAGGAAGTTGCGGGCGCCGCCGGGGCGGGCATCGCGGAACACCCCGACAGCCGCGTCGGGGAACCGCTCTCGAACCAGCGCCTCCACGGACCGGTCACCGTCGGCAAGCAGGCGCAGCTCCCACTCCGGAGCATCGACCTGCGCGTCGAGGCTGGCCAGGCAGGCGTCGAGGTGGTCCGAGCGACCGCGCGTCACGATGCACACGCTGAGGACCGGTTCGTTCGCGCTTCCAGCGGTGGCGCTCAGCTCTGTCATGACGAGGTCACGCTAGTGGGGCGGAGTGTGCGGTCCTTGCTCCACGACCGATGCCCGGTGGTGGCGAGCGATGACGTCGTCGTTGGACCCGATGGCCACGAGCCGGCCCAGCTCGAGCAGCGCGGTTCGGTCGCAGACGCTCCGGACCAGCTCGAGATCGTGGCTCACGAGCACGACAGCGCAGCCGCCCCGCCGTAGCTCCGCAACCCGCGCCACGCACTGGGCCTGGAACGCCTCGTCCCCCACCGCGAGCACCTCGTCGACGAGCAGGACTGCAGGGTCGGTGTGGACGACGATCGAGAACCCGAGCCGGAGGACCATCCCCTGCGAGAGCGTGCGCACCGGCGCACCAAGGACATCGTCGCTGAGCCCTGTGAACGCAACGATCTCATCCCACCGCCCCCGCAGCTCCACACGGCTCATGCCGAGCAGCACGCCCTGCAGCTGCAGGTTCTCCCGAGCGGTTAGGTCGCGGCTCACACCGGCCGACAGCTCGACAAGGGCCGATACTCGGCCGGCGGTGGACACCTCCCCCACCGTGGGCGGGATAACGCCGGCGATCGTCTGCAGCATGGTCGTCTTGCCTGAGCCATTGCCACCAATGATCCCCAGTGCTTCGCCGGGCTCGACGCGGAAGTCGATGTCCTGGAGGGCCCAGAACTTCGGACCACTCAGGCCGAGGAGCTTGGCTCGGTGTCCGCGACGGCGGAACCTGACGCCAAGTCCTGCCACCTCGACGGCGACGCCCATCAGACGTCCCTTGCCAGGAACGGCGCGATGCGTCGGAACAGGGCCAAGCTCACCCCGAAGCAAGCGACGCACACCGCGACCATGAGCGCGCTGTTCAGGGGCCTTGAGAAGTGGCCGTGGTAAAGCAGGTCGCGCAGCTGCCCGACGATCATGTTCATCGGGTCGACCGACCGCAACGACCGCAACCCAGGGCCGACCATGTCCGGCCGGTACACGATCGGGATCATGAAGAACCACACGGTGAGCACGTTGTTGATCACCAGACGGAGGTCGCGGTTGTACACATCGATGACCGACAACAGGAGGGCCCCGCTGCTCACGAGCAAGATCAGCGAGACCAGCGGGAGCACGAGCAGCGGAAGCAGCGCCACTTGGAGACCGCCCGTGACGCCCCGCCACATGACGAATCCCGCCAGCAGGATCAGCAGGGACACGAAGTTTACGGCAACGGTGGTGAGAGGAAGCAGCTCGATGGGGAATCGGGCCCGGCGCAGCAGCTCGGCCTCGAGCGAGATCGAGGTCAACGCACTGTTGACGGAGGTCGTCAGGAACGCCCAGGGGATCAGGCCGAGGAAGAGGTAAGAGCGGTAGTTCGCGATCGGCACGTCGAAGACGCTGGTGAACACGAAGCTGTAGAGCAACAGCAGCACCAGCGGAGCCACGAGAGGCCACACGAACCCGAGCAGCGATCGCTGGCGGCGGAGCCGATACTGACGCTGGAGGAGCGTGAGGAAGAGCTCCCATCGCCGCTGGAGCGTGGGACGCGACCGGGCTGGGGAGAGGGCGCTCGCACGGGGGGTGGCCATCAGGCCAGGCATCCTACTTTTGGCCGGGTGCCGCTGGCTGCCGGGCGACCAGGGCATCGAGCTGGCGTAGCAGCGCGGTGACGTTCGTGTCGCCAGGGGCGATCCGCAATGCCCGATCCAGGTTCCTGCGGGCATCGTCGTAGCGCCCGGCGCGGGCCAACGCCGCCCCCTGATCCGAGTAGGTGGTCACGTATGGCAGCAGCATCTTTTCGTTGGGGTAGCGGAGTCGGGCGGGATCGTCGAACAGGCCGTTGAGCTGGTAGCCATCGAGCAATCGAGCGGTCTCGTCCGGATCAAAGGTCTGACCGGCGCCATCGGGCAGAGCCTCCGCCACGAGTCCGATGGCCCGGTAGCCGAGATCCGTTCGGGCTGCCGCGAGCGAGCTGAGCGCGGACGCGTCGTAGAAGACCGGTCGCTCCCCTTGCAGCTGGTCGGCCACGGCAAGACCCGCCTCGAACGCGTTCGGGTAGCTGGTCGGGAGGTCCACGCCGAGGCGGGCGGCGACATCCTCGCGATACCAGGCAGCGGGCAACTTCTCGACCTGCACCAGATCGACGTCGGGCCGATAGCGGTGCACGACCTGCTCGTACTCCAGGGCGAAGCTGCGCTCGAGCAGGTTCGTGAGCAGCACGGTGTCCTCGGGCAGCGAGCTGAGCACGTTGTGGGCGTAGTCCGCGGCGAAGGGTGGTTCGTGGTGCGACGCGTCGGGCCAGTGGTAGGCCGCGGTTCCCGCAAGGACGACGAAGGCGACGGCGAGCACCGGCAGCGGCGTCCCGCGCTGCGGCGCGGATGCGGCCGCCTGGCGGGCCCGCCGCTGGGTGCTGGCCCGTCCGCCAGACGAACGCTTGGGAGCACTCGGCGCGACGGCCTCGCTCAGCCTGGCGAGGGCCCACGTGGCCCCCAGCGCGATGATGCAGGCGAGTGCGATGGCACCGGCGAGCGTGAACCCACCGGTCCGCAGCAGCGTCTCGCGGCTCACCGACGCGCTCTTGGGTCGGCTACCCGGCGAGATCACGGCGAACACGGCGAACACGTTGCCGAGATACATCACAGCGAGGGGCCACCAGCGGTTCGTCGACCGACCTCGAGCCCCGATCACCGCACCGAGCACCACCAGTGCCACGAGCGCGATGCCGACATCGGCGTTGAGGAGGAACGGCACCCGCAGGAGCTTGACCATCAGCGCAACGACGTTGCTCCCGCTCGCCACCGTGTGTCCGCTCGCTGTACCCCCGCCCGTGCCCTGCGGGTTGACGAAGTCGCGCATGAGGAGGAGCCGAGCTGCACGGCTCGGTGTCGATGCCCCTCCCCAGGTCACGGCCGGGGCGGCACCGGCTCGGAGGAGCACCCAGGCCACCACAGCGCCGGCTGCCGCAAGGCCGCTCACACAGAACGTCGCCAGCTCGACGCGGCGCGGTCGACGGTCGGCGGCGAAGACGAGCAGAGCGAGGCCCGGCACCGCGACCGCCATCGACTGCCAGGCGGCGCCGAGTGAGATGCCCATGGCGACGCCGGCCACCACCAGCCGCCAACGGTCGCCGTCCGCCTTCCACGAGACGAGGCACCACAGCGTGAGTGCGATCAGGAGCGATGTGAAGGCGTAGGCCTTGGCGTACGCGGCGTAGAACCAGAACGAGCTCGACACAGCCAACGAAAGTGCACCGATCGCAGCGCCGGGGGCCGAGGCACCGAGGCGACGAGCCACGGAGTACACCAAGCCGACGGTCGCTGCGGCACACACAACGCTGAACAGGGCGACCCGCAGCGCGAGGCCTCCCACCGGCACGAGCTCGCTGAAGAGCCGGGCCGCCGCGACCCAGGCGACGTACCCGGGTGCGTGCAGGATGCCGAGGCTCGACACCCCCGCCACCCCCTCGGCGCTGTCCCCGAAGTGCACGTTCGAGCTGGTCGTCGACAGGAAGAGGGCGGCGGCAATCGCCACGACCCCGAAGCGCCACGCCCGTTCCGAGCGCGTGTCGACAGATGCGAGCGGCGGGAGCATTCGGACGAACCTACCCCTCGACATCGGCGGACCACCGGAGCCTCCGCGCTCGTCCACTCCGGCAACCGCACGTGACTGCACCGCACGTAGGGTGCCTCGGTGTCCACTGCAGCCTCGGTACTCAGCTCGACGATGGCGCGTCTCCCGCCACGGGCCCGGGCCACCGTGCTCGTCGAGCGCCAGGGGATCGGGAGCCCGTGACCGCGATCAGCATCGTCATACCCGCGTACCGTGCCGGGCGGACGATCGACGCCGTCCTGGCCGCCGCGCTGCCGCAGGCGGCGGGCGTGGACGCCGAGGTCATCGTCGTCGATTCGACCGGCGATGGCTCGGCCAAAGCGCTGGGGCGGCGGTGGCCTGATGTCCAGGTGATCGGGCTCGACCAGCGCGCCTACCCGGGCCGGGCGCGCAACATCGGGGCGGCCCAGGCAATCGGCGACATCCTGGTCTTCCTCGACGCCGACGCGGTGCCGGCACCGGCGTGGCTGCACGAGCTGCTGACCGCACTTCGCGAGGGCGACCTCGGCGCGGCGGGGGCGATCGCCAACGGCACGCCGCGCAGCCCGACCGGGTCAGCCGGGTGGCTGCTCGAGTTCAGCAACTGGCTCCCCGGCTCGCTGGATCTCCCTGACCACGCCGCCAGCGCCTCGCTCGCTGTCCGGCGCGCCGCCTTCGATGACGCGGGGGGCTTCGTCGAGGAGGTGTGGCCCGGCGAGGACACCATCCTGACCTTCCCCTGGGGCGCGGCCAAGCAATTGGCCTTCGCCCCGCGGGCCGTGGTGCACCACTTGAACCGCAAGGGGTTCAGCGACTTCCTCCGCCACCAGCACGCCCTCGGCGTGGCGTTCGGCAACGTGTGCGAGGCGGTGCCATTCCCTCACCGTTGGTTCGCGCAGCGACCATGGTCGGCGCTGGGGGGTGGCCTCCGCCTGCTCGCGCTGGCCCGTCGGCTCCCCCACCGACCGCGCGAGGCCGTCCAGGCCATCGTGCTCGCTCCGTGGCTGCTGGCCGGGTTGGCCGCATGGACGCTGGGCCTGTGGCGCCACGGCGGCCACCGGTGAGCGGGTCGCCCTTCCGGGTCGTGCTCCTGGGGTTGGGCCACGCCGGCAGTCGGCTGCACCTCCCAGCGCTCGGGCGCCTCACGGGGGTCGACGTCGTGGCCGTCTGCGACCCCGACCGGGCTCGGCGGGATGCGGTCTCCGACGTGCGGACGATCGCTGATGAAGGCGAAGCGTTCGCGGTCGAGGCCGACGCGGTGATCATCGCCACCCCGCCCGACACCCACGCGCGGCTCGCGCGCTCGGCGCTCGATCGTGGCTACCACGTCTACCTCGAGAAGCCGATGGCGACCAGCGTCGAGGACGCGCTGGCGCTCGCCGCAGTCGCGTCGTCGAGCGACCGGACCGTGCAGATCGGCTTCGCCTACCGGTACCACCCGCTGTGGCAGCGGATCGCCGCGCTGGTGCAGCACGGTCAGCTCACGCTGCCGTTCGAGGTCGACACGGTGTTCGACGCCGACGCGGGCAGCGGTTGGGATCATCCTCTGCTCAACGTCGCATGCCACCACATCGACCTGCTGTCGGCGCTGGCGGGAGCCGGACCGCGTGAGGTGGAGGCACGCGGCGAGCGCCACCTGGTGGCCCGATGGGCCGACGGCTCGGCGCTGCGCGGGACCTACGGTGACGGGCCGGGCCGTGACGAGGCGCGCATCCGCTTCGGGTCCACGACCATCGAGCTTGACCGCCGGAGCGGCCTCCGACTCCGAGGCGCGGGCCTGCGAGCGGCCCTGCCCTCCCCCACGTTGCTTCGTGCCCGCCCGGGCGCGACCGGGTGGGAGCGCTCGTTCGAGCGGGCACTGGCCGCGTTCGTCGCTGCCGGCACGCGGGGCCGGTCGGCAACCCCAGGCCCGGCTGACGGCCTGCGGGCGGTGGTGGTCGGCACAGCGATCGCCCGCTCGATGAACGAGGCACAGCCCGTGGAGGTCGACGCCTGTGCGTGACGTCCTCATCGTGATCGGCGCGGCCGACGTGCGCGGCGGGATCCAGCTCCGGTGGCGCGGGCTCGCGCGCGAGCTGGCTCGCTCCCGTCGGGTCACAGTCCTCACATGGGAGGCGTGGGCGCTCCCGCGCGTCACCGACAAGGACGGGTACCGGGTCATCCGTCTCCCGTCGCTCGCAAGGTGGGACCGCGACCATGGCCGACCGCTCGAGATGGCGAACGCGGTGGTGTCGGTGCTCGGAGGAATCACCGCAGCCCTCGTGGTTCGGAGTCGCTGGCAGGTAGCCGTCGGCGCTGGACTGCACCCTGAGGGCGCCGTCGCAGGCATCGCGGCGCGGCTGCTCGGCCGGCCGTTCGTCGCCGAGACGTGGCTCGTTGGCCCCTACGGGAACGTGGCGCGCCTCGCGGCGTCGAAGTCGGCGCGGCCGATCGTGCGCCTGCTGGCGCGCGCCAGCACGGTGCTCACTTCGACCCAGGAGGGACTCGACGAGCTGACCGACATCGGCATCCCGGCGGAGCGGGTCCGGATGGAGATCCCGGCCGTTGACGCCAAGCGGTTCGCTCCGTCGGCGCCCGACCGCCAAGCCCTGGGACGACGCGCCTTGGATGTCGATGCCCCCGGTGTGGTCGTGTACGCCGGTCGATTCGACCTCCGACAGAAGCGGCTCGACCTGCTCCTCGACGCCTGGCGGCGCGTCGCCCCGGAGGGCTGGGAGCTGGTCTTGGTGGGTGAGGGGGGCGACTGGGACACCGTCCATCGGCTGGCCGCGGCGGTGCCCGGCGTGCACCTCCGGCCCTGGGCGGACGACGTCGCCTTGGTGCTCGCGGGCGCGGACGCGTTCGCGCTGCCGACCCGCTTCGAGAGCCCCGGTTACGCGCTGTTCGAGGGCATGGCGACGGGCATCCCCGGCCTTGCCTCGGACATCGACGTGTATCGGGAGCTGGCGCCCGACGGCGTCGAGCTCGTGCCGGCGACGACAGCGGCGTGGACCTCCGCGCTGCGCCGCTTGACCCGGGCGACGCCGGAGGAGCGCGCCCGGCGGGGCGCCGCCGCTCGGCGGTGGGTCGAGGTCCATCTGGCACCATCTCAGCTGGCCCAGATCGAAGACGTGCTCGACGGCTGATGGTCCTGTCCTCGTCGTAGGGTCAGCGCGCTGGACCACCTGGGGCCGCGACGGGCATCAGGCCAACCGGGCCCAGTCCGTCAGAGCAGCACCTCGTCCCAGGGGCCGGCCCGAAGGGTCGATGGCGGCCGCACGCCGACGAGGCGGAGGAAGGTCGCCGCCGCGCCGGCGATGTCGACTGTCTGCACCTCCTCGGAGGGACGGATGCCGGGCCCCGCTAGGTAGGTGACGGCCCCTCCGTGGTGGTCCGACCATCGGAAGCGGTGATAGTCGCTGTCGGCCTCCCATGTGCCCAGCTGCGGGTGCGAGACCCGCCGGATGGGCCGGTCGAGGGCCCACTCGACCGCGAGGTCGGGCAGCGCCTCCGCTCGAGCACCGGGGAACCGGGCGCGCATGGGGATGACCTCCTTGACCATCGGGGTGCCACTGTCGGCCTCCACCAGACCGAGCAGGAGGTTCGTCACCTCGGCGAGCAGCGACTCGTAGGCCGCGGGCGGGACGATGCCGAACCGCTCCCGTCCGGCCAGATTGATCCGGATGTAGCCCGTCGTCCAGGACGGCACCGTGAACGCCCGGGTCGCGGTCCAGTCGAGGTGGTCACGGAACTGCTGGGCCATCAGGCGTTGCTGCAGCGACTCGGGCAGGACGCGAACCGCCAGCCGCTCCCGGAGGTCGGCTGGGAGCCACCGTCGCAGCAGACCCATCGGATCCACCCGGCGGCGTGATGCCTCGTGAGCGGGGGATCCGTCCGAGCTGCCAGCCGACACGGCCAGCCCCGCCCGCTCGAGCAGGCCGTCGAGCACCGGGTTCGACGACTTCGATGGCTCGAACCCCTGGGCCGTCAGCAGCGCCACGTTGGCGGCCGGGTCCTCAACGAAGGGGCCCAGGGCGGTGTCGGCCGCCTCGTACACAGCGGTGATCAGACCGGGCTCCCGGGGCCAGGGCCGGTGGGGGTGGTCGTCGAGCCAGTGGTGGCCGAGCAGGTGGGCGACGCCGTGCAGCTCCTGCACGCCGACGCACCCGATGCGCCGACGGGCCACGGCCGGCGCCACCCGGCGGCTCCTGTCGAGCACGGCCGCCGCGGCACGGGCCGAGAACCGTCGCTCGTCCGCCAATGAGGGCGGAGACGTGAACTCGTGGAACCAGTCCCGCGTCTTCGCGTGCCCGAGCTCGGCAACGAGCGACTTCGGCGAGGCGTGCGGACGGTGAGCGGCCGACCAGGCCGACCAGCAGCAGATCTCCTGCGCGCGCGAGTCGGGGTGAGGGTGGACCTGGGGCAGGTCGACGGAGAGCACCTCCCGGCCCCGGTCTGGGAGGTGCAACCAGAACGGCTCGAGCCCTGCTGGCTCCCGCTCGAGCCGCAGGCCGTGGGTGGCGGGGTCGAAGGGGGCGAAGTGCTGGGTGGCGTGGTCCCCGAGGTTCGTGCCGGAGAACACGGTCGGCCACACCGCCTCCTCGAACACGCCGCCGACGGTCTCCGAGGTGACGGTCGCGCCGCGGGCCCGCAGCGCCTCGAGCACCGGCATGCGGCCTGCGGCCATGAGCTCGCGCAGCACTCGATGGTCGGCGCCGTCGAAGACGATGACGCGCAGCGGGGCATCGGTGTGCACTGTCGAACCGTACCGGCCTCGCCCGGCGGTAGCGTCGGGCGCTATGCGCTACCGACGGGCAGACGGCGTGCTGAGCGAGGTGGTGGAGGGCCGGGCGATGCTCGTGACGCCCGACGGCGCGAAGCTGCTCACGCTCAACCCGACCGGAAGCGCGATCTGGGATGGCCTCGCGCACCACGACACGGCCGAGGCGCTGGCCCGCCACCTCAGCGAGGGCCACGCGGGGATCGAGCTCGAGCGGCTCGAGCACGACGTTGCCGCCTTCCTCGCCGAGCTCCTAGGGGCCGCCGTGGTGGTCGCGGCCTGATGGCGCCGCTCTGAACCCGCTCACCCGCCTCCGAGCCCTCGCCGCGCTCGGGCACGCGCTGGCCGGCCGACCGGACCACGCCGCCGCGATCGGGTGGCCGTCCGTCGTCGACCTCGCCCACGAGCACGGGCTGGCCCCCGCGCTCTGGGCCGCCCTCCG
The DNA here is from genome assembly GCA_046598715.1 of Acidimicrobiales bacterium. GTDB lineage: Bacteria > Actinomycetota > Acidimicrobiia > Acidimicrobiales > VFJN01 > VFJN01. The sequence goes on along the minus strand of JBKJIE010000145.1, from coordinate 16,956 downwards.
GCCAGGCCGGTCCCTACCGGACGACGTCGGCACGACGCTGCGGCGGGCCCACCGATCGAACACCGGACGATCGATGCTGCTCCGGCGTCAGCTCACCGACGTCGTTGGTGCCCTTGGGCAGCAGGGCGTCGAGGTGCTGTTGCTGAAGGGCGCGGCCTACCTCGCGCCCGACGTGTTCGGCGACATCGGCATCCGGGAGATGAGCGACCTCGACATCGCGATCAGGCCCGCGGACCTCGATGCCGCGCACGAGGCGATGATGGGGGCGGGCTACGCGTTCTCGCCCCACCCGTTCGCCCTGGAGCACCACGACCGCATGTACGTCGCGCCCGACGCTCTCGCCCCGGTCGAGGTGCACGTCGCCATCGGTGCTCCCGAGGTGGAGGCTGCGCTGCCGTCGCAGGACGTGTGGCGCCGCAGTCGTGCAATCGAGGTGGGGGCCACCGCCGCCCGCGTGCCGAGCGTCGAGGACGCGCTCGTCCACAACGTGCTGCACGCCCAGGTGCAGGACCGGGAGCACGCCTACCTCGGCGTGCCCTTGCGCCAGCTGCACACCTTCGTGCTGGCGGCCCGGGCGTGGCACTCGACGGTCGACTGGGCGACCGTCGAGCAGCGGTTGGGGGCCGCTGGGCACCAGGCGCACTGGGTGGGCCACGTGCACCTGGCCCGCCGGATCTTCGGTGACGACGCGCTCCCGGGCGTTGACGCCGGACCGGCCGCGCGCCTTCACACCGGGGCGTGCCTCCTGTCGTTCTCGCTGGGCTGGCCGACCGACGTCGCTCGCAACCTGCACTACGCCCTCGATCCCGAGTACCTCGAGGCGCGCTATGGGAACATCAGCTCGCCTCCCCGGCTCGCGGCAGTCCGCCTGCGTCACCTCGCGAGCGTGTGGAGACGTCAGGGCGGCGAGGTGACCGCCGACGTCACCTCTCGACGGCGCTGAGGTCGCGGCTCTCCTGGAGGCACCGATCCAGGTGGTGGCCGGAGGTGAGCCGACGGCTGGCAGCGTTGGTGCCGTGGCCGAGCTGCCAGACGGGTAGGCGGGCCAGCCGTCCAGCCACGGCCAGGTAGGCGGCACGGTGCACGGGATCGTCGAGGGCGGCGAAGGACTGGAGCAGCAACGGCATAGCGGCATGGCCCGGCAGCCGTCTGAGGTCGCCGCCGGCGCGCTCGGAGTGTCCGACGAGCACGGTGCCCACGATCCGCCGCGCCCCGGCGGTGAGCACCCCACAGTCGAGTTGCGCCCGGTCGCGTGCGTCGTAGAGCCGCCGAGCACCATCGAGCACCACACCGCCGAGGTCCCTGGGCACGCAGGGCGCCTGGTGCACCCCGTGCACGAGCATGCCGCCCGGATCCGGTTGGATGACCGCCACGTCGTCGCTCAAGGTCTCCATGCCGGCGGCGAGGGCGGCGAGGCTGAGTGTGGACTTGCCGGCGCCGCTATGACCGAGCGCGATGACCGCGTCGCCGCCCCCGCCGACCACGGCGGCGTGGACGAGGAACCGGTCGTGACGGGCGAGCAGCCAGCACAGCGCCAGGCTCGCCAGGGGTTCGAACTGCGGCCCGTCGTCCAGTGTGCGGAGCCAGCCGTTCGCACGGCCACCCTCGATGAGCACGCCGACGCCTTCGCCCGCGACGATCAGCGCGCCGGACGGGCGTCGCCACAGCCGCCGCCCGTAGTGCTCGTCGTCGGGTGGTCGCCGGGGAACCGCGTGCGGTGTGGCGCCCACCCGAAACGAGACCTGCGCATCGGCCTCGGTCGTCTCGAAGCCGGCGGCGGCGTCACCGAGAGCTCGGCCGAGCGCGGGATCGTCGGCCCACAGCTCGACCGCGACCCCGGCGATGTCGAGGACGCGGCGCACGGGGAGCGACCGTAGCGGCCCGATCGGCTGGTACCGTCCTCGCTGCCGTGACCACCTGTCCCGACCCCGCCACCGCGACGCTGCTGGCGCTCACGCCGGATCAGCTCGATGGCGCGCTAGGCAGCCCGATGCGCCGGTTTGCTCATCGCCTCGACCTCGCCATCCTGGACGGAGACGCCTCGCTGGCGGCCCTGGCAGACGAGCTGCCCGAGGGGTGGGTCGTCGCCAGCCCCACGGACGCCCGGTTCGAGGACTGCCGTACCCGCATCGACCCGCCATCGCGGGACGCGCTCGCGGGCATGGTGGCCGACGTCAAGGCCAGCCCCCACGCGCTTCGGCTCTACCACCTCGAGCTGTTGCCAGGCTTCCGGGCCATCGCCGGCGCCGTGTCAGCTCCCATTCGTGGGCTCAGGACCGAGGGAGGCGTGCAGGACATCAACCTGGCCCTGTTCCTTGCCCCGCCCGGGGCGGTCACGAGCGCGCACCCCGACCGCCACCACAACCTCCTGCTGCAGGTGGCGGGCACCAAGGACGTGTGGATCGAGGACATCGCCGGCGACCCGGTGGCCCGTCACCGCCGCGGCGTCACCTACTTCCGCGACCCGGGAGCGGGGGTGCCCGACCTGCCATCGGCGCGGCTGGTCCGCCTGGGCCCGGGCGACGGCGTGTACATCCCGCCCATGTCGTTCCACTGGACGCGCACCACGGGCGAGGAGGGGTCGGTTGCGCTGTCGGTGGGCTTCTCCACGACGCGTACGGCGGGCGAGGTCCGCCTCTCCCAGATCGATGTGTCCTTGCACCGGCTCGGGTGGCGGCGCAGCCGGCCCGTGACGCCGGGGCGCCGCCTGTCCCGCACGAAGGTACGGCTCATCAACGCCATCGACGTCGCCCGGGGTCGGCCCGCGCAGATCTCGACCGCGGCCGTGCCTGGGCGCCCGGGGGCTACTGTCAACGCGTTCGACCAACTGGAGGAACCATGACCGCTGACGATCGCGCCCACGACGACACCGAACCCGACTACGAACCCCCGGCGATCGAGGAACGTGCCGACATCGGCAAGCCCCTCATCGGCGTCAGCGGCCCCAACTGACGGCCGTCCGCGACGCCGCCCGGTAGGCGACCGATAGGGTCAGCGAGATGTCGACCCCGGCCGACCGACCCGATGTCTCGCTCGTGATCGATCACGAGACCATCGCCCTCGTGAGCACCGGCCGGGTGGCTGCGGTGGTGCGGGAGCTGGCTCGTCAGGCGCGCGAAGCGCCATTCGCCGTCGAGGTGCTGGTGCCCGAGACGTCCGACATCGGCGACGACGAGCTCGCTGGCCTGACGGTGCGCCGGTTCCCGGCGGCCCCTGACGCTCACTACTACGACGTCAAGAACGCCGGCGCCCGCGCAGCAACGGGGTCGGTGATCGTCTTCGCCGACTCCGACGTGCTGCCCCTTGATGGCTGGCTCGACAACCTCGTCGGAGCACTTGACGATCCTGCGGTCGAGGCGGCCGTCGGCAACTCGATCATCCGGCCCGTGTCCCGGGTGACCGACAAGGCGTTCGCGGCAGCAGGTTGGCTTCCCGCACACGAAGCTGACGTCCGACGACAGATCATCGCCCACACCTTCGCGGTGCGGCCGTCGACCTTCCTCCCGGATGGCTTCCCCGACATCGGCTGCCGCTACCGAGGTGCCGACACCGACCTCAACCGGACGTGGACCGAGCGCGGCGTCCGAATGGAGGTGGCACTCGATGCTCACGCCCAGCACCCGCCCCCCGAGCATCCCATCCGCCGCGCCATGTGGGATGGTCACGATCAGCAGATCGAACAGCGCAGGACCGGCACCGCCTTCGCCCCCTTCCTGGCCCGCGTGGTCGGCCACCAGCTCCTCGTCGGCTCGGTGCGGGTCGTGCGGCATCGGCGTGCGGTGGGCCTGCGCCCATCACAGCTTCCGGTCGCGCTCGCGTGCAACGCCCGCGAAGCGTTCGCGCGTGGCGCCGGCTTCACCCTCGCCAGGTACGCCCACCGCCACCTGCATCGATGGGTGCCACAGTGACCGTCGACGTATCGGTGATCGTGCCCGCCTACCGAGCAGAGGCCACCCTCGAGCGAACCGTAGCCAGCCTCCTCGCCCAGGAGTTCAGCGGGTCCTACGAGATCCTCGTGAGCGCGAGCGCCGACGACGCCGTCGACCTTCCGCAGCTCCCCGACGACCCACGCCTTCACATGGTGAGTCACCTCCCCCGCTCGCGCGCCGCAGCGGCGCGCAATCGAGCGGTGACCCGGGCGGCAGGCCGCCTGCTCGCGTTCACCGACGCCGACGTCGTCGCGGCGCCCGATTGGCTGGAGCAGCTGGTCGGCGCGTCGGAGTCGGGAACCCGTTGTGTCGCCGGGTCGGTGCTCAACGGCACCCCCAAGAGCGCTGCCGGCACCGTCGAGTACCTCGTCGAGTTCCTCGACCTGCACCCCGATCGGCCCCCAGCCACGGCCTGGCACGGTGCCACGTGCAACCTCCTCGTTCCGCGATCGCTCTGGGAGCAGCTCGGACCCTTCCCGGAGGACATGGGCGGCGGGGAGGACACCCTGCTCACGGTGCGGGCCCGGGCGATGGGCGCCTTCGTGTTCGCCCCGCAGGCCCAGATCCTCCACCTCAACCGCACCTCCTGGCCCGTGGTGATCCGCCATCACCTCCAGATCGGACGGTTCGCGGCCCACCTCGGCCGTCGCAGCGCCTACAAGCTGCGACCTCTCGTGCGCTACACGCCGTTGGCCCCCATCGCCGCGCTGGGCCGGGTGGTGTCGCTCTACGCCCGAGCCGCGGCATGGGACCGCAAGCTCCTCCTGCGCGCGATGGTCCTGTCGCCGATGGTCGTGATCACGCTCGGTGCGTTTGGCGTCGGGTTGGCCCTCGAAGGCGTGCGCATCGACCGAGCGGCTCGGCGTGGCACCGTCGTCAGCCGACCCGCCGATGGCTGAGGGTCCGGTGTTCGTCGTCGGTGCCGGACGCTCGGGCACGACCCTGTTGCGTCTGATGCTCGACGCCCACCCCAGCTTCGCGCTGCCTCCCGAGTCGCACTTCGTGGTAGCACTGGCCGCGCCACGGCTCCGACTGGAGAACCGCCCCCAAGTGGCACTTGAGCGGGTGCTTGAGCACCCACGCTTCGCTCGGTGGAACCTCGACGAGGACGTAGTTCGTGCAGCGGTTGCGCGGCGGCAACCCACCCGTCTCGCCGACCTCTTCCGCGTGATCTTCGAGACCTACGCCGACGCACACCACAAGCCGCGCTGGGGTGACAAGACCCCCGGCTACGTACAGCACCTTCCGTTGCTCGCGAGCCTCTTCCCAGACGCTCGGTTCATCCACCTCATCCGCGATGGCAGGTCGGTCGCCAGTTCGGTGGCCTCCAAGCCATCGGGCCCACCCAACGCCGTATCGGCGGCCTACTGGTGGCGAGGCCTCGTGCGACAAGGCCGTCGGGACGGAGCTGTCCTCGGCCCGCGCTACCTCGAGGTGCGCTACGAGAAGCTGATCGCGGACCCGGCCACGGTCCTTACCACCGTGTGCCAGCACCTCCGCGCAGACTACGACCGCGCGATGCTCAACTACTGGCGCACGGCGGCCTCACGGCTTCCTACCGGGCTGACTTCACCCGGCCACAAGCATGCTCGCACGCTCCTGCCACCAGCCACGGGCCCCGACCACTTCATGGCCCTGCAGCCGTCGGAGCGACGAGCCGTGGAGCACGCCTGCCGCCCGCTCCTCGAGGAGCTGGGCTACCCAACGGATCCTGGGCGACCCCTTGATGCCGTCCGAGCCTGGACCTGGTGGGGGTACGGTGCCCTCGGTCGCGCCCCCAAGGTCGTGACCGACCTCGTGCAACCCGCTCGCCGGTCGATCTAGCTGTAGATCCCAGGAGCGTTGACTCGCGACACTCCTCCCCGCCGCCCGCTTCCTCCACATCATCCGGGATGGCCGAGCGGTCGCGGCATCGGTGGGCTCCAAGGCATCGGGACCGCGCACCGTCGTGCCCGCCGCCTGGTGGGGGCGGGGGCTGGACGGCAACGACGCATACCTCCGGCTTGACGGGGGGCCAGACACAACGCGGAGGAGGGGCCCCCTTCGGGGCCCCTCCTCGTTACCGCTGACGTCAGGAGGTCAAGCCTCCCGCGTGGTGCTAAATGTTACTGCTGGGAAGCTGCGTTCAGCGCTGCCTGCACCACACCAGCCGACACGGCGGCGGTGCCACCGAAGACGTTGAACTGATGGAGTGTGCCACCGAAGAGCGTCTTCCATGCGGCATAGAAGGCAGCCGTGTCGGAGGACAGGCTGGTCGGCGAAGCGGACAGCGTGATCGCGTATCCGTTGGAGCCCGACCACGGACCGCCCGTCAGAGAATCCGGGAAGTCATCCCCACGTGCGAGGGACACGTGGTTGGAACCAAAGCCGAACTCCTTCTTCAGGGCGGTCGCCAAAGCGACGGCCGTGGCCTGCCGGTTGACGCCGGCGATCCGGCGCACGTTGTACCCAGCGGCGGTGAGCTGCGCCACAGCGGCGTCGGACACCGCAACGGTGCCACCGACGACGACGACGTTGACGATCCCGAGGTTGCCCAAGGCACCAAGCGTCTGCGACGGGACCGAAGCCGTCCGGGTCAGCAGCAGCGGGATGGGCCCGCCACAACAGTTGTTGTCACCAGTGAAGGCGAACGGCCCGGCCGCCAGCGCGTCCGGGAAGTTCTCGCCCGAGGTGACAATGGCCGTCTCGGCGCTGTCAGCGTTGTCGCCGTCGTTGTTGATGTCAGCGAAGCCGGCCTGCGTGAGACCGGGGTACTCAGACACGAGCTGAGCCGTCTCGTACCGATCGGCGCCGCCGATGCGCTGGACGGTCAGGGTGTTGGCCGGGCTCACCGGTCCACCACCGCAGTTGTAGGCGGTCGTGCCATCGAGCTGGGTGGCAACTGTGGCGCTGATCGCCGTCGTGCCGCCCATGAGGTACACGTTGTCGACACCCTCGTTGCGGAGCGCGTTGAGCGTGGAGGCCGGGACGCTGTTGGTGTTGGTCAGCAGGATGCCGGTGCCAGCTTGGCCCGCGAGGTACGACGCCGCCAAGGCGTCGGGGTAGAGATCGGCCCGGGCGATGATGACGTCGTTGCTGCAGCCGAACTCATTCTCGAAGAGGATCTGAGCCGTCGTGAACCGGTCGGAGCCGCCGAAGCGATTGACCTGGCCGACATAGCCGACGGTGGTGTTGCCAGAGGTGAGCTGGGTGCCGCCACCGTTCGCACAGTTGTTGTCGTCATCGGCGAAGACGGTCGCGGTCTGCAGGCCGTTGGAGTCGGTCTCGAGGCGAACACCTGAGATCGTGAACGTCGAGGTGCTGGCCGGACCCGACGGCGTCACGTTGACGAAGATGAAGTCGCCGGCAGTGTCGGTCGTCAGGGCAGCGGTGTCGGTGCCACCGGTGACGGCCACCGTCGGAGCGGGGGCCGGGGTGTCCTCGATGTTGTCACTGAAGTAGATGCAGAGGCCGCCGTCGGCGGCCGTCGTGTTCTGCTCGGCGATGACGAGCGGGCTGATCGCGTACGAACCCCCGCTCACCTCCTTCGCCCCGGTCGGCGGGTTGTTCGCCGTCAGGATGGCGCTCGAGATGTAGGCGTTCGAGGCGGCGGCTGTGGTGAAGGCGACGGTGTTGAGGGTGCCGGCCACCACGACCGGGCCAACGGTGGCAGCGGCGCCGACTGTGTAGGCGATGCCGGTGATGTTGACGGTCGCCGTGCCGGAGCCGGTGACGTTCAAGTGGAGGCGGTCAGTACCGCAGGTTGGGAGGGTCGACTCGAGGGTGGCGACGATGGTGGCCGTGCCGGTCACCGCGACGGTGGGCAGCGCCGTGAACGCGAGCGTGTCGCCAGCGGCGCACGCACTCCCGTCAGAGTCGTCGACCGTGATGAGGATCTGGTCACCAGCGGTGAGGGTGGACCCGGTGGTCACCGTGAGCCGCTCTGCGCCGGCGGGCTGGTTGGCCTTGCCCACGCCGATGGTCGGCTGGCTCAGGGCAGTGAGGGTCAGGTCACCGGGAACCGCCGCGGCGGCGCTCGCCGGGGGGGCGAAGATGAGGCCGGAGGAGATGCCGAGCAGAGCAGCGAGGGCTGCTACACCGGCCTTCCGGGTCCTGTGGGTCGTGCGGTACATGCAGCCTCCTGGTTGCTTCTGAGAATGTGGGGTTTTTGATGCCCGGCGGGGAACCCTACCGGATGACAGGCATGCAGTCCGGGATTCGGGCCCGCACTTCCGCTTGGTTGGTTAAACCGTGGCTGGGCGAAAACGTGACAGTTGTCGTCCATGTCTTTGCCGGGCGGCAACCTACCGTGACCTGCCACGACGAACAAGGACCCTTTGTCAAGAAATCGCCCGACTCAGCGCGCGTCGCCCTCGACCGGCTCGGGTTGGTCGCCCAAGCTGATCCGGAGGGTCGAGCACGGCGAGGCGTCGCCGTCGGCGGCCACATCAGCCGCCACGAGGGTCCAGGACACGTCGCCGCGCCGGTCGAGCCCGAGGTCGGCCGCCCGAGTGAGATGGTACGAGCCCGAGAAGCGGTACGTGGTCGCGCCGTCGCCTGTGCTCTCCTCGACCACCCGCCCCTCCAGCCGCAGCTCGTGGGCACGACCGTCGATCACGATCTCGAGCTCCCCGACGACCCATGTGGACCCGTCCGCGCTGGGCTCCTCGATTGCGAGGGATCCCGACACCATCCCGTCCTGGCCCAACCCAGCGTCGGCATCCTTATCGGCGATCGCGAACCCGATGGGACCGCTCAAGCGGAACCCCGACCCGTCGGCGACCACCGTGAGCCCGTCGGACACGATGCCGCCGTGGCGACCCGCAGGCCGGGCGAGCTCCGCAGTGCCGGTGCCGGGATCGTTCACCGCCGGGTCGGTACCGGCCCCAGCCGGATCTGAGGCGACGGGCGGCGGGGCGGACGACTTCGCTGGTGCGCTACCCACGAGTGACGGGATGGTCGTCGCGGTCGCGACGGTGGAGATGACCTCTGTGCTCGCCGCCGGGGCGCCAGACACCTCAGTCGTCGATCCAGCGATCGTGGTCGTCGCGAGGGAGGCGAGACCATCCCCGACATCGCCCGCGGTCACAGCGGCCGTTGCGACCTCAACTGACGGCGCCGCCGGGTGCGAATCGAGCATCGTGGACGCGGCGACGGGCATCATCACCGCCGCCACGGCACCGACGACGTTGGCGACCATGCTCGACCGTCCCCCGCCCATCGACGCAGACACCTCCGCCAGCCGGGTCACGGCAGGCGCAGCCTGCGCGACGTGGCTGGCCAGCGACGCCGTGAGGTTCGAGAGCGGGGTGGTGGCCGCGTTCGTGACCGCGAGCTGTCCGACCTGATCCGCGAGGCCGGTGGACGACACGGCAGCGGGCGGATCGACCGCAACGGCCGTCCGAGGACTCCGGCGCAGGCTCGGGAAGACGAGGACCAGCCCCGCCATGCCCTGCCCGAGCACCCGCTGCAGCACAGCGCGCCCGCGCGAAGCGCGCGCTCGCGCGTTCTGCTCCGAGACACCCGTAGCGACGGCGATGTCGCGGTATGACAGGTCGTCGAGGTAGCGCAGCGCAACGGCGGTGCGGTAGCCGTCGGGCAGCTCCGCGAGCGCCGAGGCGACGAAGGTGCACTCGTCGGACACGATCGTGAGGTCGGCCGGATCGGCGACGCCCTCGTCGGCAAGCGAGCCGACCCGCTCGACGAGGTGGATCTCCCGGCTGCGGCGCGAGCCCTCGTCGCTGCAGACGTTGACCAGGATGCGGTGGAGCCAGGCCTGCAGCCGGAAGTCGCCATCGAACCGGGGCAGCGCGCGGAACGCCCGCGCGAAGGTCTCCTGCACTGCGTCTTCCGCAGCGTGGTGGTCGATGAGGCGGCGTCGAGCGCTGCTGTAGAGCGACGGGTAGGTGAAGCGGGCGATCTCGGTGAACGCGTGGTCGTCGCCGGCCTGATGCGCCTCCACCAGCTGGCGGGCGTCGAACTCGGTCATCGCCATCGATCAGCCCTCCTCGTGGGCATGCTGCGCATCCCGTCGTCTCCGCCACCCGTGCCAAGCAGCCTTGCCCAGAACGACCCGGAACATACTCAGAGCGCGCCAACGATCGGCCGAGGCATCCTAGGCCTCGCCTTTGTGCGATGGGGATGATGCGAACGACCCAAAATTGAGGAGTGTGGCCTCGCTCGTCAGAGTGCCGCTGGCGGCACTTCGTCGCGGGGGCGGGTTACCCGCACCACGAGATCCGCGAGCAGCCCGATGGAGATGACCTGGAGCGCGGCGAAGAGGATCAGCAGGGTGTTGATGGCCGGCCGGAAGTCCTTGGTGGCCAGGTCGTAGGGGAGCTTCGCTCCACCCACAAGGAGCAACGTGAGACCGAGCGGCAGGAAGATCCGCAACGGGTTGTAGGACAGCATCATGCGGATGACCTGCACGACGTAGCGGCGCGTGTCGGTCCACCAGTGGAACTTCGACTGACCAGCTCGTTCCGCGTACTCGATGGGCACGTACTTCACGGAGTACCCGTTGGCCATGAACGACATCGTGAGCGTGGTGACGCAGGAGAACCCGGGGGGGAGGTGGTGGAGGAACTGGCGGCCCACGTCGGCCCGGAACGCCCGCAGGCCCGAGTTGAGGTCGGGGATGGGCTGCTCCACGAGGAAGCTGGCCAGACGCCGGATGGTCCACTTGGCCGGCACCCGGAAGAACTTCACCGTGCCCTGCTCCGAGGTGCGGGCGCCCACGACCTGGTCGTAGCCCTCGAGCTCCTTCACGAGCTCGGGGATGCGCTCGTTCGGATACGTCATGTCGGCGTCGGTCCACACCACCACGGCGCCCCGGGCAGCGCGGGTGCCGGCCTTGCGGGCCGACCCGGAGCCCCGATTCTGGGCGAACCGGAGCAGCTCGATGCCATCGATGGCCTGCAGCTCATCGCCGGAGCCGTCGGTGGACCCGTCGTCGACCACGACGATCTCGTACGTGTACGGCGAGCCGTCGAGGGCGGCCCGGATGCGGTCGATCTCGGTGCGGAGGTGTCCGCTCTCGTTGAACACCGGGAGGACAACGGTGACGTCGAGAGGACCCGTGCTCGGCGTGTCGACGGTCATGACCGGGCTGAGGCTACCTGGACCCTCTCAGGGGGCCGCAATCACCGCCGTTGGGTCCCGACCTCTAGTGCATGACGACGCCGATGGTGCTTCGACCATCGTGGTCCCAGTCGCCAGCGACCGGATGCCACCCAGCCGCGCCGTAGGGGATCGTCAGGTTCGGGGAACCGTTGGTGTTGCTGTCTCGCAGGTAGAAGGTGTCGCCGACGTAGACACCGATCGTGTCGGTGTGATCGCCGTTCCAATCGCCGACCACCGGGGCGTAGCCCGAGGCGCCGTAGGCGAGCACGCTGGTGGGGTTGCCGCCGGAGTTCGAGTCGCGCAGGTACCAGGTGCCGTCGATGAACACGCCGATGCTGTCGACGCCGTCGCCGTTCCAGTCCCCCGCCACTGGCGTGACCGCTGACCACCCGTAGCGAGCCACCATGTCGGCAGGACCGCCGCTGTTGGTGTTGCGGAGGTAGAAGGTGTCGCCGCTGTACACGCCGATCGTGTCGACGCCGTCACCGTTCCAGTCGCCGCACACCGGCTTCACGCCGGGCCAGCCGAAGGTGATCGTGAGGTCGGGCGAGCCTCCCGCGTTGCTGTTGCGCAGGTAGAAGGTGTCGCCCACGAACACGCCGGCGGTGTCCACGCCGTCACCGTTCCAGTCGCACGAGAGGGTCTGGTAGCTCGGGAGCCCGTAGGTGAACCCCACGTTTGAGTCGCCGGGAGTGTTGCTGTTGCGCAGGTACCAGCCGGCAGGAACCGGGGCCGGGGCCGGCCGCGAGGCGGTCGACAGGTTGGCGGGGTCGTTCATGAACACCTCGGTCACCCAGATCTTGCCGTTGGCCTGCGCCACGCCCAGACCCACGTAGTTCCAGCTGCCGAGGATGTTGTCGCGGTGTCCTTGGCTGGCCATGAAGGCGTCGTGGAGCGAGGTCACGCCGTAGCCGACACCGACGTTCTCACCGGCGCGGGTCCAGCTGGTCGACACCCGCGAGACATCAGAGGCCAGGTTCGGGTTGTGGTAGAGCCGATCGGCCGAGGCCATGGTGTTGGCCCAGTTGCGGGCCACGACGCGCAGCCCCTCCGACACCCGGAGCTCGGGCAGGCCTCGATCACGGCGCTCCCGGTTCACGGAGTCGACGAAGTCCCACTCCTGGCCGTCGGTGGCGGTGCTGGCCCCGGCGTGGGCCGGCGCCAGGTAGGCCGGGGTGAACGGCGTGACGCCCAGCACAAGGGTGAACACGAGCAGGGCGAGCACGACAGCGGACGCGAGGCGGCGAAGGGGGGTGAACACGGGCATCAGACCTGTTGTCGGACACCCGGATGCGATCCTTTAGCCACAGCCAGCAGGGCTGCTGCGCTGGTGTGGCAGACCGCGCCGACCCGCCTGGGTCCCGAGTTGAGCGAGCCGCTACTCGTCCTCGAGAGGCCCGAGGGCCTGTGCGACGGGCGGGATCTCGTCGAGCCGCTTTGGATCGGCCCGGCTCACGCCATCACGCTCACAGCCAGATCGTGTCCCCGCGGATGTCGCCGTCGCGGCGCTTGAGCGCCTTGACCTCCACCACATCCACACCGTGACCAAGCAAGGCGCTCAGGTCGTCCTCCAGGCGCATCAGATCGAAGAGCGACCGTCCCGGCTCGTCGGAGAGGAAGTCGATGTCGCTGTTCGCCGACTCGTCGCCACGCGCCACTGACCCGAAGATGCCGATGCGCACGCTTCCGTGCCGCGCCACGACGGCCTTGATCTCAGCGCGGTGCGCCTCCACCAGGGCTCGCAACGGCAGCAGGCCAACGTCGGTCATCACACACAGGCTACGTGCGTCCCTCCTGATGCGCCGGACCATTCCCCGCTCCCGGCCGGCACGGCTGTTGCGCTGGCATCGCAGACCGTGCAGATGACCCAGCTGATCCGAGATGAGCGAGCCCCGAACGCCGTCTAGTCCCCCTTGATGGTTGTGATCTAGGGGGACTAGAGTTTGCGCCAACGGCATCCTGAAGACAATCGAGGGGGCGACGTGAAGGCCTACCAAGCGACCGCACACCGATCAGGTAACTGGTGGGCACTGACCGTCGACGGGCTCCCCGGCGTTCACTCCCAGGTCCGGTCACTGCGTCAGGCTGAGACCGTCATCAAAGAAGCGATCGGACTCGTGCTCGACGTCGACAGCGACGCCGTGACCGTGGTCGTCACCCCCGAGCTACCGAAGGCCGTTCGCTTGAAGGTCATCAAGAGCCGGGCGAAGGTCACAGCGCTTCAGCACATCCAGGAAGAGACCGCAGCCCTGTCCCGTGATGCTGCACGGGCGCTCATCGATGAGGGACTTTCGCAGCGCGACGCCGCCGAGATCCTCGGAGTGTCGTTCCAACGAGTCAGCCAGCTCGTCCGATAGAGGTCCGCCGGACCATTCCCCGCTCCCAGCCGGCACGGCTGTTGCGCTGGCAGCGCTCGATAGGATCCGCTCTCCGCTGGTGGCGGACCGACGAGCGACGGAGACCGCGCAGATGACCCAGCTGATCCGAGATGAGCGAGCCGGCATCGAGTTCGCCGATGCCACGTGGACGTCGTTCGACCGGTACAGCCGCTACGGCGCCATCGCCCGCACCCTGCGGGCCACGTTGGGCCCCGGGACGCATCGGGTGCTCGACATCGGCGATTCGGCGGGCTACCTGCGGACCTTCGACGCCGACCTCGTCGTCACCGCGGTCGACCTGTCGCTCACCGGCGCGCCGCTCAGCGGCACCTCCCGGGTGCAGGGCGACGGCACGGCCCTCCCCTTCCCCGATGGCGCCTTCGACGCCGTGGTGTCGAGCGATGTGCTCGAGCACGTGCCGGCGCCGTCACGCGCCGCCTTCCTGACCGAGCTGCACCGCGTCACCCGCGACCTCTGCATCGTCGCCGCCCCCTTTGACACGGTCGGCGTGGCCGGCATCGAGGAGCTCATCCGCCGCTATGCGCTGCTCGCCACCAGCCAGCCCCAGGCGCAGCTCGACGAGCACCGCGACAACGTCCTGCCCGACCTCGAGGCCACCGCCAGCACCATGCGGGAGTGCTTCGGTGAGGTGACCGTGGTGGGCAACGGCAACCTCCAGGACTGGCTGGTGATGATGCTGCTGAAGCACCAGCTCATGGCCCGACCCGCGCTCCAGCCGCTCCTCGACGGCGCCGACGTGCTCTACAACATGACCCTCGCGTCGCGGGATGCCTCGGCTCCGTTCTACCGACACCTCGTCGCCGCTCGACGCTCCGGGGCGGTCGATCTCGGCGCCCCGCCGGTCGATCGTGATGCAGGCCTCGATCCCGCCGTGGTCCTCGGGGCGCTGGTCAGCGCCAACCTCAGCGAGGTGGTCCGCCAGGACGCCGTCCCCCGCCTCGACGACCTCGTGGCCAAGGCCCGCATCCAGGAGGAGCAGCTCGCGCAAGCGGCCCAGGCCCTAGCCGCGCTGTCCTCCCGCCACGATGCGGTCGCCGCTCGTCTCGAGGCGATGGACGCAGTGCTCGCCGACGTCCACGGCCTCCTCACGCGCCTCGTACGTCCGCTGCAGGTGCTGCGCCACCCGCTGCGCCGGGGCGACAGCGCTGCTCCCGGCGAAGGCCCCGACGCCTCACCTGTCGACGACGGAGGATGACCCCTCCGAACGCGGCGGAACGACTGCGCATCCTTGTCGTGTGCGCCCACTTCCCGCCGAACTTCGTGAGTGGCGGCACCATCGCTCCCGATCGGCTGGCGCGGGGGCTCCAAGCCCGCGGGCACGAGGTGTCGGTCTACGCCGGGCACCTCGACGACGACCGCGCGCCACTCAGCACCTGGACCTCCGACGAGGACGGGCTCGCGGTGCGCTGGATCAGCACCACCCCGTGGACCGCCTGGAACGACGTCCGCAACTACGACAACCCTGCCGTCGCTGACGACTTCGCCGCGCACGTGGCCGAGGTGCGGCCCGACATCGTGCACTTCCACTCCATCCAGACCCTGGGTGCCGGCCTGCTCACCGCAGCCAAGGCCGCCGGCGCCGCCACGGTCGTGACGATGCACGACTTCTGGTGGTGCTGCGCTCGTCAGTTCCTGGTCGACCGCGCGTGGCAGCCCTGCTCGCTCGTGGTCGACGCGGGGTGCTGCGAGTGCTCGGCGGGTCGGGCCGCCCTCGACGAGCGCAACGAGTGGCTGCGCGCACGGCTTGGAGACGCCGACCTCGTCCTGGCCGTGTCGGCGATCACCGCTGAGGTTCTCGCCGCCAACGGCATCCCCGCCGACCGCCTCGCCGTCGACGAGAACGGCCTGCCCGACGAGGACCTAGCGGCGCCGTCGGCACGGCCGGATCCACCGTTGGTCAGCGCCGCGGCGACACGCGTGCGGTTCGTCTACGCGGGCGGTCCCAACGCGATGAAGGGCGCCGACGTGCTGCTGCAGGCGACGCGCCTGCTCGCCGGCCACTCAGGATGGCAGCTCGACGCCTACGGCACCGACGAGGTGGCCCGCACGACGTGGCGAGCGGCCCCCTCTCAGGTCGCGATGCTCCCGGCCTTCCCGCCCACCGAGCTCGACGCGGTGCTCACCTCAGCCGACGTGGTGGTCCTCCCCTCCTTGCGGGAGACGCACTCCTTGCTCACCCGAGAGGCACTGCTGCGCGGGACAGCCGTCATCTGCACCGACAGCCTCGGCCCCGAGGAGGTGGTGGTGCACGGTCGCAACGGACTCATCGTCCCCACCGGCGACGCCGCCGCCCTCGCTGCCGCCATGACCCGCCTCATCGACGACCGCGCCGAGCTGGCCCGACTGCGGGGCGCCGCCGAGGTGCACGTGCGCCTCCTGTCCGAGCAGCTCGACGGCCTCGAGGTCCACTACGCGCGCCTCGCTGCGGCGACGCCCGAGGCGCCAGGCCACACCCTTCCCGCTATCAGCCGGGTGGTGTTCGTGTGTGGCATCGACGGGGCGCCGCTGCGCTACCGCGCCCACCTGCCCGCTGAGGCACTGGCGCTGCGCGGCGTGGAGAGCATCGTCGTGAGCTACCGCGACTCTGCGCTGCCCACTCTGCTGGCGGAGGCCGACGCGGTCGTGGTCTACCGCGCCCCGGCCACGATCCAGCTCCTCGCCCAGCTCGACGAGCTGCGTCGTTCCCGGCCCTCGGTGCCGATCCTGTTCGATGTCGACGACCTCATCTTCGACCCCGACCTGCTCGCGGAGGTCCCCGCCCTCGCCGCGCTGAGCGACGACGACCTCGCTCTGTACACCGAGGGCGTACGTCGCTACCGCACCACGATGGAGGCCTGCGACCTCTACGTCGGCAGCACCGCGATGCTCTGCCAGCACGCCACTGCCGTCACGGGCCTGCCCAGCGAGCGCTACGCCAACGGCGTCGGCCTCGTGCTCGCCCGCGCCTCCGACGCCGCGCTCCACCGAGACCGCACCCCGGGCCCAGTCCGCATCGGCTACCTGAGCGGCACCACCACCCACGACCGAGACTGGGCCGAGGTCGAGCCCGCCGTCCTCAAGGTGATGGACCGCCACCCCGACGTGGAACTGTGGCTGGGTGGGCACCTCAACCCGTCGCCCGCGCTCGCCGCGGTCAGCGAGCGCGTGCGTCGCCTCCCCTTGCTCGACTGGCGCGAGCTGCCCGGCGTGCTGCGCGACCTCGACGTCAACCTGGCCCCGCTCGAACCGCTCGGTCGGTTCAACGAGGCGAAGAGCGCCATCAAGTGGCTGGAAGCGGCCCTCACCGCCACGCCCACCGTGGCCACCCCCACCGAACCGTTCCGCGAGGCGATCGAGCACGGCATCAACGGGTACCTGGCCGCCGACCATGAGGCGTGGGTCGCGGCCCTCGAGCTGCTGGTCACCGACGAGGCGGCGCGGGCTCGTGTCGGGCGGCGGGCGCGACGGGACGCGCTGCTGCGTTGGTCGCCCCACCGCCAAGCCGACCGCTACCTGGAGATCCTGCACAGGGCCCAGGCCTTGGTCGC
>JBKJIE010000090.1:0-39253 GCA_046598715.1 Acidimicrobiales bacterium | reverse complement strand
GCCGCGGGGTCCATTGCCCCGATGGACGACACCAGCGAGCGCAGGTGCGGGATCGAGAAGGGCTTGGTCAGGTAGGCGAGGGCACCGGCTTCGAGGCCCCGGACCTGGTCCTCGACGCTGATGCGAGCGCTGACGATCACAACTGGGAGCTCGGCTGTCCGAGGATCATCGCTGAGCCCCGCGAGCACACCAAACCCGTCAAGCCCGGGAAGCATCATGTCCAGCAAGACGAGCTCGAAGCCACCCGTCCGGGCCGCCCCGAGTGCACCCAGCCCGTCGGTCGCCTCCGCGACGTCGTGTCCGTCCGTCTCGAGGGTCACCCGATAGAGCAGGAGCAGGTCGACGTCGTCATCAACTGCAAGAACTCGCAAGCCGTCCCTCCAGCGCTGCGTGGGTCAGATGGTAGTGGTAGATCCGGTGGTGCGGAACGAGACGCGAAAGCGGTTTCCCGACCCCGAGCTGGCAACGAGGCTGACGGTGGCACCCATCGCGTCGCACAGCGCACGCGTGAGGTGCAGGCCCACGCCGAGCCCACCCGCTCGCCGCGTGGCCGCCGGCTCGGCTTGGAAGAACGGCTCGAAGATGCGCTCACGGAGGTGAAGAGGGATCCCCTGGCCCTGATCGGCCACCTCCAGCACGACGCTGTCGTCGGCGCGTCGAGCGACGACGGTTATCGGCGACCCCGGCGGCGAGAACTTCACCGCATTCGACAGGAGGTTGTTCACGACCTGGCGCGCCCGGCGCTGGTCGGCTTGAACCAAGACGAGATCGGCGTCGATCTCGCTCGTGATGGGGTGGTCGTGGAGATCGACCTCGCGAAGAGCCTCCGTGACGACGGTGCCGAGATCCGTCGGCTCTACGACCATCTTCAAGCTCCCCGACTCGAGCTGCGACAGATCGAGGAGGTCATCGATCAGGAGCTCAAGGCGACGGCTGTTCACGACGATGCGGTTCGCGAAGGTCGTCAGCACCTCAGGGGTGAGCTCCGCCATCTGGGTGGCCATGGTCTGAGCCATCCCGGAGATGGTCGTGAGCGGCGTGCGCAGCTCGTGCGACACCATGACGAGGAAGTCGCTCCGCAGGCGCTGGAGGTCGCGAAGGTGGGCGAGCGTCGTGGCCTCGTGCTCGAAGAGCTGGGCGTTCTGAACCGCCGCCGCGATCGTCGGGACGAACGACAGCACGAGGGATCGGTCCGCTTCGTTGAAGGCATCGACGAGGGGTGAGTCGAGCTGCACCACGCCGATCGTGCCCCCGTGAAGGATCAGCGGGACACCGAAGTACGAGCGCACTCCGCCACTGACCCCCTTCGCTCGTCCTTCCGGGTACACCCGTGTGTCGACGGTGATGTCAGGGATGTAACAGGTCTCGCCGGTCGCGGCGATCGTCCCGGACACACCCTGCCCGACCGGGATGCGAACCGTCAGGGCTTCGGGACTGGCGGGAGGGTCGGTCGCCGCCGCGACGAGGGAGTCGTCGTGGATGAGCTGGATCGCTCCGCCACCGAAGCTGAGGAGACGTCGGAGGGACGTGAGGCTGGCGTCGAGCACGTCTTGCAGCCCGAGGTTGGCCGTGACCTCACGACTCAGCTCGAGCAGCAGCTGCGAACGTTCGGCCTCGTGGCGCTCGCCAGCGCCGTTCACCAGCCGACCGGCCTGCGACGCGAGGGGGAGCTGGGCTGAGCCACCGCGGCCACCGTATCGGCCGGTCACAGGAGCGAGACTGGTGGGGGACGCGACGCCGGCGGTTGCTGGGACGCACCGGCGCCGCGTCGACTGTGGGACGAGCGCTACTTGGCGTCCTCCGCCAGCTGCTGCTCGGCCTCCTTGGCCTCCGCCTTGGCTTCATGGGCCTTGGCCTCGACACGCGCCTGGTCGGCCTCGCGCTGTGCCTCGCCCTTCTCCTTCTGAGCCTTGCCCTCTTGCTCGAGCTCGGCGTTGTCGGTGACGTCGCCGACGGTCTCCTTGACCTTGCCCTTCAGCTCCTCGAATGCACCCATGTCGTTCTCCTCGCGTTGTTGTTGGTTGGGGGGGTTCGCTACGCGGGTCAGCCCTTGGCGCTGGCCGCGGCCTTCTGGCGCTGCTCGAGCAGCTCAGCCTTGGCGTCCTTCTGCTCGGCCTTGAGCTCGGCGCGCAGGGCGCGCAGCTCCTCGGTGGCCCGTTCCTGCTGGGCCTCGCCGGCGTCCTGCAGCCGCTCGTTGCCGGTGAGGGTGCCGACGAGCTCCTTGCTCAGCCCGACGGCCTTGTCGCCGATGCCTCGCAGCTTGTTGAGATCGATCGATCCGAGTTGCACGTTTCGCTCCTTCAGTGGGGGGTGACCCTGCTCGCCTACCCGACGGATTTGGAGCGCAAACCGCCTCGACGGTTCGCGCTGCGCCGCGCCTACGTGACATCGGTCGCACCCCTGCGCGCGGTGCCGGAGTGGTCGCATCGGCGCGTAGCCTCAGCCGATGCATCGGACGCATCGTCGCGTGATCATCGCCACCGGCGCCCTCGTCGCCACAGCCGCGTGGGTGCGCGCCGCCGTGCTGCCGCGTCGCCCGAAGGACGCTCGATTGCCGATCCCCCGCCGGGTCCCGGACCCCGACGCGCGCCCGTCAGCCGACGGCACCGGGGTGCACATCGTCGTGAACCCATCATCCGGGCCGGCGTGGCGCAGCTCGCCCGAGACCGCTCTGCGCGCGGGGTTGCCCGGCGCCGACGTGTGCGAGCTCGGCGCGGACGACGACCTCGCCGCGCTCCTCCTGCAGGATGGTGTCCTTGCCCTTGGCGCCGCCGGCGGCGACGGCACCCTGGCTGCTGTCGCCGAGATCGCGGCCGATCACGAGCTGCCGTTCGTGGCCGTTCCCGCCGGCACCCGCAACCACTTGGCGCGCGACCTCGGGCTCGAGTCGGTCGACGACGCCATCGCGGCAGTCCGGGCGGGGACCGTGGCCCACATGGACCTCGGCCAGGCCGGGGATCGCTGCTTCGTGAACACGTTGAGCTTCGGCGGCTACAGCCAGGTGGTCGACGCACGGGAGCGGATGGAGGGGCGCATCGGGAAGTGGCCGGCGCTGCTGGTGGCGCTCGTGACCGAGCTCCCGAGGATGGCGCCGCTTCGGGTGGAGCTCGACGGGGTCGAGCTGCGGGTGTGGCTGGCCTGGATCGGGAACTGCCGCTACGACCCGCCCGGGTTCGGCCCGGCCTGGCGGGAGCACCTCGACGACGGCCTGCTCGATGTGCGCATCGTCAACGGGGCCCGCCGGTTCTCCCGGGCGCGCTTCGTCGTCGATGTGCTGACCGGCCGGTTGGCCTCGTGCTCCGTCTACGAAGAGCGATTGGTGTCGTCGCTGTCGATCCGCTCGCTCGAGGGCCCTCTCCGACTCGCTGCGGATGGTGAGACCTACGACGGTCCGAGCGAGCTCCAGGTCAGCAAGCGCTTGCGCGCGGTTCAGGTGGCCATTCCGCCGTCGACGGACGGACTCGCTGCGTCGCACGACACCGATGTCGACACTGGGAGGTCTGCCGGTGAGCCGCCGGAGGAACGATGAGTGACATGGAGCGCGTGCTGCCCGATCGGATCGCCGCCAAGCTGGGGCCACTCGCCCGGTATGAGCTCCGTGCGCTGCTGCTGGTCCTCGCCGTCGCGATCGTGGGCATCCCGTTCGGGCTCCTGCTGCAGCAGGTAGCCACGCACGGACCGCTCACCGGGCTCGACGAGTCGGGCGCGCAGTGGATGAACGATCGCTTCGCAGGCCACGGCGCGGCGATCCGAGTGCTCGAGGTCATCTCCTTCACGGGCAAGCCGATCTTCTTGTTGTTCGCGGTGGGCCTACCCGGGGCGTGGGTGCTGTACCGCGGAGGCCGCAAGCTGGCCGTCTTCCTCGCCGTCACCTGCATCGGGGGCGGGATCGTCGATACCCTGGTGAAGATCGTCGTCGGGCGCCCGCGACCGCAGGTGCACCATCCGATCATCCACGCCTACGGCAAGAGCTTCCCGTCGGGTCACTCGATGCAGGCCGTGGTCAGCTACGGCGCGCTGCTGCTGGTGTTCCTGCCCCTGCTCGACGGATGGCGACGGCGGACGGCGATCGCCGTGACCGTCACGATCGTGGTGCTGATCGGGTTCAGTCGCCTCTCGCTCGGCGTGCACTACGTCACCGACGTGCTCGGGGGCTACCTCCTCGGGGCGGCGTGGCTCATCGCGTCCGTGGCAGCGTTCGAGACCTGGCGTGAGGATCGTGGTCGCCGGCCCACGCGCCCGTTGGCGGAGGGCGTGGAGCCGGAGGAGACCCAAGACCTCACGTCGGCGTGATCCCGGGCGATCCGACGGGTCAGTCGATCTCGGCGATGAGCTCGATCTCGACGGCGATGCCGAAGGGCAGCTCGGCCAGGCCGACGGCGCTGCGCGTGTGGCGGCCGGCATCGCCGAACACGTCGATGAGCAGATCGGAGCAGCCGTCGATCACGGCCGGCATCTGGTCGAAGCCTGGGGCCGCGTTCACCATGCCGAAGACCTTCACGATGCGACGGATGCGATCGAGGTCGCCGAGGTCCTGCTGGAGCGTGGCGAGGATCGATAGGCCGGTGAGGCGGGCGGCGCGGCGGGCCTGGTCGAGGTCGAGGTCGAGCCCCACCTTGCCTCGGACGATCTCGTCGCCGTTGACGGGGCCGTGGCCCCCGACGTGCACCGTCGAGCCCACCACCACACACGGCAGGTAGCTCCCCGCGGGTGGGAGCACGGCTGGGAGCACGATGCCGAGCTCAGCGAGGCGGGCGGTGGCTCCCATCGTGGTGACGGTAGTGCGCCGTCGACGAGCGCCAGCCCCGGTCTCGTAGGGTCGATCCCATGCCGACGGCGCATGGACCATGGATCGACGTGCACGCCCACCCGGGCCGCTGCTTCCTCGCCGGGCTAGACCGCGCCCACCCGCTTGCCGAGCTGCTCGGCGGCGACGGTTCTGCCGCCGCCCACCAGGCGGCGCGTGCAGCGGGCATGACGGCCGTGAGCTTCTCCACCGTGGCCGATCTCGCCGTGCTCACCATCGCGCCCGACGGTGGCCTGCGGGCGGGACGGCCCTTTCGCGCGGGCGAGGCGCAGGTCGATCACGACCGCCAGCTCGCCGGCCTCCTCGACCTCGTCGAGGCCGAGGGCCTGCAGATCGCCCGGACCGCCGGGGACCTCGAGCGTGCGCACGCCGACGGACAGACCGCCGTGCTGGTCACGTGCGAGGGGGGCGACTTCCTGGAGGGCGACCTCGAGCGCCTCGACCACGCCCATGCGTCGGGCATGTCGTCTCTCACGCTGGTGCACTACCGGGTCAACGAGATCGGGGACATCCAGACCGAGGCGCCGGTGCACGGCGGCCTGACTGCCTTCGGACGCGACGTGGTGACCGCGTGCAACGGCCTCGGCGTGGTGATCGATTGCGCGCACGCCACGCTCGACACGACCCGTGGCGTCCTCGCCGCCTCGACCGCCCCCGTGATGATCTCTCACAGCCACCTCGACCACAGCGATCGTCCGCACCCGCGCCTCCTGTCCGTCGATCACGCCAAGGCCGTTGCCGCCGCTGACGGCCTCATCGGCGCCTGGCCGTCGGGCGTCACGAGCGCGACCTTCGAGGACTTCATCGACGAGATCGCTCGCCTGGTCGACCTGATCGGGATCGACCACGTGGCCATCGGAACCGACCTTGATGCCAACTACAAGCCAGTGGTCACCGAGCACGCACAGTTCGCGGCGCTGGCCGAGCGGCTCGAGGCACGCGGGTTCGATCAGCGCGACGTCGACAAGGTCTTGGGCGGAAACGTGATCGAGCTGTTCCGCCGCGTCGCTGGCTGAGGGATGCCGTCCGTCAGGTCGGTGGTTCAGCGGCCGTGGTGAGCGCCGTCTCGAGGTGTGAGGTGTCGTTGAAGCGACGGATGTTCCAACGGTCGGGCGTGACGACGAGGTGCGAGATCGAGGCGTTGTCAGCCGAGCTGAAGGCCCACGGTCGCGACTGTGCAGCCTGCGCGAAGATCTCGCCGATCGTGCCGCCGTGCGCGAACACGGCCACCCGCTGGTCGGGGTGTGCGGCCGCGATCCGCTCGATCCCTCGCCGCACCCGTGCTGCGAGCTCCGCCGCTGGCTCCGCGCCGGGGATGACGTCCCACCGCTCCTCGGTGATCATCCGCACCGCGATCGGGTCGAGCTCCGCGACCCGTCGGCGGAACTGTCCCCCTTCCCACTCCCCGAGGTACACCTCGCGCAGGTCGGGCTCGACGATGGGGGTGAGGCCGAGGAGCTCGGCCAGCTCCGAGGCGGTCTCGCTGGTGCGGCGGAGCGTGGTGACGTAGATCGCGTCGATCCGCTCCGTGGCCAGCCGGGCGCACACCCGCGTGGCCTGCTCGCGCCCCTCCGGTGACAGGGCTGGATCACCGTGACCGTCCACGAGTTCGAACGGCTCGCCATCCACCGCCGGCTGCGACTCGCCGTGGCGCACGAGGATGAGCTCCGTCGAGCCGGGCGGTGCCTGAAAGCGGGGCTGTCGGTAGGAGCGGGGCTCGGTCACGGGGGAGGAGCGTAGGCGGGGAGGGGTGGGCGGCGCGAGAGTGGGGTAGGCAGATGAGACGTCGATCGCTAGGAGGCCCCGATGGGCATCATTCGCAAGACCCTTTCCATCTCGACGGTGGGCATCGTGTCGTTCCGCTCCAAGAAGGAGCTGCTCCGACGAGCCGAGAAGGACCGCCGAGCTGCCGAGAGCGAGCTCGATCGGGAGCAGGCGGCCCGCCTGGAGGCGGATCGTCGCGTCGCGGCGGCCGAGAAGCGCGTGCAGCAGGCGGAGCTCACCGCGCTGCGGGAGGCAAAGGTGGCGGCCAAGGCGAAGACGAAGGCCAAGGGGTCGAGTCGTCGTGGGAGGCGGCGCGCCCGGCGCGGCGGCGACCAGCTCAGTGGCGCCCGGGAGATGCTGGGCGACCTCGTCGCCGCCGCCCAACCGGTGGTGCAGGACCAGGCCAAGGCGGCCGGGCGGGGCGCACGTAAGGCGGCCAAGGCCGCCCGCCAGACGGCCGACACCGCGCAGCGCGAGGCAACCCGCCGCGGTCGACGGGCACGGGCCCGGGCGCGCGCCGCGGAGCACACGATGGCCCCCCATGTGGAGGCCGTTCGCGAGCGGGCCAGCTCGTTCAAGGACGAGATCATCGACCTCACGTCTGCCGCTGCGGCCGAGGTGAAGGAACGAGCCGAGGCGCTGCGCGACGGTCGCTGAGGCGACCGGCAGGATCCGTCAGCCGCGAGCGAGGTAGTCGGCCACCGGAACAGGAGCGAGCTCCTCGTACCCCACGGGGAGGTAGACATCGCCGTGGTCGGTGGCGTACCAGACACCCCAGTGGAAGTACGCGGCGAAGGCGCGCGGGTGCTCCGCGATGAGATCGGCGTAGAGCCGCACGCCGAGCACGTAGTGGCTGCTGTGGTTGTACCGGTAGAGCGCGTTGTCGATGTCGACGGCCCCGTTGTTGGCGGCGAGGTAGCGAGCCGCCCCCATGATCGCGTCGTGGGCGTCCTCGATGTTGCCGCCGGCGCCGTAGGCGGCCCACGTGGCCGGCATGAACTGCATGGGCCCCTGGGCCCCCGCTGACGAGGTGCCTCGGATGCGGCCCAGCCCGGTCTCGACGAGGTTGATGGCGGCTAGGTAGCGCCACGGGATGCCGAAGGTCGTCTCGGCCTCGTGGTACGACGCCAACAGGACCTCGGCGGGGGCGGGTGCGACGATCTTCCACGCCGGCATGTTGGTGGCGGGCTTCGTGTGCATGGCCATGAACTCGCGCCGCGCCGCCGCGTTGAGCCCGGCGACGCGGCGCAGGCCCTCGGGGAGGCGCGCGGTGACGTCGGCCTCCCACTCGGGGTGGATGCCGAGCTGTCGATAGGCCACCTGCTGGGCCAGGGCGGCTGTGGCCGTGGCCTCCTCGCCCGCGGAGGGGTCGCGGAGGGTCGTCTCGGCGGCGATGAGCTGCTGCGCCAAGGCGACGGGATCGGCCCCCGGCGCGGGAGGGTGCAGTGCGAACACGTCCACGGGAGCTGCGGTGGTGGTGGTCGGTGCGACGGTGGTGGAGGTCGTGGGTGGGAGGGTGGTGGACGAGGTGGTGGTGGAGGTGCTCGTGGTGGTCGGTGCGGCGAGGGGCGACCCGTCGGCCCGCTGCGCACAGGCGCCGAGCACAGTCAGGGCGACCGCGGTGAGCGCATGGGCGAGGCGGGGGGTCGGCCGGGACATGACTCGACCCAGGGTACGGGCGCCTGCCCGGAAGGTCACGGGTAGGTTCGCCGCGTGGCTGCGATCCGTCGAGTTGTGCAGGTCGAGGTGGCCTCGGGGGCAGCCGAGCTCGCGGCCGACGTGCTCTGGCAGGCCGATCCGTCCGCGGTGAGCCTCGAGGACATGGGCCGTGGACGGGTGCGACTCACGGCCGACATCGCCGAGCCTGCCCCGCTCACCGGTCTGCCGGATGGGTCGATCGTGCACGAGCTGGCGATCGACGGCGACGCGTACCTCGATCTCTGGCGGGACTGGGCGACCCCGGTGCGGGCCGGACGCCGGGTGGTCCTGCACCCCGCGTGGCTACCCGTCCCCGTCGAGGCGGCCGGTGATCTCACGATCCTGATCGACCCGGGCCGCGCCTTCGGTTCGGGATCACATCCCTCCACGAGGCTGGTCATCGCGGTGCTCGAGGAGCAGCTGCGTCCGGGTCACCGGGTGCTCGACGTGGGCGCAGGGAGCGGGGTGCTGGCCGTGGCGGCGTGCCTCCTCGGCGCGTCGGCGGTGATGGCGATCGACGTGGACCCCGCCGCCCTCACCGCCACCGAGGCGAACGCTCGCCTCAACGCGGTGGGCCAGACGGTGTCTGTGTCGGCCACGCCGCTGGCGCAGGTCGTGGGCACGTTCGACCTGGTGCTGGCCAACATCGGGGCCGGCGTGCTGCGTGCCATGGCTGACGATCTCGTTCGGCGAACCGCGCCCGGCGGCTTCATCGTGCTCGCTGGACTGCTCGAGGAGCAGGTCGATGACGTGGTGGCCTGCTTCCCAGGGCTCAGCGAGGTGGCCCGGCCGGTCGAGGGCGGTTGGGCGGCCGTGCTCCTGCGCAAGTCGGGGTGAGCGCGGGATCATCCGTTCGCACCGGTTCGGCGAGGCGCGCGGCGGGCGGCGTCACTTGGTGGTCGAGGTCGCCGCTGTGGTGGTGGTCGTGGCCTTCGGTGTCGTGGTCTTCGTCGTGGCCTTCTTCGGCGTGGGTGCGGTCACCTTGAGCACCGAGCCCGAGCCCAGCAGCAGGAACAGCTCGCCCTCCTTGTCCTGTCCGAAGGAGAAGATCTGCTGGGCATCGACGGCCCAGGTGCGCTTGTCGATGATGGTGCCGCGATCGAGCTGGAGGCCTCGCAGACCCGGCGAGCAGTAGTCGGCGTACAGGTACACGCCTCGGAGCGCCTCGATGGCCTGCCCCCGGTACACGTAGCCGCCGATGATCGAGCAGCCGTCGTCGTGGGAGTACTCCGCGATCGGGAGCACGCCTCCGGTGGGGTTGTCGCCCTCGAACGAATGCGTCCCCTCCATCTTGTCCCAGCCGAGGTTGGCGCCCCGGCCGGCGTCGAACCCGCCCGTGGCGGGGAGCCGATCGATCTCCTCCCACTTGTTCTGACCGACATCGCCGATCCAGAGGTCACCCGTGGCGGTGTCGAACGAGAAGCGCCAGGGGTTGCGCACGCCGTACAGCCAGATCTCCGGCGCCCCGTCCTTCCCATCGGCATACGGGTTGCCAGGCGGGATGCCATACGCCAGATCGCTCGACGATGATGCGCCTTCGGGATCGATGCGCAGGATCGATCCCAAGAGGTCCTTGCGGTTCTGGCCGCGTCCCTTCGGGTCGCCTTGGCCACCGCCGTCGCCCAAGCCGATGTAGAGGTAGCCGTCGGGACCGAGGACCAGCGCGCCACCGTTGTGGTTCGACGCCGGCTGGTCCACCTCCAGGAGCTCGCGACGCGTGCTCGTGTCGACCGTGGCGCGGTCACCGAGCACGTACTCCAGCACGAGCGTGCGGCCATCGGGCTTGGCCGTGTAGTCGACGTAGAGCTTGCGGCCGTCGCTCGAGAAGGCCAGGCCGAGCAGGCCCTGCTCGCCCCCGGCCAGCACCTCCTTGGAGAGGTCGAGGATCGGTGAGCTCTGGAGCTGGTAGTGGAGCGGCCCCGTGCCGCTCGTGGGCTTGGTCACCTTCACCATGCGCACCACACCGCCGCGCTGCGCGATGTACAGGTCAGGCGTGCTCGGTCGAGCGGCGAGCGCCGTGGGCTTGTCGAGCTTGGCCACCTCGGTGGTGGTGAGGTCGATCGCATCGAGCGTGCCCTTGGCGAGCGGAGCCGTGGTGGTGGTGGAGCCGGTCCCGGACGTGGCCACGCCCGTGGTGGTGGTCGACGCGATGTTGCCTCCGCTGCTCCCGCTGCAGGCCCCGGCGAGGAGTGCGCCGACCACAATGGCAACCAGGGCGGGCCGGGCGGCGGCGAGGCGCGCCCTCATGTGCGGTTCACCCGGATGAGGCCCTCCTGCACGACGGTGACGGCCAGGTCACCTGCGCCGGTGAAGATGCTGCCTCGCCCGAGCCCGCGGCCACCGGACGCTGACGGGGTGTCCTGGCTGTAGAGCAGCCACTCGTCGGCCCGGAACGGCCGGTGGAACCACATCGCGTGGTCGAGGCTCGCCATGAAGAGGCTGGGGTGCTGCCAGCTGCCGCTGTGGGGGAGCAGGGCGGTGTCGAGCAGCGTCATGTCGCTCGCGTAGGTGAGCACGCACGCGTGCAGCACCGGGTCGTCGGGGAGGCGACCGTCGGCCCGCAGCCACACCCGCTGATGCGGCGGGAGGGGGTCCTTGCGATCAGGTGGGCTCCAGTCGACGTGGCGCGTGTCGATCGGGCGAGGACGCAGGTACCAGTCGCCCATGGCCTTGGCGTACGGGGCCATCCGCTCCTTGAAGGCGGGCAGGTCCTCGGGCGGGGTCGACTCGGGCATCGGGTCCTGGTGGTCGAGGCCGTCCTCGTGCACCTGGAAGCTCGATTGCAGGTTGAAGATGGCCTTGCCGTGCTGGATCGCCACCACGCGGCGGGTGGTGAACGAGCGGCCGTCACGGATGCGGTCGACCTCATAGAGGATCGGCACGGTGGGGTCCCCGGGGCGCAGGAAGTAGGCGTGGAGGGAGTGCACCGACCGACCCGGCTCCACCGTGCGGGCCGCGGCGACGAGTGCCTGCCCCGCCACCTGGCCGCCGAACACCCGCTGGCGCTCCTCGTCGGGGGACAGGCCGCGGAAGATGTTGACCTCGATCGGCTCGAGGTCCAGCAGCTTCACGAGAGCATCGACGGCGTCCTGCGACATGGTTCCCATCATGGCCGACGTGTGGTCCGGTACGGTCCCGCCTCATGGCTTCGACGTCGCAGACCTTCCCGGCCGGGTTCCGATGGGGCACCGCAACTGCTGCCCATCAGATCGAGGGCGGCAACGTCAACAACGACTGGTGGCGCTGGGAGCACACGCCGGGCTCCGGCTGCAAGGAGTCGAGCGGCGACTGCTGCGACAGCTGGCACCGCTGGCCCGAGGACATCGCCCTCCTCAAGGACCTCGGCTTCACCGACTACCGGTTCTCGCTCGAGTGGAGCCGCATCGAGCCGGCCGACGGGGAGTTCTCCACCGTGGCTCTCGATCACTACGTGCGGCTGTGCGAGGGGCTGCTGGAGGCAGGGATCGACCCCGTCGTCACCTTCCACCACTTCACCACGCCGCTGTGGTTGGCCGACCAGGGCGGCTGGGAGAGCGACGCCATGCCTGAGCGGTTCGCCGCCTACTGCGAGAAGGCGGCGGCCCGGCTCAACGGCGTGATGCGTCGGGCCTGCACCATCAACGAGCCGAGCATGGTGTCCACCATCGGCTACCTGGCGGGCGCCTTCCCGCCGGGCAAGCAGGACCGCGACGCCCGCCGCAAGGTGAACGAGGTGATGGCGCATGCCCATCGCGCCGGGGTTGCCGCCATCCGGGCCAACGCGCCCGCGGTGCCGGTGGGCATCACGCTGGCCATGAGCGACTACCAGGCCGTCGACGGCGGCGAGAGCCGGCTGGCCCACATCCGCGAGGCCATGGAAGACGTCTTCTTCGACGCCACCACCGGCGACGACTTCGTGGGCGTGCAGACCTACTCCCGAACCCGCGTCGGCCCCGATGGTGTGCTCGGACCGGAGGACGGCGTGCCCACGCTGCTCATGGGCTACGAGTACTACCCCGAGTCGCTCGAGGGCACGATCCGGCGGGCGTGGGAGTACACGAAGGGCGAGGTGCCGATCATCGTCACCGAGAACGGCATCGGCACCGACGACGATGCCCAGCGCGTGGCCTACGTGCGCTCGGCCCTCGAGGGTGTGCTGGCCTGCATCGCCGACGGCATCGACGTGCGCGGCTACACGTACTGGAGCCTGCTCGACAACTTCGAGTGGGCCTACGGCTACGGGCCCCGGTTCGGCATCGTCGACTGCGACCGCACCACCTTCGCCCGCACCCCGAAGGACAGCGCCCGCTGGCTGGGGCGGGTGGCCCGGGCCAACGCGCTGGTCGACTGAACCGGTCGCTCCTCTCGTGGTTGGGTGGCTCAAGCGCCACCCCGTATCCTCCGATGCAATGAAGATGTCTCCCGCCGCCGTGCTCGACCGCGTCACCGGGGGTCGAGGCGCCCTCGCCATCAAGTACTCGATGGTCTCCGTGATCGGCGTGACGATCACCCAGGTGCTCCTCGTGCTGTTCGTGGGGATCCTGCATCGCCATCCCGTCGGCTCGAACGTCGCGGCGGTGACCCTCACCGCGGTTCCGGTGTTCTTCCTCAACAAGCGTTGGGTGTGGAGCGCGGACGGCAAGATCGACTTCCGACGCGAGGTGCTGCCCTTCTGGGCCTTCACCCTTGCGGGCTTGCTCCTCTCCACCGGGCTCGTGGCGGTGGCCCACACCCTGTCCGACTCCCAGGTGCTCGTGATGGCGGCCAACCTCACCGGCTTCGGCGTGCTCTGGGTGGCGAAGTTCCTCTTCCTCGACCAGATCATGTTCGGGCACTCCCAGCGCGACGAGGTGCTCAGTCAGGAAGAGGGCCACGGAGAACCGGTCGTCGGACCCGCCTGAGCTGAGCTCGCCTGTGGCGCAGTAGCGTCGCCGGATGCCTCCGATCCTGCCCCTCGGTCCTGACGAGCTCCTCTCCACCACCCGGTCGGTGCGCAAGCGCCTCGACTTCACCCGCGAGGTGGAGCCAGAGCTGATCCGCGAGTGCATCGACCTCGCCGCGCAGGCGCCCACCGGCGGCAACAACCAGGGCTGGCACTTCGTGGTGGTGACCGACGAGGACAAGCGCCGCCAGCTGGCCGACTGGTACGCCCAGGGCTTCGCCATGATGTACGGCAACCCCGACGCGGTGGTGGGCAACCTGCCCCAGGACGACACGGCCTACGTGGAGACCACCAAGCGGGTCATCAGCTCGGCGCAGTACCTGGCCGACCACATGGCTGAGGTGCCGGTCCATGTGATCCCGGTGATCGAGGGGCGCACCGACAACGCACCGGTGGCCATGCAGGCCGCCATCTGGGGTTCGCTGCTGCCCGCCGCCTGGAGCTTCATGCTCGCCGCTCGCTCCCGTGGCCTGGGCACCTGCTTCACCACGCTGCACCTGATCTTCGAGCAGCAGGCGGCCGAGCTGCTCGGCCTGCCCACCCACGTGATGCAGGGCGCGCTCATCCCCGTGGCCCACACGCTGGGCACCGACTTCAAGCCGGGGCCGCGCCGCGACCTCGACCGCATCATCCACCACGACTCGTGGTGATGGACCCAGCGCTCCGCCGCCACGCCGAGGCGGCACGCGGGTTCATGCCGGTCGATGAGGGTGATGCGCTCTACGAGGCCGCGGCCTCGGTCTCGATCGACGGCCCGCTCCTCGAGGTGGGCACCTACTGCGGCAAGTCGTCGGTGTACCTGGGCGCCGCGGCGCGCTCGCTCGGCCGGGTCCTGTTCACCGTCGACCACCATCGCGGCTCCGAGGAGAACCAGCCCGGCTGGGAGTGGCACGAGCCCGACCTCGTCGACCCCGCCGTCGGCAAGATGGACACGCTCCCGATCTTCCGCAAGACCATCCACGAGGCCGGCCTCGAGGGCACGGTCATCGCCGTCGTGGGCGACTCACCCACGGTCGCGTCCGCGTGGGCCACGCCGCTGGCGTTCCTGTTCATCGACGGCGGCCATGGCGAAGAGCCCGCCCGCGTCGACTACGAGCGTTGGACCCCGCACGTCGTCCCCGGTGGCACGTTCTGCATCCACGACGTGTTCGACGACCCCGCCCACGGCGGCCAGGCCCCCCACGACCAGATCTACGTGCCGGCGCTGCGGTGCGGCCGGTTCGAGGAAGTGCGGGCGGTCGGCAGCCTCCGAGTGCTGCGCCGGATCTGATCCTCGGGATCCCCGCTTCTGTGTGCAGTCAGCCACGCCTTCCGTGGCTCCGTGCGCACAGAAGCTGTCGGGTATGGGGGGTTAGAGGTCCATGAGCGGGGGGAGGACGCCAGCGGTCTCGACGAAGAGAGCGCTGGCGGGGGTGCCGCCAGCGAGGGCGTCGGCGGCGAGGACGATCGACGCCGCGGTGTAGGTGGAGCGCTCGCCGCCCGGGAAGCGGGCCTCGTCGGGGAACACGGTGCCGGTCCAGTAGCGGCCGTCGTCGTGACGGAACTGCTGGGCCCAGCCGTAGAGCATCTCGGCGGTCGGGCGATCGCCGACAGCCAGGTAGGCCAGCGCGCACTCGCAGGTCTCGGCAACGGTGATCCACGGGCGGTCGGACACGCAGCGCACGCCGCGGCCATCCATGATGAACGTGTCGCTGCGCTCCTCGAGGCGGGCTCGACCAGCGTCGCCGAGCACGACCCCGCCCAGCACCGGGTAGTACCAGTCCATGGCCCAGCGGTGCTTCGGGGCGAACGCCTCGGGCACCTCGCGGATGACCCGCGCCAGGCGGGCGGCGGAGAGCTCCCAGTCGGGCCGCTCGTGACCGAGGAGCTCGGCGATGCCGATGGCGCAGCGCAGGCTGTGGCAGATCGATGACGAGCCGGTGAGGAGCGCGAAGCTCCACGGGGTGCCGTCGGCGTGACGGGCCCAGAGGATCTCGCCCCGCGGGGTCTGCAGCTCGAGCACGAAGTCGATGGCCCGCTCGACGACCGGCCACATCGTCTCGACGAAGCCCTTGTCATCGGTGAGCAGCCAGCGATGCCACACGCCGGCCGCCACATAGGCGCACACGTTGGCGTCGAGCTTGTCCTGCTCCACCTGGGTGCTGCCGTCGTCGCCGGCGATGTAGTA
This sequence comes from Acidimicrobiales bacterium, assembly GCA_046598715.1. GTDB lineage: Bacteria > Actinomycetota > Acidimicrobiia > Acidimicrobiales > VFJN01 > VFJN01. The sequence continues at coordinate 23,896 of JBKJIE010000090.1, read as the reverse complement.
CTGGTGCCACGAGCCGTCGGGACGCTGGAGGTCGGCGAGCCACTCGTAGGCGCGGTCGGCCTCGGCTCGGCGGCCACCGAGGTCGAGGGCCATGGCCGCCTCGACGTGGTTCCACGGGTCGCTGTGCCCGCCGGGGAACCACGGGATCATGCCGGAGGGCAGCTGCCACTCGGCGATGCCGTCGACCGTGGCGTGCAGATCGGTGGCGGAGACCAGGCCTGGGACGTCGATCGGCATGGCTATCCCTTCCCCGCCGCTTTGCGCGCGTACACCACGATGCTCTTGCCGAGCACGGGGTTGAGCAGCCGCTCGGCGAGCCGGGTGATCGTACCCATGGGCTGGGTCTGGGCGATGTCCCAGATCAGCACCTGGAGGTAGGCCTTCACGAGCGGGTTGTCGTCGTTGGTGGGACCGACGGCGCACTTCAGCCACCAGTACGGCGAGTGCAGGGCGTGGGCTCGGTGGGCGGAGCGGGGCTGCAGGCCGGCGGCGCGCATGCGGGCGCGGAGCTTGGGCTCGGAGTAGATGCGGACGTGGCCGCCCTCGACGAACGGTGCGTGGTACTCGTCGGACAGGGCCCAGCAGATCTGCTCCGGGAGCCACGACGGCACCGTGGCGGCGAGGGTGCCGCCGGGCTTGAGCACCCGGAACACCTCGTGGAGCGCGACCTGATCGTCGGTGACGTGTTCGAGCACCTCGGAGGCGATGATCCGATCGAAGGTGTTGTCAGGGAAGGGGAGTCGGAGTGCGTCGCCATTGGCGGTGACGGCGAGCGACCCGGGCTCGGTGCCCGCCTCGCCGGCCTCGCGCATCGCGGCGAACAGGCCGCCGACGTCCTTCAGCTCTGCGGCGGAGTAGTCGAAGGCGACGACGCGTGCGCCTCGACGGAAGCCCTCGAACGCGTGGCGGCCGGCGCCGCAGCCCATGTCGAGCAGCAGATCGCCGTCGCGGACGCCGAGCTCGTCGAAGCGCACCGTGAGCATCGGGCTACCTGCGCTCCGCCTCGAGGCGGATGCGGTACTGCTCGACGGTCTTCACGGCCGTGTGCTTCCACGACCATCGGCCCATGATCCGCTTGCGACCACGGGCGCCGATGGTGCCGCGCAGGTCGGGCTGGTCGAGGCCCCAGCGGATCTTGGCGGCCAGCGCCTCGCTGTCACCCGGCGGCACGACCATGGCGGTGTCGCCGTCCTTGCCGATGACCTCGGGAACGGCGCCGCCGGTGGTGCCGAGCAAGGGAGCGCCGCACGCCATCGCCTCGATCGCCGGGAGCGAGAAGCCCTCGTAGAGCGACGGCACGACGGCCATCTCCGCCTCGGAGTACAGCTCGATGATGCGCTGCTCAGACACGCCGGTGACGAACTCGACGTGGTCCTCGAGGCCGAGCTTCTTGATGGTGTCATCGCTCGCTCCGCCGGGCTTGCGCTTGCCGATCACGACCAGGTGGATGTCGTCGCGCTCGGTGCGGACCTTGGCGACGGCCTCGAGCAGGTACTTGAGGCCCTTCATGGCGACGTCGGCCGACGCGGTGGTGACGAGGCGGCCGGGGATGACCTTGACCTCGGGCAGCGGACGGAACAGCTCGATGTCGACGCCGACCGGCACGACGGCCATGCGCGCAGGGTCGACCTTGTGGTCGGCCACGATGTCCTTGAAGGAGTTCTCGGACACGGTGATGATCCGCTGGAGCCGACGGGCGACCTGGGTCTGCATGTCAACGAAGGCGTACCAGCGGCGGAGCGTGAGCTTCTTGTACAAGCTCGTTGCCGCCTCGATCTCGAGGCGGCGGTCGACCGTGATCGGGTGGTGGATCGTGCCGAGGACGGGCAGGCCGAGCTGGCGCTCGATGAGGAGCAGCCCATAGCCGAGGCACTGGTTGTCCTGGACGATGTCGAAGTCGTGCTTGCGGTGGCGGAGGTGGTCCCACGCACGCATCGAGAAGGCGAGCGGCTCGGGGAACGTGCCGGCGGTGAAGGCCGTGACCTCGAGGACGTCCTTCCAGTTCTTCAGCTCCCACAGCCCCGGCTGGCGCATCGGGAAGTAGTCGTTGTAGATGTCGAGGCTGGGCAGCTCGATCAGCGGAACCCGGTCGTCGAGGATCGGATACGGCTGTCCGCCGAGCACCTCCACGTGGTGGCCGAGGTCGACGAGCGCCTTGGCGAGGTGGCGGGTGTACACGCCCTGGCCGCCCACATGGGGCTTGCCCCGATAGGCCAGGAGCGCGATGCGGAGGGGGGCGTCGCTGGGCATGGTCCGACAAGCCTTTCGGGCGATTGACCCATCGGTCAAGCCAACGCGCAGGAGCCGAGGCGCACTGCAGCTAGCGAAGTGCTAGCTGGCGTACACCGTATCGCCCAGGTGCACCGCTCCGCCAAGGGTGATGGACGCGTAGACGCCGAGGTTGTTGTCGTGCCGATCGCGGATCGTCGTGCCGATCGCCTTGTCCACCTCGAGCCCCGGCTGGGCCCGCGAGGGCATCGTGCATCGGGGCGTCGGCATCAGCACCTCGGAGCGCGCGCCACCCACCTCGATCGACGACCAGCCGTCCTCGGGCCAGCCCTCGCCCGCCGTGTCGATCAGTGCCGTGTCGATCAATGCCGTGTCGATCAGTGCCGTCGGCCGGAACCGACGCACGTCCCACGCGCCGTCGGGGTGGAGCGCGGCCGCCGACGCCAGGCTGGCGGTGGTGAGCCAGTGGGCGTCGGCGAGGTCGAGCCAGGTGCCCGGGGGACCGGGCCAGTCGAAGATGGGCGTGGTGTCGTCGGACATGCCCGTGTGCATCTCCATCGGGAACACGACGTCCGCCGGTGGCCGCTCGAGGCGCACGTCGAGGTCGAGCCAGGCCGACAGCGCGTTGTGCACGGCGGGGTCGTTGGCGGCATGCGAGGTGCCATCCGGCAGGGTGAGGATCACGTCGTCGTCGAGGCGTGCCGACGCCATCAGCAACGCCGGATAGCGCTTGCCGGACAGAACCTTCTTGGCCGCGGGGTCGACCACCGCGAGCGTGCGGTCGCCGGCGGCGCCTCCGGGAGCGAGGTCGAGGTGGTCGACCTGCTCGCCTTGGAACGACTTCACCGGGTACCGCCAGAGCTGTGCGACTGTCCCCACCTGCTGCATCGCCGCGATCCTAGATCGAGCACCGCTCAGGCGCCGCGCCGTTGGACCTGTTGCATCGGGTCACGGCAGGACGCGCCAGGTGAGCGTGGCTTCGATCACCAGCGGGTCGTGGCGGCGGACGATGTGGGCGCGGTCGAGGTTTGCTGCGTCGGGTGGCCCCGACTGGGGCTCGACGCAGATCGCGTGCGGCTGCTGGTCGTAGAGCACGAGGTGGTCGCAGGTGGAGGTCATGGTGAGCTCGAGGGCGCCGGGCCACGTGAGGGTGACGGGCCAGGTGAGCGCCGTGAAGCAGTCGTCCCAGGGGCCATGCGGAGGGGGCACCTCCACCGGGCCGAGCGGAAGCCCGTCGCTGCCGCGCGGGTACCAGCGCTTGGCATCGAGATCGACGACGAGGCTGCCGCCCACGGGCAGCCGCCGCTGGAACCAGGGATGCCAGCCAGCAGTGGCCGGGAAGGGCAGCTCGGCCGTGTGCACCTCGAGGCGCAGGTCGAGGCGATCAGGGGCGAGGGAGATCTCCTGGATCGCCCAGCCAGGGAACGGCCAGCGGGGATCGAGGCGGCCGCGCAGCCGGAGGTAGCCGTCGTCGGCCCGTTCGATGAGCCAGCGCTCGTCGAACAGCGTGCCGTGCATCGCGTGGCCGGCGTGGTTCGGGACGAGCTCGTGCAACGTTCCGCCCCAGCGGAAACGCCCGCCCCGGAGGCGACCCGCGAAAGGGACCATCGGGTAGCAGCCGTAGAGGAGCGGATCGGTCGCCCGGCCGTTGTTGCGCTGCACGAGGAGCTCGTGCCCGCGCACCACGAGCGATGAGATCCGTCCGCCGCTCGCCCGGTCGACGCGCAACGACGTCGATCCGGCGACGAGCGTGGGCACCAACCCACGCTAATGGCGGTCGGGTCAGGCGAAGACGGGCTCGAGGTGCTCGGTGACCCGGGCATCTCGCCCGAACACGAGGAAGCGGTCGAACCCTTGCAGGAACCAGCGATCGTGACTGACGGCCACAACGGTGCCCACGTAGGCGGCGAGCGCGTCCTCCAGGGCCTCCGCCGACGCGAGGTCGAGGTTGTCGGTGGGTTCGTCGAGGAGCAACAGGGTGCTTCCGGACAGCTCGAGAAGGAGGATCTGGAGGCGAGCCTGCTGGCCGCCGGAGAGCGTCTCGAAGGGCTGCTGGGCGCAGCCCTGGATCCCGTAGCGGCGCAGCGCGGCCATGGCCTTGCCGCGCTCCACTCCTCGCTTGAGCAGGATGTCGCCGACGTCGACCCCGCGGAGCTCCGGGTGGTCGTGGGTCTGGGAGAAGTAGCCGGGCACGACGCGCGCACCGAGCCGCCACGACCCGTCGTGGCCGACGTCCTCGCCGGCGAGGAGACGCAGGAAGTGGCTCTTGCCAGTGCCGTTCGGACCGAGCACGGCGATGCGCTCGCCGTAAGAGACCTCGGCGTCGAACGGATCGGTGAGCCCGTGCAGCTCGAGGCCTTCGCAGACGACCACGCGCGTGCCAGTGCGGTCGCCACCCAACCGCATCGTCACCTGGTGGTCGACCACCCGGTCGGGGGGCGGGGCGGCTTCGAAGCGATCGATCTTGGACTTGGTGGCGCGCACCCGGGAGGCGAACGTGTCGCTGCCCATCGACGCTCGCCGCCGATACTCCACGAGGGAGGACTGGAGTCGCTTGCGCTCCTCCTGCCAGCGGCGGTGCTCGTCGTCGAGACGAGCGAGCCGCGCCTCGCGGGCGTCGCGCCACGTGGTGAACGAGCCGCCGTGGACCCATGCCGTGCCGCCCTCGACGGTCACCACGCGCTGCGCCACGGCGGCGAGGAGCTGGCGGTCGTGGCTGACGAGCAGGATCGTCTTCGGGCAGGCTCGCAGCGACTCCTCGAGCCACTCCTTGCCGGGCACGTCGAGGTAGTTGTCGGGCTCGTCGAGGAGCAGCACGTCGGCGTCGGATCGCAGGAGCACCTCGAGGGCGAGCCGCTTCTGCTCACCGCCTGAGAGGGTGGCGAGGGGCCGGTCGCCGGCGGTGGCCAGCGGCTGGCGCACGGCGATCGTGCAGCAGGTGTCCCACAGCACCTCGGCATCCCAGCCTCCCGAGTCGCCCCACGCAGCGTGCGCCCGACCGAGGGCCATGCCGGTCCGCTCGCCGGGCTCAGCCTCGGCCGCGGCCTCCGCGGCGGCCAGCTGACGGGCGGCTCGCTGCAGCGCGTCGGGTGACAGGTCGAGCAGCAGGTCGCGCACGGTGCGCCCCGACTCTCGCCACCCGACGAGCTGGCGCATGACCCGCAAGCGGCCGTCGACATGGGCGCTGCCCTCGGTGGGGCTCTGGTCGCCCGCGATCACCCGGAACAGGGTGGTCTTGCCCGCGCCGTTGGCTCCGACGACCGCCACGTGCTGGCCGTCACCCACCGTGAAGCTGACATCGCGCAGCAGGTCGACGCCGTCGGGCGTTCGACACGCCACCCCGTTCACGTCGATCGACCCCACGATCGGATGACGCTACCGAGGCCGACACCCGCGGGCGTGGGGATTCCCGCGGTGACGGGCCAGGGCGCCCGAGCCGCGTGCCGTGCGCTACTGCACTGTCGTGCGTGGTTGCACCCGGGTGGTCTGCTGGCGCACGCGTCGCGCCGCCCGTGTGTCGCTAGCGTCGCCCTCCATGCGAGCGGTCGTGCAGCGGGTGACACGGGCGGCGGTCACGGTGGGCGACGAGGTCGTCGGGCAGATCGGTGCCGGACTGTGCGTGCTCGTGGGCGTCACCCATGGGGACGACGCGGCCAGCGCCGCCAAGCTGGCCGACAAGCTCTGGAACCTGCGGATCCTCGACGACGGCGACGGTGTGATGAACGTGGCGGCCAGCGAGGCCGGCGCGCCGGTGCTGGTCGTCAGCCAGTTCACGCTCTACGGCGACGCGACCAAGGGGCGTCGTCCGTCATGGCTGGCCGCCGCGCGGCCGGAGCAGGCCGAGCCCCTCGTGGACGAGCTGGTGTCCCGACTGCGCGAGCTCGGCGCCACCGTGGCCACCGGTCGCTTCCGAGCCGACATGGCCGTCGAGCTCGTGAACGACGGCCCGGTGACGGTGATCGTCGAGGTCTGAGCGGCGGCTACCTTCGTCGAGCCGTCGAGCGACGGCGCATGGGGGGACGGATCGAATGGAACCAGGGACACGACCGCTGCCGGCGTGGTTCGACGACGCCAAGCTCGGGATCTTCGTGCACTGGACGGCCGCGGCTGTGCCCGCCTTCGCGCCGATCATGGACTCGCCCTTCGACCTCGCCGCGGGTGGCGGCGGGTGGGAGGAGGCGATGCGCTGCTCGCCGTACGTCGAGTGGTACCAGAACTCCATCTCCATCGAGGGCAGCCCCGCCGCCCTGCACCACGCCGAGCGCTACGGCGATCAGCCCTACGACGTGTTCGTGGAGCAGTTCCTCGCCGGTCACGCGGGCTGGCAGCCCGAGCCGTGGGCCGACCTGTTCGAAGCCGCGGGGGCGCGCTACGTCGTGCTCGTCACCAAGCACCACGACGGCGTGCTGCTCTGGCCCAGCGACACTCCCAACCCGAACAAGGAGCACTGGGCGTCGGAGCGAGATCTCGTGGGCGACCTGGCCACCGCTGTGCGAGCCCGGGCCATGCGCTTCGGCACCTACTACTCCGGGGGCCTCGACTGGACCTTCGGCGGCCTGCCGATGACCGACTTCCAGGCCATGTTCAACGCCATCCCGCAGACACCGGAGTACCTGGCCTATGCCGACGCCCACTGGCACGAGCTCATCGAGCGCTACCAGCCCGATGTGCTGTGGAACGACATCGGCTACCCAGCGGCCGCCGATCTCGACGGGCTGTTCGCTGACTACTACGCCGCCGTGCCCGAGGGCGTCGTGAACAACCGCTTCGACTGGATGGGCCAGACCGCCGGCGCCAAGCACTGCGACTTCGTCACGCCCGAGTACTCCACCAAGGGCGACCCGCACCGGAAGTGGGAGAGCACCCGCGGCATCGGCACGTCGTTCGGGTTCAACCGCGAGGAGTCGGAGGACACGTACCTCGCCCCCGACGAGCTCGTGCGCATGTTCATCGACATCGTGGCCCACGGCGGGAACCTGCTCCTCAACGTCGGGCCCACCGCTGACGGCACCATCCCCTGGGTGCAGGCGCAGCGGCTCTTGGCGCTGGGCTGGTGGCTGCGCACCAACGGCGACGCCATCTACGACAGCCGCCCCGCGGCCCGTCCCACCGGCGTCACCGGCGAAGGCCACGACGTGCGCTTCACCACCGTCGCCGACGCGCTGTACGCGATCGTCGTCGGCACGCCCACGTCGGATGTCGTCGAGCTCGACGTCACGCCACCGGCCGGGGCCGCCGTCCACCGGCTCGGCCACGACGCGGCGCTCACTTGGGAGTCGACCAAGGGTGGGTGCCGAGTCACGCTCCCGGGACAGCCCGCCGAGGCACCCGCTCTCACGCTTCGGATCACACCCGCGGCGCGCTGATCTGCGATCTCGGGCGGTTTGTCCGTCCTATGCGCGGGTTTTCCGCCCGAGAACGGGATGCGCCCGCGAAGCTCCGAGCGCGTCGGCGGCGAGATCCGCGGCGTCCTCGACTCCATGGTCACAGGCGCCGAGGGCAACCAGGTGCGCCGCTACTGGATCGGCTGACCCGGCCGCCGTGTCACGGGATCGGGGACGATGACGCGGTATCCGTGACACGGGCCGGGGTGGGCGCCGATAGCGTCGGAACCCGTGCTCGTCGCCAAGGATCTCGTCCGCCACCACGGCGCCCAGGTGGTGCTCGGCGGCGTGTCCGTGTCGATCACGGCGGGGACGCGGCTGGGCATCGTCGGGCCCAACGGCATCGGCAAGTCGACGCTGCTGCGCATCCTGGCCGGCATCGAGGTGCCCGACGGCGGCTTGGTGCAGCGCTCGCCGGCCACCACGACGATCGCCTGGCTGCCCCAGGAGCCGGATGCCCATCGGGGCGAGACCCTGCGCGCCTACCTCGCCCGCCGCACCGGGGTGGCCGCCGCCAGCGAGGCGCTCGACGAGGCCGCCGCGGCCATGGGTGGCGACAGCGACTCGATCGAGACGTACACGCACGCCCTCGAGCACTTCCTCGCCATCGGGGGCGACGACCTCGACGCCCGCACCGGCGCCGTGCTCGCGCAGGTGGGGCTGCCCGCGGATCGCCTCGACGTGGAGGTGGGCCACCTCTCGGGCGGGCAGGCTGCCCGCGCCGCGCTCGCCGCGATCCTCCTGTCTCGCCAGGACGTGCTGCTGCTCGACGAGCCCACCAACGACCTCGACTTCGCGGGGCTCGCCCTGCTCGAGGGCTTCGTGGCGTCGACGCAGTCCGCGGTCGTCACGGTGTCGCACGACCGCGCCTTCCTCGACCAGGTCGTCACGCGCATCCTCGAGGTCCGACTGCCCGACCACGACGCCGTGGAGCACGCTGGCGGCTGGACCGACTTCATCGCGGCTCGGGAGCTCCTCCGCTCGCAGCAGCAACAGGGCTACGAGAAGTTCACCGCCGAGCGCGACCGGCTCCAGTCGCGCCAGCAGACGCAGCGCGACTGGGCCGCCACCGGCGTGAAGAACGCCAAGAACAAGAAATCCGACAACGACAAGTTCGTCGCCCACCTCCGTTCAGAGCGGTCCGAGAAGATGGCGGCGAAGGTGAAGGCCACCGAGAAGGCCATCGAGCGGCTCGACGTGGTGGACAAGCCATGGGAGCCGTGGCAGCTGCAGCTCGAGCTGAAGGCGGCCACGCGGGCGGGCGACGTCGTGGCGCGGCTCGACAAGGCCGTCGTGGAGCTCGGATCGTTCCGACTCGGCCCGATCGACCTGGAGGTGGCCTGGCAGGACCGCGTCGCCATCCTCGGCCCGAACGGCTCGGGCAAGACGACGCTGCTGCGGGCGATCCTCGGCGACGTCGCGCTCACGTCAGGCCAGCGCTGGCTCGGTCCGGGCGTGCAGGTGGGGCTCCTCGATCAACGGCGCCTTCGCTACGGAGGCGGCACCACGCTGCTGCGATCGTTCACGGACACCACTGGCTTCGACCGATCCGAAGCCCGCTCGTTGCTCGCCAAGTTCGGCCTGGGCGCGGATCACATCGACCGGGCCGGCGCCCACCTCTCGCCGGGGGAGCGCACCCGTGCCTTGCTCGCCGAGCTGATGGCCCAAGGCGTCAACTGCCTCGTGCTCGACGAGCCCACCAACCATCTCGATCTCGAGGCCATCGAGCAGCTCGAGTCGGCGTTGGAGGGCTTCGACGGGAGCCTCCTGCTCGTCACCCACGATCGGGCCTTCCTCGAGGCCGTCCACGTCACCCGCACCATCGACCTCACCTGAGCCGACACAACCGCTTCTGTGTGCCGGCATCCACGGCATCCGTGGCTGCCGGCACACAGAAGGCGTGGTCAGTGGCTCGCTCGGCCACGCCGCTCGATGGCCCAGCCCAGCGCGATGAGGAGGGCTGCTAGCGCGAGGCCGGGGGCGTTGCCGACGCGCGTGTAGATGGTCAGGCCCTCGCGGAGCTCGACGGTGCGCTGGATCACGCGCTGCTCGCTCACCGCGGAGCGGGCGAGCACGCGGCCGTGCTCGTCGACCACCGCGCTGAAGCCAGTGGGCGCCACCTGCGCCACCCAACGCCCGGTCTCGATGGCGCGCATGCGCGACGACGCCACTTGCTGCGTCTGCACGATCGTGCCCGTGAACGACGAGCCGTTGGTGGGGTTGAGCACGAGGCGCGCTCCATCGCCCACGCCCTCTCGGGTGCGGTCGGCGAAGAAGATCTCCCACGACACGGGCACGGCGACGCGCCCGATCTTGCCGGGCACGTCGAGACGACCGCGGCCCTGCCCGATCAGCGCGTCGCTGTCGGGCAGCGCGTCGCCGGCCACCTTCTCGAGGAGCGACCGGAAGGGCACGTACTCGCCGAAGGGCACGCGGTGGACCTTGTCGTATCGGTCGACCACGATGCCGTGCGCGTTGACGAGCACGGCGCTGTTCGTGAAGTGCGTGGGCCCAGCGTCCTCCACCGTGCCGACGATCATCGGGGCGTGGAGGGTGCGAGCGAGACCACCCACCACGTCCGACCACGGGTCGTCGACGAAGGGCACCGGTGTGTCGATGACATCCTCCGGCCACACGACGAGATCTACCGGCTTGTGCACGCCGGCGGTGGCGGCGACGTGGCGCTCGAAGACGTCGACGACCCCCGTGTCGGTCTTGTGCGTGCCCTGCTCGCCGCCGCCTTGCACGAGCGCCACCTCGGCTCGGCCCACCTCGTGGCCGTGCGGTGCAACGATCGATCCGCCGACGAGGGCGACAGCCATCGCGAGGAGCCCGGCCGCGGGCCGCCACGCCCGCCGAAGCGCCGCGGCGCCGGCCTGACCCAGCAGGACGGTGACGACGAGGAGCAGCACCGCTCCCCCCACTCGCAGCACCGGTGCCAGGGGACCAGCCACCTGACCGATGGCGAGGTTGGCCAGCGGCACCCCGCCGAACGGCCACGACCACCGCACCAGCTCCGCGATGGTCCACGTGCCCGCCAGGGCCAGCCAGCGACCCCGACCCGGGGGAGATGCCGCGACGCCCACGCCGAGCATGCCGGCGTACGCGATGCAGGCGATGAGGTACCCCGGCGCGGTGAGCGCCGTCATCCAGCTCAGCGAAGGGACGAAGCAACCCATGGCCACGAGCCACCCACGGCGGAAGCGGCTGCGGGCGGGCTGGTCAGCGATCAGGCGGTCGAGGCCGGCGAGCCCGACGAACGCCAGGGGCCAGAAGCCGAACGGGGGGAGCGACAAGCACAGCACCACGCCCGATCCGATGCAGCCCGCGGCTAGGACGATGCGAGGGGGCACGGCGGGCATCGAGAGATGATGGCCCCTCGGGCGCCCTTGGGGTGACCAGGCCTACTTCTTCTTGGCGGCCCGCTTGGCGCGGTTGACCTGGTTGCGGCCCCGGCGCTTCTCCTCGAGGTAGCGCTCCACCGGAACCCCGGCCTCCGATGCCTTGCGCTCGAGGTGCAGCGCGTCGTCGGCAGCCCGCTTCTGGCGCAGCTCGTCCTCGCTGATGCCGAGCTTGGCCGCGGCAGCCTCACGCTTGCGGATGCGCTCCGGGTCCTTGGTCACGACCGGCAGCCTACGGGCGACAGCACCCAGACCCGCGGCCGAGCATCCGCGGAGCAGACAGACTGCCCACGTGGACGAGGACCCGTTCGTTCGAGTGCAGCGCATCGCGCTAGGGCTGCCCGGGGTCACCGAACGGTTCAGCCACGGCGCCCCCTGCTTCTTCGTCGGTGATCGGCCGCTGTGCTACTTCCACGATCACCACGGTGACGACGCCCGGGTGACGCTGTGGTGCCCGGCCCTTGCCGGCGTCGCTGAGGAGCTGGCCGAGGTGGAACCCGAGCGCTACTTCCGTCCCCAACCCTCGCGGGCGGGCGTCTTCGGTCAGTGGCTCGGCATCGTGCTCGACCCACCTCCTGGGTGTGGCGTCGAATGGGGTGAGGTGGCGTCCATCCTCGAGGACGCCTTCCGAATGGTCGCCCCCCGGCGCCTCGTCGCCGATCTCGAGGCGCGCTGACGAGAGCCAGCTGGGCGGCCAGGCCGTGGATCTCCTGGGCGTGGAGCTTGTGGGTGCGGGAGGATCGCGGCGTGGAGGTACGACCAGCTGCCAGCGACGATGCTCCTGCGCTGGCGGCGCTGCACGTCAGTTCGTGGCAGGAGGCCTACGTCGGCCAGCTGCCTGAGGAGTACCTCCGTTCGATCTCCGTCGAAGCCAGGCTCGCCGTCTGGAGCCGGTCTCTTGCTCCGGATGCGACTGCCGACGTGTCCGTCGCGGTGTCCGACGATGCGATCGTCGCCTTCGTGATGGTCGACGCAAGTCGAGACGACGACGCCGGTCCGGCAACGGGCGAGGTCCTTGCCATCTACGCCGCCCAGAACGTGTGGGGCGAGGGAGTGGGACGTCGTCTCATGGGCCATGGGCTGCAGCGCCTTCGGGACCTCGGCTGCGAGGGCGCCACGCTGTGGGTACTTGACAGCAATGCTCGAGCGCGCCGGTTCTACGAGATCGGCGGGTGGTCCTTCGATGGCTCGACCAAAGCGGCCGACATCGGCGGCGTCACCGTCACCGAGGTGCGGTATCGCCGCTCGCTCAGCTGAGCGGAGCTCGCTGGCGCCCGCACGCCGGGGACCGCCTCGGAGCGCCTGTGTCAGAGCATCGATCTGTCCAGCGTTGGAGCGACAACGTCGCGGCCCCAGCCCGCCGCCGTCGGGATTGTCGCTCCGACGCTGGACAGACCGCGTGTGCGGGTGTTCTCTGCGAGTCCACGGCTTCGCGTGGCGGTGCCGGTGCAGGCCAGGCAGGATGCCGCCATGAGGAGCGGCTGGGGTCTGGTTGTCTGTTGTCTGGTCGTCGGCCTCCTTGCGGGGTGCGGCGGCGGGAGCACAACCAGGGCGACGACGTCGACCACCGGGGGCACGGGCGACACCTGGTTCGAGATGAGGCCCGTCGTCGAGGTCAGCCCACCGCCGTGCACGGGCGACACGACGCCGTCTGAGGAACGCACGGAGTGCTATCGCCTGGGTGGCCGACTGGTTGGGCCGAGTGGGATCGTCCTGGCGAAGGCCGTCGAGGGTGTTTCGGTTCCCGAGGGGTGTCCCGAGGGTCAGAAGGTCTGCTACGTCCCCGGTAGCCCGAGCACCGCATCCGCACCCGCACTCGCCTCGTGGAGCGTGGCGTTGACCCTCTCCGGTGAGGCGCTCGATGCGTTCAACGCGGTCGCCGCCACGTGCTTCGAGCGGACCTCGGCCTGCCCGTCGGGGCAGATCGCCATGGTTCTCGACGGCACGGTGGTGGCGGCTCCGACGATCCAGCAGTCCCGCTACTCGGCAGACCAGTTCCAGGTGGGTGGTCCCTTCACGGAGGCTCAAGCTCGCGACCTCGCCGCTCGCTTTGGCTAGGTCCGCGTGATCGACGGCGACTGATCCGCCCACCGAGCGCCGCGAACGGCGCGTCAGTGGGTGGGGTCGAGGGCGGTGAGAAGGTCGCCGGCGGCGGCCCGGCCCTGGCGGATGCAGGCGGGCACGCCGAGGCCGCGGAGCGCGGCGCCCGCGACGACGATCGACGGGGTGGTCGACGCGATGTCGGCTTCGATGGCGGCGATGCGGTCGAGGTGCCCGGGCCGGTACTGCGGGAACGATCCCGGCCAGCGCGTGACGCGCACCTCGGCGGGGGCGCCGCGCAGCGCCATCGTGTCGGCCAGGTCGGCGAGGACGGCGGCGATGAGGGCGTCGTCGCCGAGAGAAAGTGCGCGGTCGTCGCCGTCGCGACCCACCGATGCTCGGAGCAGCAACGTCGACCCGTCGCCGAGGTGCGGCCACTTCGAGGTGGTCCACGAGCAGGCGGTGATCGTGCGGTCCTCACGGCGGGGGACGAGGTAGCCGCTGCCGTCGAGGTCGCGCTCGATCGCTGTGGCGTCGACGGCGATCGACAGCATCGCCACCGATGCGTAGGGGATGGCGGCCAGCAGCGTGGCGGCCCGAGCCGCGTGGGGGCGGAGCAGACCGGCGGTCACCCCGGCCGGGGTGGCGATCACCACACCGTCGGCCCGCAGCGCTCGGCCGCCCTCGAGGGCGACGCGCCAGTGCTGGGACTCGCGCTCGAGGCCGACAGCCCGCGCCACCACGAGCTGGAGACCCCGACCGACGGCGTCGGTAGCGACGGCGTCGGCGAGCGAGCCCATGCCCGCACGAGGCGCGAAGAACACCGGTGCAGCCGGGTCGCGCACCGCGGCGCGCTGGATCTGGCAGGCCTCGATCAGCGACGGCGCGCCGCTGCGCGCCGCGGCATCGAGCTGGGGGACGGTGGCCGCCAGGCTGAGCTGGTCGGTGTCGCCGGCGTTGATGCCGCCGACGAGCGGATCAATGAGGTAGTCGGTCACCTCGTCGCCGAGGCGGGCCCGCATGAGCGCACCGATCGCGATGTCGTCGACGGGCGCTGCGAGCGGCGTCGACAAATCGTGGCGCGCCCGCTCCAGCCCCTCAGCCGAGATGATCCCGGAGGCCGCCAGCTCGTCGAGGTCGGTGGGCACGCCGAGCAGCTGGGCTTCCGGAAGGAGCCGCAGCTCGCCGCGACTCCACACGTAGGCCCGACGAGCGGTCGGCGAGACGAGGTCGCCCTCGATGCCGAGCTCGCGGCACAGCTCGATGCCCTCAGGCACCCGTGCGAGGAAGGCGTCGGCCGCCTCGTCGAGGGCGCCTCCGGCAAACGGCGTGCTGCGCAGCTTGCCGCCGGGGTGCTCGGGCTCGATCAGCATGACGGAGGCGCCGGCGAGGATCAGGTCGCGCGCCGCGGTGAGGCCGGTGATCCCGCCGCCGATCACCACGACGTCGGGCGGGGCGCTCACGCTGGTGCAGCCGTCAGCACGCGATCGGCGAGGGCGCCAAGCACGGCGGGATCGGCGTTGAGCACGCGGGTGCGGGCGAAGGCGAGGCCCACCTCGCCGGCGACGCGCTTCGCTTCGATGTCGAGGTCGTAGACCACCTCGAGGTGGTCGCTCACGAAGCCCTGCGGGCAGACGAGCACGCCCTCAGCCGAGCCCGTCGCAGCCAGCTCTCGGATGACGTCGAGGATGTCGGGACCGCGCCACGGTTCGGGCGTGCGACCGGCCGACTGCCAGGCAACGGACCAGCCGGCCCACCGGTCAAGGCCGGCGGCGTCTGCGACCGCGGCCGCCGAGGCACGGAGCTGATCCGGGTAGGGGTCGTCGACGAGGACGCGCTCGGGCAGCGAGTGGGCGGTGAAGAGCACCTTGGTGCGCTGGGGGAGCGGAATGAGGGCCTCGCGCACGGCATCGGTGAGGAAGTCGAGGTAGGCCGGCTCGAGGTGCCAGCACTCGATGCCGGCGGATCGCAGGCCGTGCTCGGCGGCGGCCGCGGTCAGCCGACTCTGGTACTCACCGACGGAGAAGCGGGAGAAGTGCGGTGCCAGCACGAGCCCCACCACGCGCTCGATGCCGTCGGCGGCCAGCGTCGCGATGGCGTCCTCGATGAAGGGGGCGGCGTGCTTCTGGCCCAGCACCACGCGGCACGGGCCGGCGGCCCGGTCGTCGAGGGCGCGCTGCAGGTCGGCGCGCTGCGCCTCGGTGCGCGCGGCGAGAGGTGAGATGCCGCCGATGGCGTCATAGCGCGCGGTGAGGTCCGCGAGCTGCTTGGGGGTGGGGGCGTTCCCTCGGCGGATGTGCGTGTAGTACGCCTCGACATCCGTGGGGGACGCAGGGGTGCCGTAGGCCATCACCACCACGCCCAGGTCAGCCGCGCCCGAGTCAGCCATCGCTGCGGCCCTCTTCGTGCACGAGGTCGACCACCTGCTTGAGCACACCGGGGTCGAGCTCGGGCAGCACGCCGTGGCCGAGGTTGAAGATGTGGCCCGGACGACCGGCGTTGCGGCGCAGCACGTCGCGGGTGCGATCGGCCACCACGGGCCATGGCGCGAGGCACACGGCTGGGTCGAGGTTGCCCTGCACGGCCTTGCCCGGCACGCGGGTGCGGGCCACGTCGAGCGGCACGCGCCAGTCGACGCCCACGACATCCGCGCCGGCGTCGCCCATCAACGTGAGCAGCTCGCCGGTGCCGACCCCGAAGTGGATCCGCGGCACGCCCGTCGCCTCGATGGCCGCGAACACCTTCGCGCTGGCCGGCATCACGAGGGCTTCGTACACGTCGGGGGAGAGCGCGCCCGCCCACGAATCGAACAGCTGGATGGCACGCGCGCCCGCCTCGATCTGGGCCAGCAGGGAGGCGATGGCCATGTCGGCGAGGCGGTCGAGCAGCCGTCCCCACAGGCCGGGGTCGCCGTGCATCATGGCCTTCGTGGCGCCGTAGGTGCGTGAAGGCCGGCCCTCGATCAGGTAGCTCGCCACCGTGAACGGGGCGCCGGCGAAGCCGATCAACGGCGTCGCGGAGCCGAGCTCCTGCGTGACGAGCCGTACCGTCTCCTGCACGTACGGCGCGTCGACCTCGGGCTCGTACGGACGAAGCCGGGCCAGGTCGCTCGCATCGCGGAAGGGCTCGCGCACGACGGGGCCGACGCCGGGCACGACGTCCACCCCGAAGCCGATGGCTGCCGCGGGCACGACGATGTCGCTGAAGAGGATGGCCGCGTCCACGCCGTAGCGACGCACCGGCTGCAGCGTGATCTCGGCGGAGGTGGCGGGGTCGTGGATGGCGTCGAGGATGCTGCCCTCGCCACGGAGCGCCCGGTACTCGGGCAGCGAGCGTCCGGCCTGGCGCATGAACCACACCGGCACCCGGGCGGCGGGCAGGCCGCGCGCGGCGCGCAGAAGGGGAGCATCGGCGAGGAGCGGGGGAGCGACGTCTGGTGCAGCCATGGGAGCCCTCAACCTACGGCCCGCTCCGGCGGGTCGAGAAGTCGTGGTCTGATGGGTCGGTGCGACGCTCCATCGACGACCATCCCTTCTCCCTCGAAGACCTCCCGCCGAGCGACGATGACGTGCAGCGGCTCTCGTGGGCCGTCGCCATCAGCGACGACTACGACGACGCCGAGCCCCGCGTGGTGCTCACCGTGGAGGAGGTGGGCAAGGCCGGCGCCGGCCTCGTCGCCCACCTGTCACCCACGATCGCCCGCCGCCTCCGCGTGGCTCTGCGAGACGCCCTCCGCGAGATCGGCGAAGACCCCGGGGCCTGACCAACCAAACAGGTTCTGTGTGCACGCAGCCACGGATGCCGTGGCTGCGTGCACACAGAAGCGGTGGGGTGGGGTGGGGGGGTCAGTACCTCAGCTCGGCGAGGACGCCTAGGTGGTCGCTGGGGACGACGCCGTCGACGGGCTGCTGACACTCGACCGTGCAGGACGTGACGTGGCCCGCGCCGCCTGCCTTGGGCCAGCCGGCCAGCACGTAGTCGATGCGGCGGTCGGGCTCGAGGTCGAGCCGGGCGTAGGGGTTCTCGTTCGACCAGGTCATCCCGTTGCCGCCGGTACCGACCACCTCCCACGCGTCGTGGAACACCAGCTTCGGCTCCGGCACCGCGGCCCGACCGGTGAGCATGCGGATCTCGTCGCTGTCGGGGGCGGCGTTGAAGTCGCCGCAGAGCACCGGCGGGAAGGGATGCTCGCCATCGGCGCGTGACCGGGCGACGAACGCACAGATGGCGCGCACCTGGTCCTGGCGCACGTGGCTCTGGTCGAAGCGCCAGTTCAGGTGCGTCGAGAAGACCTGGAGAGCGCCGCGCGGACCATCGATGTCGGCGCGCACGCACGTCCGTAGCTCGTCGGCGTCGGGCGGGGCGGGCAGGGGGAGCACTTCGTGGCCGGTGATGGGCCAGCGGGACAACACGGCGTTGCCGAACCGCACCCCATCGAGGTCGACACGGCTGCCGTACACGTGGTGATAGCCGAGAGGAGCGGCCAGCTCGGCCGCGAAGCTCACCTCGCCGTCGTCCCACACCTCCTGGAGGCACACGATGTCGGCGTCGAGCCGGGCCAACGTGGCGGCGATGGCCGGCCGCCGCGCCTGCCACGGTCCGAACTGCCACCAGAGGTTCCACGACAGCACCCGGACGCGCGTGTCGAGGAGGGGCCCGTAGGCGCTGTGCAGGTCGCTCATGGCCTCAGCATGGCCCAGCCGCGGCCCTGCTGACCCACTACATGGCGCTCGGGCTGATCACGGGGTCGATAAGATGGCCGATCCCTCGTTTCTGCCCGGGAGGATGATGACGTCTCATCCAGACCTTGCCGCTGAGCAGGCCCACATCGATCGTGCCTATGAGAGCCTCGACCGCACGCGCGTCGAGGCCACTCGTCTGCGCTCGATGGTGGAGGTCGGCAAGGGCGGCACGGAGCAGGCCCGCTGGGAGCGCGAGATGATCGAGGGCAACATCGCCCAGCGCCTCGCGTCCCTGCGCCTCGGTGACGCCAGCCTCGTCTTCGGTCGGATCGACCTCACCCAGAGCGAGGGCGGAGACACCTTCTACATCGGACGCCTGGCGGTGGCCGACGAGCAGCGCGAGCCCCTCGTGGTCGACTGGCGGGCCCCCGTCGCCGAGCCGTTCTACCGGGCCACCGGTCGCTCGCCCATGGGGCTGGTGCGGCGTCGGCACTTCGCCACCCGCGGTCCGCAGCTGCTCGCCATCGAAGACGAGCTGTTCGGTGAGTCGGCCGGGTTGCTCGGCGGCGAGCTGTCGATCATCGACGAAGGCCGGGAGATCCGCGGTCGCAGCACGCTCATCCACGCCCTCGAAGAGGTGCGCACCGGCCACCTCACCGACATCGTCGCCACGATCCAGGGTGAGCAGGACGAGATCATCCGCTCGGAGCTGTCCGGGGTGCTCGTGGTGCAGGGCGGTCCGGGCACGGGCAAGACGGTGGTGGCGCTGCACCGAGCGGCCTACCTGCTCTACACGCACCGATTCCCGCTCGAGGGCCAGGGCCTGCTCGTCGTCGGCCCCAACCGCCTCTTCCTCGGCTACATCGAGCAGGTGCTCCCCAGCCTCGGCGAGGCGGGCGTGGAGCTGGCGGTGCTGGCCGACCTGCTCGACGGCGCCGGCACCCTCGACATCCAGGGTCGCGATCTGCCCGATCCGGCCCGCATCAAGGGCGATCTGCGGATGGCCAAGGTGCTGGTGAAGGCCGTGCACGATCGCCAGCGCCCGCTGCCGCGCACGCTGCGCGTGGGCTACGGCCTGCAGACCCTGAGCCTCACCGTCGGGCAGAGCAAGGCGATCGTGGCCGACGCCAAGCGCCGGTTCCGCCTCCACAACGCTGGTCGGCGGCACGTGGAGGCCAGCCTGTTCGCCACGCTGGCCGACAGCTCCCGCGTGCCGGTCGAGGCGCACGAGGTGCGCGAGCGGCTGCGCCACGCCCCGCAGATCGTCGAGGCGCTGGAGCGGATGTGGCCGATCCTCACGCCGGCCGACCTGCTGCACGACCTGTATGGCTCGCACGCGCTGATCGATCTGGCCGGCGAGAAGCTCCTGCGAGCCGAGGAGCGAGTGGCGCTCTTCCGCAAGCGGTCCGGTTCGGTGACCGAGGCCACCTGGACCGTCGACGACGTGCCGCTCCTCGACGAGGCGCGCTCTCTCCTGGGGCCCAAGCCGCGCCGACGCAAGCAGGGCCAGCCCGCCGATGACGAGGTCCGCACCTACGGGCACATCGTGGTCGACGAGGCGCAGGACCTCTCGCCGATGCAGCTGCGCATGCTCACCCGTCGCTCGCTGAACGGGTCGATGACCATCGTGGGCGACATCGCCCAGGCCACCGGCGCGTGGGCCCACGCCGACTGGGACGAGGTGCTCGACCAGCTGCCCGACCGTCGACCCCCGCGGCGAGCCGAGCTCACCATCGGCTACCGCCTGCCCGGCCCGAACATGGTGCTCGCCGCGAAGGTGCTGGCGCTGGCGGCCCCCGACCTCACACCGCCGTCATCGGTTCGTGAGAACGGCGACGAACCCAGGTTCGTGGCCGCACCGGCCGGAGGCCTGGCCGCCGCCGCGCTGCAGGCCGCCATCGAGGAGCGCGCCACCGTCGATCCGGGCAGCGTGGCCGTGATCGTGCCCGACTCGCTGCTCGGCGAGGTCGGCGCAGCCTTCGAGGCGTCGGGCGTGGATTTCGGTCGGGCGGCCCGCAACGGCCTGAACAGCCAGATCACCCTCGTGCCCGTCAGCCTCGTCAAGGGCCTCGAGCTCGACGCATCGGTGGTCGTCGAGCCAGCCGCCATCCTCGAGGAGGAGGTGCAGGGCGCCCGCGCCCTCTACGTCGCCCTCACCCGTGCCACGAAGCGCCTGGTGCTGGTGCACGAGCGTCCGCTCCCCGAGGTCCTCACCGCCACCACCCACCCCACCCACTGAATCTGTGTGCCGTCAGCCACGCATGGCGTGGCTGACGGCACACAGAACCGGTGGGGTCAGACGGTGACGAGGATGCGCTGGCTGGCGAAGGCGCCGATGCCGACGTGGTTGCCGTCGATCTCCACGGTGGTGGTGCCATCCGGCGACGACGCCGTGATGGTGCCGTGACGTCCGGGCACGACGTCGGCGTCTTCGAGGAACTCGAGCAGGCCGGGAGCGAACTCGAGCTCCTCGGGGATGCGGGTGACGGTGAAGCCGGCGCCCACCGTGACCTCGCTGAGCGGGCGCATCTCGGGCGCGATGTAGTCGGCGCCGGGGATCGGGTTGCCGTGGGGACAGGTGGTGGGGTCACCGAGGACGCGCACGATGGCCTCCTCGACGGCCATCGAGATCACGTGCTCCCACTTGCCGGCCTCCTTGTGGGCGTCGGCCCACGAGAGTCCGAGGATGTCGGTGAGGAACCGCTCGGCGAGCCGGTGCCGCCGCACCACGCGCTCGGCCAGGCGCTGGCCATCGACGGTGAGGCTGATGGCTGACCGCTCGATCTTGACCAGGCCCTCAGCCTCGAGGCGCTTGATCATCTCGGACACGGCCGGACGCGACAGCAGCAGGCGATCGGCGATGCGGGCCTGGATGACGTCGACGTCGTCTTCCTTCAGCTCATAGATGGCCTCGCAGTACTCCTCGAAGGCCGGGTGGAACTCGGGAGTCTTGTAGTCGGCCATCGCACCGAGGCTATCGGCGGCCGAGGGCGCGGCCTCAGTGGAGCTCGAACCGCGACAACGCGTACTCCGGGCTCGTCTTCGTGGCCTGGTCGGGCGGCTGCCCGCAGACCAGCACCGGCAGCGTGCGGGTGATGGTCACCTGGCCTGACGCCGTGCCACCGGGCCAGGTCATGCTTACGTCGGCCCGGCGACCATCGTCGGACACCACCGTGCGCACCGCGAGGTCGCGCTGATCGAGCCACGCCCAGCCCCGCTCCGCCAGCACCGCTCGTTCCAAGACCTGGGCCCAGGGGTCGAGGGCCGAGCTGCCTCGGTCGTGGTCGTGGAGCTCGGCCGGCTCCCCCAGGCGATGGACGACATCGGTGATCACGTCGGCATCGACATAGGCCCAGGCCCGCCCGTCGGGCAGCGTGATCGCGGTCGGCGCGAAGCGGTGCCCGCCGGTGTGACTGCACCGCCACACCCGAACCCCTTCGAGGCGAGCGGCGAGCTCGATGTGGAGCAGCGTGCCCCACCGGCCGCAGCACGCATCGCGCTTGCCATGCCCGCACACCAGCACCTCTGGCGGGGCGATGTCGACGGCCGACGGGCGGTGTCGATCGCCCAAGGGGTCGGCGGCCAGGTCGGCGACGAGTGCGCCGATCTGCGAGTGGGGCACCTGGTGGTCGGTGCCGACGAAGAGGTTGGCCTCGACCCGGCGGTGGTGCACCACCCGTGAGAGGCCGTCGACGCCGTCGTCGTGGCGGGGCACGACCAGCATCACGCGCACGCCCGCCGTCATCGAGGGCTCAGCGAGCGCAGGGATCTCGCTCACATCGGCGGGCCAGGGCAGAGGCCACTCGACGAGGATCAGCGCGTCGAACTGGGGCGTCGATCCGATCGGGTCGACGCCCTGCGCCTGCGTCCACGGAGAGCAGCGGAAGCTGGCGTCACTGGCCAGCTGGTCCGGCTCGGTGGTGGTCATCGCACTCAGGCTAGGGGGCCGCCCTTGGGGCGAGGACCACCGGCCGGATAGGGTCAGCGACGGTCGTTGCTCGCAGCGACTGTCACAACGCTCTCGGGCGGGGGAAGCCGGTCGAAGTCCGGCACTGACCCGCAGCCGTAGGTCGCCGGCACTCCGCTGACGACGAGTCGGATTGCCCGACCGGGGGCTCAACGGCTCCATTTGATCGTCGAGGTCTGCGGATCGGGAGCCCGGGAACCACGGTCGAGCTGTCGTGCCACGGCAGCGAGGTGGTCGGTCCGGGCGATGTTCGCCCCCTCGACCCCACCGAGAGGTTCTCCGACATGCCCGCTCCCCACCGTTCGATCGGACGACGCGCCGCGCTCGTCCTCGCCACCGCTCTCGCGGCGGCCACCGTCGGCGCCGCCCAGCCGGCCGCCGCGACGCCGGCGGCGGCTTCCGTCGTCCCGGCCACCGCCAACGCCGCTCTCGACTGGCTCCAAGGCGAGCTGGCCGCCGATGGCGGCCACCTCACCACGGCCTCGGAGTACCAGGGAACCGTGTCGTCGTATGACGACTGGGGCCTCACGCTCGACGCCGTGCTGGCGCTGGCGGCTGCTGGTCGCGGCGCCGGCGCGCCGGCCACCACTGCGCTCGGGCGGGTGGCCGACCACATTGCCGACTACGTCACTGGCGCGGCCTTCGGCGCTCCCGACGATCGATACGCCGCCGCGCTGAGCAAGGCGACGCTGGCGGCGACTGCCCTTGGCGCGGTTCCCGCGAGCTTCGGCGGACTGGATCTGGTCGCCGAGCTCCGAGCCCGCATGCAGACAGCGGGCGTCGACGCTGGCCGATTCAGCGACCGCTCCGCCTACGGCGACTACAGCAACGGTCTCGGTCAGGCGCTGGCCGTGATGGGCTTGGCCCGCACGGCCGGCGGCGTGCCCGCTCCCGCGCTCACCTTCCTGCTCCACCAGCAGTGCCCTGGTGGTGGCTTCCGGGGTGACTACACCACGAGCGGCGGATGCTCGTCTGACGGAGCAGCCACCGTGGACGCCACCGGCTTCGCGATCCAGGCCCTCACCGCGGTGTCGCCCACCTGTGCGGTTCGAAGCGCGATCGCCCACGCGGCGGCATGGCTCATCGGTGGTCAGACCGCCAACGGCGGCTTCGGCGGCGAGAGCGGCACGAACACCAACAGCACCGGTCTCGCCGCCCAGGCGCTGCGCGCCATCGGTTCGACGGCGGCCGCAGACGCGGCAGCCGGGTTCATCACCGCGCTCCAGCTGGGCACGGGCGCCGATGCTGGCGCCATCGCCCTCAACCAGGCCGGCTACGACGGTGCCGCCGATGGCGTCGCCCTCCTCGAGCGCGACGGCTTCCGCCGGGCCACGGGTCAGGCCGTGCTGGCCCTCGACCTGCCCGCCTACAGCGAGATCGGCACCGATCCCGTCGACGCGGCCGCGCTCGTGCCGTGCGCCGACGCGGCGCCCACAGCATCAGCGTCGGCCAGCACCGTCACCCTCGGATCACCCGTCACGGTCACCGGCGGGGGGTTCACGCCGGGCGAGCGGGTCACGATCACCCTGCTCTCCACGCCGGTGCTCCTCGGTACGACCACCGCCGACGCTGTTGGCCGAGTCGCCAGCACCGTCACCATCCCCGCCGACCTCGAGGTGGGCAACCACCACATCGAGCTCGTTGGGGTCACCTCCGGCGTGCGCGTGAGCATCCCCATCGAGGTGCTCGGCGCCACGGTCGCTCGCCCCGGCACGCTCCCGGCGACTGGGTCGGGCACACGCCCCGAGGCCGCGCTCGCGGTCGGCTTGCTCGTGCTGGGCGCAGCACTCGTGAGCATCGGTCGCCGTCGGGGTGCCGAGGTCTGATGCGCTCGCTGGTCCGCGGCTGGGGGAGGGTGGCGCTCGGCGCTGCCCTCCTCGCCGCGGTGCCATGCGCAGCCGCGCGCCCGGCCGGAGCCGCGCCCGCGGTTGGAGCGTGCGACGGGGACAGCGGTGTGACCGTGGTGGTCGACTTCGGCACCCTCGGTGGAGGCGTGCAGACCCGCTGCGCCCCTGAGCCGGTGTCCTCCGGCTTCGACGCGCTGACCCGGGCGGGCTTCACCTACGAGGGCACCGCTCGCTTCCAAGGGCTGCTCTGCCGGATCGACGGCAAGCCCTCGAGGCAGCAGGACCCCTGCCAGAACGCTCCGTCGCCCACCTACTACTGGGCCTACTGGACGGCGCCGGCACCGGG
>JBKJIE010000103.1:0-12747 GCA_046598715.1 Acidimicrobiales bacterium | reverse complement strand
CGCTCGCCGCTCGGTCTCCTCGGCCCACACGCGGTCCAACTCGACCGGATCACCGTCCTCGGGACGAGCATCAAGGCTCGCGAGGAGCTCGACGACGACCTCGGCGCGCTCGGCATCGGGGAGGGCCAGCACCTCATGCAGCAGGGCCTCAGCCTTCGCGCTCACGGGGACACGATACCCCGGCCTGCGATCTTCCCCCAGGCCCTGTTCGAGCGACCGACGACGGCGAACGGAACGCGTCGTAAGCACTCCGTACCACTGTGGTACCACTGGCGACGGCAAACCACGGTATATCTCGGTTTCTAGCGGTCAGGGATCACGCGTCAGAAAGGGCCTCTGACCTGGGAAAACGCTGAAATCTGAGACTTGCAGAAATCGGCATGCCTCGGTCTCGAAAACCGTTGTGGCTTTCGGGTCACCGTGGGTTCGAATCCCACGCTCTCCGCCACAAAGTCCTGATCAGGGGCGAGCCGCAGTTCGAGGTGACGAAGCGACGGGATCCAAACTGGTTCGTAAATCAGTACGCTTTCTTGTACGGTGTGGCCATGGGTGACGTGGTGACGACGGGCGAGGCCCGTGAGGCGTTGCACAAGATCGCCAAGCGATTCGATGATGGAGATGCTGAGCCCGTCTACTTCGGCTCCCACCGTCGAGCGCAAGGCGTCATCGTGCCGCTGGCGATCTGGGAGAGGCTGCTCGAACATGCCGAGGACGAGTTGGACCTCGCGCTCGCCCGAGACCGTCTCAGCCAGGACGACGGCCAGCGACTCACCCGCCAACAGGTGAACGAGGTCTTCGATCAGCTCCGTGCGGGTCGAGCGACCGGTAGTGCGGTGCCCTCAGGAAGACTCCTGGCGCGCGCCATGGACAACGCTCGGCCGACACGGGCCGACGACACCGTGGTGATCAGCGGCGGCGTCCGGGCAAGCCGTGCCGAGGTGGAAGCGCTGATCGCCAGGGACCTGGCCGAGCGGGCTGCCGAGCGTGAGTGATCCGTCCGGACCGCCGCTCCGACGCCGGGACATCCTCGACGCGCTCGAACGGCATGGTGTCGAGTACCTCTTGGTCGGGGGCCAGGCTGGTGGCGCCTACGGCGCCGAGCGCCCCACCTACGACCTCGACATCTGCGTGAAGTGGACGCGCGAGAACCTCGATCGTCTCGGCGAGGTGCTCGTCGAGCTCGATGCCGGCCTTCGACTGGAGGGCTCCGAAGAACCGATGCCCGTTCCCCACCGAGATGGTCGCTTCCTCGAGCCGATCGAGCTGTCCACCTGGCGCTGTGCTGCCGGTGACCTCGACGTCCTCCGCGGCCTCCCCGCTCCGGGACACCGGGAGATCGGCTACGACGAGCTGGCGACTCGCGCGGTGGCGATCGAGTTGGACGGACGCCAGGTGCTCGTGGCCAGCCTCGACGACGTCATCACATCAAAGGAGATGGCGAACCGACCCTCGGATCACGACGCCCTCCCAGAGCTCCGCCGCCTACGAGACCGGAGCCGTTGATGCGCTGCGAACACTGCGATCAGACCGACCGCGGTTACCGCGCAACGGTGGGGTCCGCTTCGTCGTAGACCGCGTCCTCCTCGCAGAACCAGTCAGCTACGAAGGTCGCCCGCGGCACAGAGGGCGAGCGACGCCACCCGAGTAGCTCCTCCCGCAGGGTCCACAGATCGTGCTCGGGCCGCTCGATCGCCTGTTGCGCACCGGCGATCTCGTGCATGGGATGGCTCGCGGCATCCTGCCCCGACCTAAGTCCGACGTCCGTCAGCTGCAGGTAGCCAGCGACGGCAGAGCGCACCTCCCGATCAGCCTCATCCAAGCGCCTGCGCGCATCCGGCCTCAACTCGATCTCGGGATGCGGCGGGAGCCAGCTCACGGGACCCGACCGTACATCCGGACACCCCTTCGGGAACCGCTACGGGAGACCCGCCCAGATGGGCTCCATCTGAGGGGCGAGCCGGGCCAGCTCCTCGAGGTGCACCGCCGAGAGACCGGCGAGGCGACGCGCTCCTGACGCGATGAGGTGCACCCGCACGATGCGGTGATCGGCGGCGTCGGTCTCGCGGCGCACGAACCCCGCTCGCTCAGCTCGGTCGAGGAGCTCGACCGTGGAGTGATGGCGGAGCAGGAGATGGTCGGCGAGGTCGGTGATGGTGGGATCGCCGTCGTGCCCCCGGACGGCGAGCAGCAGCTGGTGCTGGGCAGGGGTGAGGCCGGCGGCCTTGGCCTGCTCCTCGCTCCAGTGGAGGAACCGCCGCAAGCCGTTTCGGAACCCCAGGAGGCGTCGGTACTCCGCGTCGTCGAGGTGCACCAGTACATCGTACCACGATACGATTGAGGAGTGACCCCATCAGACGAACCGAAGCAGCTCCTCCGGTTGGCCGCGCTGGCCGCGCTGACGGGGCTCCTCGCGGGGTTCGCCGCGTGGGGTCTCGTGCACCTGATCGCCCTGATCACCAACCTGGCGCTGTTCCACCGAATGGGTTGGAGTCTCCCGAACTTCGCCGACCTCCACCGCAGTCCGGTCGTGGTGCTCACGGCCATGGTCGGCGCAGGCCTGGTGACGCTCCTCGCCAAGTGGTCACCGGTGATCCGCGGCCACGGCCTCCCCGAGACGATGGAGGCGATCCTCACCCGCCAGAGCCGCATCGCTCCCCGAACGGCGATCGCCAAGCCGCTGTCTGCCGCGCTGGCCATCGGCACCGGCGGACCGTTCGGGGCCGAGGGCCCGATCATCGTCACCGGTGGTGCGATCGGCTCGCTGATCGGTCAGGCGGTGCGCGTGTCACCGAGTCAGCGCAAGATCCTCCTGGCCAGCGGCGCTGCGGCCGGCATGGCCGCCACGTTCGGGTCGCCCCTGGCCGCGGTCGTCCTGGCCATCGAGCTGCTGCTGTTCGAGTTCTCCGCCCGCGCGTTCATCCCGCTCGTGGTGGCTGCGAGCGTCGCCGGCGGGGTGCACGCCCAACTGTTCGGCACCGGCCCACTCTTCAGCGTCCCCAGTCACGACTTCTCCGGTCTCGGCCAGCTCCCCCTGTTCGCGGTCCTCGGCATCCTCTGCGGCCTGCTCGCCACCCTCATCGCCAAGGGCCTCTTCTTCGTCGAGGCGCTCTACCGGAAGCTGCCCATCTCCGAGAGCTGGCATCCGGTGCTCGGTGCGGCGGTATTCGCGTCGATCGGCCTGCTCGTGCCGCGTGCCCTGGGCGTGGGCTACGACGTGATCGACGATGCCCTCGCCGGTCGGTTGGCGCTCGGTGCGCTAGCCGCTCTGGCCGTTGGGAAGCTCGTGATCTGGTGGATCGCGCTCGCGTCGGGCACGTCAGGCGGCACGCTCGCCCCGATCCTGATCATCAGCTCCACGAGCGGCGCCCTCATCGGCCAGCTCGTGGCCGACGCCTTCCCGGGTCTCGGGCTGTCGGCATCATCCGTGGCGCTCGTGGCGATGGCCGCCACGTTCGGCGCGGCAGCGCGCGCCCCGTTCGCCGCCATCGTGTTCCTCTTCGAGCTCACCCGCGACTACGACGCGATCCTGCCGCTCATGGGCGCCACCGTCCTCGCCGACCTTGTGGCGCGCGCCCTGCTTCACGACAGCATCATGACCGAAAAGCTGACCCGTCGAGGCCTGCGCGTGCCGAGCTCGTACCAAGTCGATGTGCTAGGCAGCACCGATGTGCGGGCCGTGATGACGCCCGATCCGCAGACGATCCCCCACGATGCGTCAGTCGCCGACGTAGCCAGTTGGTTCGAGACCGGGATCCACAGCGCCTACCCCGTCGTGGACGATGACGGTGGGCTGGTCGGCATCGTCAGCCGTGGTGACCTGCTCCAAGGCCTGCCCGAGGGCGCCACGCTGCTCGACGTCGTGGCCACCGAGCTCGTCACCGTGGCTCCGGGCGACACCGTGGCCACCGCACTGCAGCGCATGCTCGAGGAGGACGTCGACCACCTTCCTGTCGTCGACGGGAGTCGCCTCGTGGGCATCTGCACGCGCACCGACGTGCTCCACACCCGTCGCCACCAGATCGAGCACGAGCAGACCCAGCACGGGTGGCTGGAGCGCCTGCGCACCGGCGAGGCCTGAGCAGCGGCAGCCCGGCGTCCCCGACGTCAGCATCGGACCGGTGCCGGCGGGCCGGCTGGCTCGAGCGGGCGGGGCCGAGCCACGGCCACAGCGCCAGTCCGGCCTGTAGCCCGGCTCGGTAGCTCCTGGGACCCACCCCCGCACGGCATGCCCGAATCTCGCGCCACACGGCGCGGATCGCGCACCCTCACTCGTACGCTCCCAGGATGCGACAGGGCCCCCACATGATGCTCGGCGCCGACCCCGCCGCGGTCGAAGGCGCTCGCCTGTCGCGCTCGGTGCTGGCCCGGGTGTGGCGCTTCGCCCACCCCTACCGACCGCTCATCGCGGGGTTCGTCGCCATCATCGTCGCCTCGGCGCTGATCAGCCTCGCCCCGCCGCTCCTGTTCCGCGAGATCCTCGACCAGGCCATCCCCCACCACGACCGCCGGCTGTTGCACCTGATGGCCGCGCTCATCGTGGGCTCGGCCCTGGCCGACGCGGGCCTCGCGCTCGGCGAGCGCTACCTGTCGTCGCAGATCGGCGAGGGAGTGATCTACGACCTCCGGGTGTCGCTGTTCGACCGCGTGCAGCGGATGCCCATCTCGTTCTTCACCCGGGCGCAGACGGGCGCGCTCACCAGCCGGCTGAACAACGACGTGATGGGAGCGCAGCGCGCCGTCACGGGCACGCTCGGCTCGGTGGTGTCCAACGTGGTGACCCTGGCCGCCAACGGCACGGCGATCGTGCTCCTGGAGTGGCGCTTCGCGGTGATCAGCCTCGTGATCCTGCCGCTGTTCATCGTGCCGGCGAAGCGAGTGGGCCGGCGCCTCCAGGAGCTCACGCGCCAGCAGATGGATCTCAACGCCTCGATGAACACCACGATGACCGAGCGCTTCAACGTGTCGGGCGCGCTGCTCGTCAAGCTGTTCGGGCGGCTCGACGCGGAGACCGCCGACTTCGCCGCGCGCGCCGACGGGGTGCGTGCGGTCGGGGTGCGCTCCGCGGTGTACGGCCGCACGTTCTTCGTGGCGCTGGGCCTGGTCGGTTCGCTGGCCGCCGCCGCCGTGTACTGGTTCGGCGGCCTCTTGGCCATCGACGGCGCGCTGAGCGCCGGCACGCTCGTCGCCCTCGCCACCTTCGTCACGCGCATCTACGGACCGCTCACGCAGCTCACCAACGCGCGGGTCGACGTCATGACGGCCCTCGTGTCCTTCGAGCGCGTGTTCGAGGTGCTCGACGCACCCAACGACATCGAGGACCGACCCGGCGCCGTCGACCTCGTTGCCCCGCGGGGTCGCATCGAGCTCGATGACGTGCACTTCGGCTACCCCACCACCTCCATCGTCGCCAGCCTGGAACCCGTTGCGGCTCCGCACGATCCCGACGCGGAGCGTCCGGTCGCACTGCCGGTGCTCGACGGCGTGACAGCCACGATCGAGCCGGGCCAGATGGTGGCGGTGGTCGGCCCGTCGGGTGCCGGCAAGACCACGCTGTCGATGCTCATCCCCCGCATCTACGACGTCACCGGTGGCGCCGTGCGCATCGACGGCGTGGACGTGCGTGACCTCACGCAGTCGAGCCTGCGCGCCGCCATCGGCGTGGTGAGCCAGGACTCGCACATGTTCCACGACACCGTTGGCAACAACCTGCGCTACGGGCGCCCGACCGCCACGATCGCAGAGGTGATGGCGGCGGTGCGCGCCGCCCAGATCGAGGACCTCGTGGCCTCCCTGCCCGACGGGCTCGACACGCTCGTGGGTGAGCGCGGCTATCGCCTCTCCGGTGGCGAGAAGCAGCGACTGGCCATCGCCCGGATGCTGCTCAAGGACCCGGCTGTGGTGATCCTCGACGAAGCCACCAGCCACCTCGACTCCGAGAACGAGGCGCTCGTGCAGCGCGCCCTCGCCGGCGCCCTGGCTGGCCGTACGAGCCTCGTGATCGCCCACCGGCTCTCCACCATCGCCGCCGCCGACAACATCCTCGTGCTCGATGCCGGCCGCATCGTGCAGTCGGGCACCCACGAGCAGCTGCTCGCCAGCGGCGGTCTCTACGCCGACCTCTACCGCACGCTGCAGCGGGCCGAGCGCGAGGTCACCGTCGCGGTCGAGCAGTAGCCCAACCAACGGCTTCTGTTGGGGGGTCGGGGAATCTGACGACGCGTCAGACGCGCCGGTAGCGTCCGCAGGATGGACCTGGGGTTCAGCGCCGAGGACGAAGCGTTCCGCGACGAGGTCCGCACGTTCCTCGAAGACTCGCTGCGCTCGGACTTCGCGGTCGTGCGCGGGCGTGGCGGCCCCGGCGACGACGACTGCCTCTTCGAGGAGCGCCTCGCCTGGGAGCGGCACCTCGGGGCCCATGGCTGGACGTGCGTCTCGTGGCCCAAGGAGCACGGCGGCCGCGACCTGTCGCTCCACCAGCAGGTCGTGTACTTCGAGGAATACGCGCGTGCTCGAGCGCCGGGTCGGATCGGCCACATCGGCGAGACGCTCCTCGGCCCCACGCTCATCGCCTTCGGCAGCGACGAGCAGAGGGCTCGCCTCCTGCCCGGCATCGTGGCCGGCACCGAGCTCTGGTGCCAGGGCTACAGCGAGCCCGGCGCCGGGTCCGACCTCGCCAACATCCAGACCCGCGCCGAGCTTGATGGCGACGAGTGGGTGATCGACGGCCAGAAGGTGTGGACCAGTCAGGCCCACTGGGCCGACTGGTGCTTCGTGCTGGCCCGCACCAACCGCGACGCCGCCAAGCACAAGGGCATCTCGTACCTGCTCGTGCCGATGCGCCAGAACGGCGTCGACATCCGTCCCATCCACCAGCTCACCGGCGACTTTGAGTTCAACGAGGTGTTCTTCACCGGCGCCCGCACCGCCGCTGCCAACGTGGTGGGCGAGGTCGACGGTGGCTGGAGCGTCGCGATGGGCACGCTCGGCTTCGAGCGCGGCGCGTCCACCCTCGGCCAGAACCTCATGTTCCTGAACGAGTGGGACTCGATCCTCGACGTCGCACGCCGCAACGGCAGCGCCCACGACCCGGTCGTGCGGCAGCGCCTGGCCGACGCCTGGTTGCGTCTGCGCCTGATGCGCCTCAACACCATGCGCATCATGTCGTCCACCCTCGATGCGCCACCCGCCGCCATGGTCACGAAGCTGTTCTGGGCCACGTTGCACCGCGACCTCGGCGAGCTGGCCATGGACGTGGTCGGTCCGGATGCGATGCTGCGCACCGGAGCCGACGGCGACTACTCGCGCCTGCAGCGCCTGTTCCTGTTCAGCCGCAGTGACACGATCTACGCCGGCACCAACCAGATCCAGCGCAACATCATCGGGGAACGGGCCCTCGGCCTCCCCAAGGAGCCCACATGACCCCCCTTTCCCCAAGGCGTTCTCGGGCGGCTTCTCGCGCCCTGAGGGCGGAAGATCGCCCGAGAACGCAAGGGGACTCCGCATGACCCGCCGTCCGATCGCCACCCCCAACCGTTCTCGGGCGGTTCTTCCGCCTCCTGGACGGGTAAAGCGCCCGAGAACGCACGAGGACCGACGATGACCACCACTCCCCCGGCGGGGCGCGACCTGCTCGTCGGCAAGGTGGTGCTGGTGACCGCTGCCGCGGGCACGGGCATCGGCAACGCGACCGCGCGGCGCTGCATCGACGAGGGCGCCACCGTGGTGCTGAGCGACGCGCACGAGCGGCGCCTCGGCGAAGCGGCCGACGAGCTTGCGTCGCTGGCCGGCGAGCGGCCATCCACGTTCGTGTGCGACGTCACGGTCGAGGAGCAGGTGCAGGCAATGGTCGACGGCACGATCGCCGCGCACGGTCGCATCGACGTGCTCGTGAACAACGCCGGTCTGGGTGGCACCGCAGACCTCGTCGACATGACCGACGAGCAGTGGCACAAGGTGCTCGACATCACGCTCACCGGCACGATGCGCTGCACGCGGGGCGCGCTGCGCCACATGTACGCGCAGGGAAGCGGCGTGATCGTGAACAACGCGTCGGTGCTCGGCTGGCGGGCCCAGCACGGCCAGGCCCACTACGCGGCGGCCAAGGCGGGCGTGATGGCGCTCACCCGTTGCGCGGCGGTCGAGGCGGCACCGCACGGGGTGCGCATCAACGCCGTGGCGCCGTCGCTCGCGATGCACGCCTTCCTCGCCAAGGCCACCACCGACGAGCTGCTCGACGAGCTCACGCAGCGCGAGGTGTTCGGCCGCGCCGCTGAGCCGTGGGAGATCGCGACGGTGATCGCGTTCCTGGCCAGCGACTACTCCACCTACATGACCGGAGAGGTCGTGTCCGTCTCGTCCCAGCATCCATGATCACCTTCGAGTCCCTCGACGACCTGCGCGCCGGCGCGGGCACCCACCTCGGCTGGGCCGACTGGGTCGAGATCACCCAGGACCGCGTGAACCTCTTTGCCGATGCCACTGGCGACCACCAGTGGATCCACGTCGACGTCGAACGGGCCACCGCCGAGAGCCCCTTCGGCGGACCCATCGCCCACGGCTACCTCACGCTCGCGCTGTCCAACCTGTTCCTGCCACAGCTCATCGCCGTGCCCGCGGCATCGGCCGGCATCAACTACGGCACCGGCAAGGTTCGCTTCCCGTCGCCCGTGCCGGTCGGCAGCCGCATCCGCGGTGGCGCGGAGATAGCGTCAGTCGAGGACATTCCCGGCGGCCTGCAGACCACGATCACGATCACCATCGAGGTCGAGGGCAACGCCAAGCCTGGCTGCGTCATCGAGTCGCTCAGCCGCTGGCTCGCCTGACCCACGCCGCTTCTGTGTGCACCCAGCCACGCATGGCGTGGCTGGGTGCACACAGAAGCCGTAAGGACCTCCCGGTCAGCCGCCGTAGGGGACGGTGATGATCTCGAGCATGTGGCCGTCGGGGTCGTGCCAGTACACGCCGCGCCCGCCATCGTGATGGTTGATCTCGCCCGGCTCGTTGCTGAGCGGATCCGCCCAGTAGGGCAGGTTTCGCTCCTGGATGCGCCCAAAGACCTCGTCGAACTCGGGCTCGCTCACCAGGAAGGCGTAGTGCTGGATGCCGATGTCCCACTCGGGGCCGGTGGTCATGAAGTCGAGCGACACGCCGTTGTCCACCTCGACCACCATGAACGGCCCGAACGAGCGTGGCGGACCCATCCCCAGCATCTCGGACAGGAAGCGAGCCGAGACGTCGGCGTCGCGGGCATGCACGATGGTGTGGTTCAGCTGCACGGCCATGCACGGCAGTCCACCAGATCTGCTGAGCCTCACGCACGCAATGCGTGCGTGAGGCTCCACAGATCTCGTCAGGTGGTGAGCAGGACGGCGCTGCCGTGACCGAAGAGGCCCTGGTTCACCGTGAGGCCGGCCTTGGCCCCGGCGACCTGGCGGCCCTCGGCCTGGCCGCGGAGCTGCCAGGTGACCTCGCAGATCTGGGCGATGGCCTGGGCGGGAACCGCCTCGCCGAAGCACGCGAGGCCGCCGCTGGGGTTGACCGGGATGCGGCCGCCGATGGTGGTGTCGCCGTCGTTGAGGAGCTTCTCGGCCTCGCCGGGCTTGCAGAGCCCGATGTTCTCGTACCAGTCGAGCTCGAGCGCCGTCGACAGGTCGTACACCTCCGCCAAGCTCAGCTCGTCGGGACCGATGCCGGCCTCCTCGTAGGCGCCTGCCGCGATCGAGTCGCGGAACGTGAGCTCCGGCGCCGCCAGCGCGGCGGCCGAGTCGGTGGAGAAGTTCGGCATCTCGATCACCGTGTTGGGGAAGCGCGGCGTGACCGTGGAGACGGCCCGGATGCGCACCGGCGATGACGCTCCGGCGTGCTGGCGTGCGTAGTCCATCGACGTGAGCACGACCGCGGCGGCGCCGTCGGAGGTGGCGCAGATCTCGAGCAGACGTAGCGGGTCGGCCACCATCGGCGAGGCGAGCACCTCCTCGACCGTCACCTCCTTGCGGTAGCGCGCCCGCGGGTTGTGGAGGCCGTGGCGGGCGTTCTTCACCTTCACCTTGGCGAAGTCGGCGTCGGTGGCGCCGTGGAGGTCCATGCGGCGCCGCGCGTAGAGCGCGAAGTAGGTGGGATTGGTGGCGCCGAGCAGTCGGAAGCGCAACCAGTCGGGGTCGTCCCAGCGCTCCCCCGCCACCGGCGCGAGGAAGCCCTTGGGCGTGGTGTCGGCGCCGACGACGAGGGCGACGTCGCACAGCCCCGCCAGGATCCGCGAGCGCGCCGCGTCGAGCGCGGTGACGCCCGACGCGCAGGCCGCATAGCAAGACGCGACGCGCGCGCCGTTCCAACCGAGCGCCTGGGTGATCGTCGACGCGGCGACGTAGCCGGGGTAGCCGTTGCGCACGGTCTCGCCACCGGCGACGAACTGCACGTCGGCCCAGTCGACGCCCGCGTCGTCGAGGGCGGCGAGGGCGGCGTCGACGCCGTAGTCCTGGAACGGGCGGCCCCACTTGCCCCACTCGTGCATGCCCACGCCGAGCACAGCCACCGACTCCGGCGCGCTCACGACGCGACCTCAGCGACGGGCTTCCAGCGGTACATGAGGTGCTCGACGCCGTCGAGCTCGTAGAGCGGTTCGACGACCAGCTCGACGGTGGCGCCTACTCGGAGGTCGTCGACGCCATAGCCCTTGGCCACCTGGCCGAGGATCACGATCTGCTCGCCGGCCAGCTCCACGGCCGCGATGGCGAAAGGCTCGTGCACCTCGCTGGGCGGGATGTAGGGCGGCGGCGGCTGGTACTGGGCGTCGGTGTAGCTCCAAACCTTGCCCACCCGAGACAGCTCCACCTCGTCGAACTCGCGCCCCCGGCAGACCGGGTTGCGACAGAAGCCGCTGGCCTTCGGGAAGAACACCGTGCCGCAGCTGGTGCAGCGCGTGCCCAGCAGACAGGGCTCCGCATCGGTGGTGAACCAGCCCTCGACGGCCGGCACCGCAGTGGTGGACATGCACACGCTCCTGTTCCTGACGCACCGTCAGATCCAGCGCAGTCTCGCGCACCCGACTGACGTCCGGCCAAGGCCTGGGCTGCCGCGCCGTTTTGCCCCTGACCGTGCCCGTCTGATGGGATGGGCGCGCTCTGAACGCACCCGGTGCAAAGTCGGGGTTTTGGGCGGGCCAAAGAACGATCAGAACGAGCTGGTGGACGACTCCCTCACGAAGTCCGAACGAGAGGCCCTGAAGGCCATCTACCGCCTCACCCGCGACGGGTCCGAGGCCCACACGGGCGCGCTCGCCGACGTGCTCGGGCTCTCACCGGGCACCGTCACCACCACCGTCAAGCGCCTCGCCGATCGCCACCTCGTGGATCACCGC
Organism: Acidimicrobiales bacterium; assembly: GCA_046598715.1. Taxonomy (GTDB): domain Bacteria; phylum Actinomycetota; class Acidimicrobiia; order Acidimicrobiales; family VFJN01; genus VFJN01. The sequence goes on along the minus strand of JBKJIE010000103.1, from coordinate 1,391 downwards.
CCGTACCAGGGCGTGACCTTCACGGCGGGCGGCCACCAGACAGCCATCGCCGCCATCCGGCGCCACCGCATCGTCGAGCGCTTCCTGGCCGACATGCTCGGCTACGCATGGAACCAAGCCGACAAGCTGGCCATCGGGTTCGAGCACGAGCTGCCCGACGAGGTGCTCGAGCGCTTGTACGTGGCCCTGCACCGACCGAAGACCTGCCCGCACGGCTTCCCGATCCCCACCGCCCAAGACGCCGACCTGCCGGCCACGCCCGCGCTCTACGACCTCGCCCCTGGCGAGGTGGCCGAGGTGGCGCTCTCAGGCTCGACCGATCCCGAGCTCGTGACCTTCCTCGCCACCCTCGGCCTCGTGCCGGGCGTGGAAGTCGTCGTCGTCGAGAAGCACCCCTTCGACGGTCCGCTCGTCGTCACCGTCGACGGCCAAGACCGCACCCTCGGCGAGCGCGTCGCCCGTCAGATCTACGTCACCCGCCGCGGCCATGCCGCAGAGCACCAGTCCCCAGAGACCAGCGGGCGCAGCGTCGCCCCCACGACCCAGAGGAACAATGCATGATCAGCATCCTGGCCGCTGAAGGCGGCTACCAGGAGTTCGTACTCAAGGGCGGTGAGTTCGCCATCCTGGCCCTGTCCGGCCTGTCGGCGTTGCTCGCCCTCGCCGTCGGCCTCCTGCTGATGAAGGGGGTGCTCGCCGAAGACGAAGGCACCCCGAAGATGATCGAGATCGCCACCGCGATCCAAGAGGGAGCGGCCGCCTACCTCAAGCGGCAGTTCCGCACGATCGGCATGGTGCTCGTGCCGTTGGCGGCCGTGGTGTTCATCACGTCCACCAAGGTGCTCAAGCCCAACGGCGAGGTGGCCCTGTCGTTCGCGCAGTCCGGCCTGTTCCGCACACTGGCCTTCGTGGCCGGCGGTGTGCTGTCGGGGCTCACGGGCTACATCGGCATGACGCTGGCGACGCGCGGCAACGTGCGCACCGCTGCGGCGGCCAAGCGCAACTCGCTGCCCGACGCCCTCAAGGTGGCGTTCCGCACCGGCGGCGTGGCCGGCATGTTCACCGTCGGCCTCGGCCTGCTCGGCGCCACGGTGATCATCTTCCTCTTCCAGAACACGAGCTCGGCGATCCTCGTCGGCTTCGGCTTCGGTGGCTCGCTCCTGGCGCTGTTCCTCCGAGTTGGCGGCGGCATCTTCACCAAGGCCGCCGACGTGGGCGCTGACCTCGTCGGCAAGGTCGAGGCGGGCATCCCCGAGGACGACCCCCGCAACCCGGCCACCATCGCCGACAACGTGGGCGACAACGTGGGCGACTGCGCCGGCATGGCCTCCGACCTGTTCGAGAGCTACGAGGTCACCCTCGTCGCCTCGATCATCCTCGGCGTCCCGGCG
>JBKJIE010000019.1:0-5163 GCA_046598715.1 Acidimicrobiales bacterium | reverse complement strand
CCTCGGCACCGCCCATCGCCAGGGTGCGGCATCCATCGCACAGTTCGAGATCATGGCGCGCCCGGCCGACTCTCGGCCCGACCACACCCCGTGGCCAACCTGGCCGCTGGTCTACCGCACCGCCTCGGCCCACGAGGAGGGTGGCGATCGAGTGTTCTCCGTGAACACCGAGTGCTTCCTCGACGATGGCACGGGTCGCGTCAAGGCGCTGCGGGCTCACGAGGTCGAGATGGTCGATGGCCGTTTCGAGAAGGTCGAGGGCACCGACTTCGAGATCCCTGCGGACTTCGTCTTCTTGTCGATGGGCTTCACCGGGCCCGAGTCCTCGTGGATCACCGAGCAGTTCGGGGTGGATCTCGACGCTCGTTCCAACGTGGCTCGCAACCTCGACTGGGCCACCAACGTGCCCGGTGTGTTCGTGGCTGGTGACATGGGCCGCGGCCAGAGCCTCATCGTGTGGGCCATCGCGGAGGGCCGCAGCGCGGCGGCGGCCGTCGACCGCTACCTCATGGGCGCCACCGCCCTCCCCGCGATCATCGCTCCCACGGATCGCCCCCTGGCCTGACCGGCCGAGGTTGGTTCGGGTCAGGCGACGCCGGCGGAGACCCGCTCGGGGCGGGGTGCCCAGATGTCGTTGCAGGCCTCGCAGACCTCGGGCGGGATCACGCCGAACCGCATGAGGAGCGCGAACATCTTGCAGCCGAGGCAGACCCCCACGAAGGCCTCGAGTGAGGCCGCCACCACCAGCGCGCCGAGCACCACCTGGGCCAGATCGAACCGACCGAAGCCGAAGGTGAGCAGGGCGGCCGTGATCGCGAAGGCCGCTCCGACGCCCTGGGCGAAGCGCTTCGGTGGCCCAGCGACGAGGCGAGGCTCGATGCGGAGGGCGGGGGTGATCACGCGCGTGACGAGCTGGCCCAGCGGGCTCAGCTTCGGCCCGGTGACCACACGGGCCACGAAGCCATAGGCGAGCAAGACGGTGAGCCAGCGCAGGTCGAACGCGATGGTGGCGACCGCGAGGGCCACGACGCCGGTGGCGACCAGCCGGGAGGACACCTCGTTGACGGGGTTGGGGAAGCCGACGATCTGCACCCGGCCATGATACCCGACCAACCTTGTCAACAATCAAGCGACGGCGCGATCCCTCGTCTGACAGGCTGACGCGGTGAGCGACGACGACGTCTTCCCGGACCGGGACATGAGCCACCGCGACAAGGTGCTGTTCATGCTCGAGCGCGAGGGATGGGCCCTCGACGCCGTGCCGCCCCGTGCCGACCTGGACCCGCCCTTCCCGCGCTACGCCTACACGATCGGCTTCGACAACCGATTCGGGTTCCCCGAGGTGTGCATCGTGGGCCTGTCCCCCGTCGCCTGCCGAGGCCTGTTCGACCTGCTCGCCGACGCGCTCGCCGGCGGCACGGACCTCCCGATCGGGCCCCCGTTCGTGGGCCTGCTCGACGGCGATCAGCCCTGCGCCCTGCTGCCGGTGGATCCTGCGTCGACAGCGGGTCTGTTCCCCTCGTTGGAGGAGCACCAGCGGCTGACGGGCCACGCCGACGGCGAGTTCCGGATGGTGCAGATGGCGTGGCCGGACCCTGCTGGCGTGCTGCCGTGGGAGCCCGGCTTCGCCGCCGAGCTGGCGACGTTCCAGCTTCTGTTCGCAGATCCGCCAGAGGTCTGATCAGACGACGATCTCGCTCTTGGTTGGCCCCTGCCGCGACCACCAGCGGTCGGTGCGACCGAGGCGGAACCGCTCCGGCTTGTCGTCGTCGTGCAGGAGATCGGTCTCCAGCCACAGCCGCTTGAGGTGCCGAATCTTGCCGCCGGCCCGGTCGTCCTCGTAGCCATCACGCGCGTGCAGCACGTGGTGGTTGTTCACGAACTGCAGGTCACCGGGCTCGAGCTGCATCGACACGTGGAACGTGGGATCGGCACACAGTGCATCGAGCCGATCCATCGCGGCTCGTGCTGCCGCGGACACGCGGGGTGCGTCAGCATGGCGACGACTCGACTCGATGTAGGGACGGATGTAGCGGGCGAACAACCGGTCGCCGCGGCGCGTGAACACCGGCATCACGTACCAGCTCTGCGCGCCGGGAGCCTGCTCGCCGCGCAGGTCGTACGGGAACGCCGCGTACAGCTCGGCGACGAGGTCGGGTTCGGTGCGCACGAGCTCGTTGTGGATGGCGACGACGTTGGCCACGAGGCTGGCGCCGCCGCTGGCACCCGGGTCGAGGCAGAACAGGCCGACGAGGTCCGACCCATCGGAATGGAAGGGGAACGGAACGCCGCCGATCTCGTTGCCGCGCGCAGTGGGATCGTCGACGGCCTTGCCCTGATCCGTGACGTCGCCGAGGAGATGGCCCTTGGCGTTCTGAGGCCACGGATGCCCGAGGTGCATCCCCACGCCCCAGTAGATCGCCGCGGCGCGATCCTTGCTGTAGCGATCGACGGGCACGCCACGGATCAACGTGACCCCACGGCCGTTGATGAGGTCGTGGGTGACGCGTGCCAGCTCGGGCGCCAGCGTGGGCAGCGGGAAGTGGTCGCGGGTGATCTCGAGCACGTCGTTGGTGTGCGCCTCAGCGTGCTCCAGCGCGGCGTCGAGCTCCGCGACGTGATCGTCGGTGAGCCGCATCACGTAGCCATCGGCGAGGTCTTCGCGTCGCCACTCGCACCCGGGCTCGAGTGGCCTCAGTGACGCCGGGTCCACCTGCATCTGGTCCATCGCCGGCCTCCCCAGGGGTGCTGTCGCGTCATGTTGGCAGACCAGCGCCGGTCACGCGAGGTCGTCGGCCAGCGCTTGCAGCGTCGTGACCGTGCGCCAGCCTCGCATCGTGCCGACCGGCCCGGTGTGCCGAGCCAGGGCGGTGACGAGCTTGCTGCGGCCGACCCCGTCAGGCAGGAACAGGTGGAGCTCCCGGCCCACGGCCACCACCTCCTCGGGTAGGTGCTGGCTTGCGTCGAACCCCTTGATCAACGGCGCCGCCTTGCCGGCCATGAACACGACGTGGAGGTGCGAGGGTGCCTCCCCGCGGCGGAGGAAGGGGCTGCCGTCGATCACGGTGGCGAGCTCGGCGCGCGTGCGGACGATCACCTCTGGGTCGAGCGTGGTGGCCTGCGCGATCGCCGATCGCAGCGAGGTGGCGACGGCCGCCGCTGACCTGCGGGGAGCCGAGAACACGAGGTTGCCGCTCTGGATGTAGGTGCTGACCTGCTCGAGCCCAGCCTCCGTCGCGATCTCCCGCAGGTTGGTCATCGGCAGCGTGCCGGAACCGCCGACGTTCACCCCGCGCAGCAGGGCCACCATCGCCGTCATGCGCCGGGCCCCAGGCGCGCCCGCCGGTGCATCACAAGCGGCCGAGGTGCTGGCCGAGGTGGCCCACCAGGTCGGGGAGGAAGCGCCGCTCCACCCAGCGCCAGGCACCACCCTCGCCGCGCTGGAACTGGTCGACGTAACGGCCCGCCATGATCGGCTGCAACGGAAGCTCGGTCGTTGCCTGGAGCACCACGAACGACGACCTCGCGGTGATCGAGCCCTCAGCCGACACGTCGAGCACGGTGTTGGCCACGACGTGCTTCGTGCGCTGCGCCCCGTCGTGCAGCTTCACCGTGCCCGCGTAGAACGCCGCGATCGCCGCAGATCCTCGTGCCAACACGGTGCCGTCGTCAGCGGCGAGCGCGCCATCGTCGCCGAACAGTGCGCCGACGCCGTCGTAGTCCGCGAGATCGATCCGCTCGCAGTAGGTGCCGAGCAAGTTCCGGATCTGGTCGCCGTCGCTCAGCATGGTTGGCGATCCCGAACGGCTGGCCTCAGGCCAGCGCGGCGTCGAGGGTGATGGTGGTGCCAGTGAGCGCCTTGCTCACGGGGCAGCCCGCCTTGGCGCCCTCGGCCGCTTCGCTGAACGCCTCGGCCGACATGCCGGGCACGGCGCCCCGCACGGTGAGATGGATCCCGGTGATCCCCTCCCCCGGCTGGAACGTGACGGCGGCCGAGGTGTCGAGCGACTCGGGCGGGGTGCCGGCCTTGGCCAGGGCGCTGGAGAGCGCCATCGAGAAGCACGACGAGTGCGCGGCTGCGATCAGCTCCTCCGGGCTCGTGCGACCCTCCGGATCGTTGGCGCGCGATGCCCAGGTGACCTCGTGGGTGCCCAGCCCGGATGACTCGAGGGTCACTCGGCCGGCGCCCTCCAGGAGGGAGCCCTCCCAGTGCGTGCTGGCGGTGCGGGTGGTGGCCATCGGAGGCGCCTCCTGGTCGGGCAACGGTTGCGGCGGCTGACCGTAGTGCGATCAACCGGGCGCAGCAGCGACGGGGGCGTGGCGGTTCGCCCCAGTCGGACCGTGATCGGTAGGTTCGCGCCATGCAAGACTTCCTCGACGCCATCGAAGGCGGTGCCTCAGGTGAGGACATCGCCGCCATCCCGATCCCCGAGAGCTACCGCGGCGCCCATGTGCTGCGCGCCGAGCAGACGATGTGGGAGGGGGTCGAGTCCGTCGACAAGGACCCGCGCAAGTCGCTCCACGTCGGCGAGGTGCCCACCCCCGAGCTGGCGCCCGACGAGGTGTACCTCGGCGTGATGGCCTCCTCGATCAACTTCAACACGGTGTGGACGTCGATCTTCGAGCCGATGTCCACCTTCGGCTTCCTCGACCGGCTCGGCAAGGAGTCGGTGTGGGGCAAGCGCCACGCACTCGACCACCACGTCGTGGGCTCCGACGCCTCGGGCGTGGTGCTCCGCGTCGGCTCAGCGGTGCGCAACTGGAAGCCCGGCGACCGGGTGACCGTGCACTGCAACCACCTCGACGACCAGGACCCGTCCGCCCACGACGACTCGATGCTCGCCGCCAACCAGCGCATCTGGGGCTTCGAGACGAACTTCGGCGGCCTCGCCGACCTCGCCGTGGTGAAGGCGAACCAGCTCATGCCCAAGCCCGAGCACCTCACCTGGGAGGAAGCGGCCTGCAACGCGCTGTGCAACTCCACCTCCTACCGGATGATCGTCAGCCCCCACGCCGGCGACCTGAAGCAGGGTCAGGCCGTGCTCATCTGGGGTGCCACCGGCGGCATCGGCGGCTACGCCGTGCAGTACGTGCTCAACGGCGGCGGCACCCCGGTGGGTGTCGTGTCCTCCGACAAGCGGCGCCGCCTCCTCAACGAGATGG
>JBKJIE010000068.1:0-12518 GCA_046598715.1 Acidimicrobiales bacterium | reverse complement strand
CGAGACCCCACCGCAGACCACCCGTGCGCGTCTCCGCGGCGAGTTCATCCGTCGGGCCAAGGAGCGCAAGCGCGACTACACGGTCGACTGGGTGCACCTGAAGCTCAACGACCAGGCCCAGCGCACGGTGCTCTGCAAGGACCCGTTCCGGTCCCGCGACGAGCGGGTCGAGAAGCTCATCGCCTCGCTCTAGTGCCCTGCTTTCGCACGGGGACGGTGACCGAGCTGCTCCTCGAGCGGCCTGGGCTGCAGCGCATCGGCACCGATGTCGGTCGCGCCTACGTCGTCACGCAGCTCACCGGTCCGGTAGCAGTGGGCGACCGTGTCATCCTCAACACGACGGCCGTCGACCTCGGGCTCGGCACCGGCGGCTGGCATGTCGTGCACTGGAACCTGGCCCACGATGCGTGGAGCGAGCCGGGCCCCGGCCACATCATGAAGGTTCGCTACACGAGCCTCCAGGTGGACACCGGCGCAGCCGAAGAGCATCACCCCGACCTGCCCCAGGATCTGACGGGCATGCCCGTCGTGGTCTGCGGCCTGCACAGCCAGGTGCCTTGCGTCGCCGCCGCGATCGTGGCGGCCGTGCCCACGGCACGGGTCGCCTACGTGATGACCGACGGTGCCGCCCTCCCGCTCGCGCTCTCGGACCTCGTGGTCGCCATGGTCGACAGCGGCCTGCTGGCGGCGACGATCACCGCGGGCCATGCGTTCGGCGGCGATCTTGAGGCCGTGTCGGTCCCCTCGGCGCTCGCGCTGGCGCGCCACGTGCTCGGTGCCGACGTCGTGATCGTGGGGATGGGCCCCGGGGTCGTCGGCACCGGCTCCACGCTCGGCACCACGGCCGTCGAGGTGGCCGCCGCGCTCGACAGCGCCGCCGCACTGGGCGGGCGACCTGTGGCGGTCCTTCGGATGAGCGGCGCCGACGAGCGCGACCGGCACCGCGGCGTGAGCCACCACAGCCGCACGGCGCTCGACCTCACGCGGTCGCCTGTGCTGGTGGCCTCGCCCGAGGAGGGCGCCTTCGCACACCCCCGCCACGACGTGCGCGTCACCGTGCCGCCGCCAATGGCCGACCTGCTGGCGGCCGCCGGGCTGGCGGTGACCACGATGGGTCGGGGCCCAGCCGCCGATCCGCTCTTCTTCGCTGCTGCGGGAGCCGCCGGCACGCTGGCCGCAAGTCTGCTGCACACTGCTGGGTAGGGCGAGCGGAGCGACCGGCCCCAGTAGGGTCGCCCCCGTGTCGGCCGCCAAGCTCGAGCGCCTCCTGAACCTCACCGCGCTCCTCCTCGACACCACGCGCCCGATCACCGCCGACGACATCCAGGTCCAGCTGGAGGCCTACCCCCGCGACCAGGGATCGTTCCGACGAGCCTTCGAGCGGGACAAGGACGAGCTGCGCTCGATGGGGATCCCGCTGCGCGTGCAGAAGGTGCCGGGCACGATGCCCGCCGTCGATGGCTACCGGATCCCGCGTGATGAGTACGCCCTGCGCGACCCGGGGCTCGACACCGACGAGCTGGCGGCGCTGCACCTGGCCGCCTCCGCGGTCCAGGTGGAGGGGCTGCCCGCCACGGAGGGGCTCCTGAAGCTCGGGGGGCTCGTGGCAGGACCAGCCGGCGGCGATCTCGGGGTCCACGTCGCGCCCTTGCCAGCCGATCCCAACCTCGCGGCCCTGTTCGGCGCCGTGGCGGCACGAACGCCCGTGCTCCTGCGCTACCACGGCGACGAGCGAACGATCGACCCCTACCGCCTCGAGTTCCAGCGTGGGCGCTGGTACCTCACGGGCTACGACCACCTCCGGAACGAGGAGCGCAACTACCGGCTCGACCGGGTCGAGGGGACCGTGACCCTCACCGACCTCCCCCCGTTCGAGCCCCCGACCACGGCCGTGCCCGGCCGCGCCCTGGGGGCGTGGGAGCTGGGGGGAGAGGAGCCCATCCGGGCCGTGGTCAGGATCGACGGTCCCCAGGCGCGTTGGGTGGTGCAGCACGTCGGCCCAGATCACGTTCGCTCGGGCGAGTCAGTCGGCGATGGCGGCGATGGCGCCGTCGTCGTGGAGCTCCCGGTCACCAACCGCGCCGCGCTTCGATCCTTCGTGCTCTCGTTCCTCGAGCACGCGGAGATCCTCGAGCCGGCCGAGCTCCGGGACGACCTCGTGCGCTGGTTGGAGCACGTGTCGTGACCACGAGCGAGGCATCGGGCGCGCGCCTGCAACGACTCCTCGCGATGGTTCCGTGGATCGCCGCGCATGACGGCCCAACCGTCGCGGAGGTGTGCGAGCGGTTCGGGCTCACCGCCGCCCAGCTGGCCGCTGACCTCGAGGTCGTCTGGCTGGTGGGCGTGCCGCCCTACACCCCCGACGCCTTGATCGACGTGGTGCAGGAGGGCGATCGCGTCTGGATCCACTACGCCGACGTCTTCGCGTCCCCCCAACGCCTCACCCCCGACCAGGCGGTTGCGCTGCTCGCCGCCGGGGCATCGGTGTTGGCCCTCCCCGGCGCCGACCCACAGGGTGCGCTGGCCCGCGGCGTGACCAAGCTGGCCGCGGTGCTGGGTGTCGACGCCACCCAGGTGCTCGACGTCAGCCTCGGTGGCGCGCGCGTCGAGGTGCTCGACCTGCTGCGGGTCGCTGTGCGCGAGCACCGTCGAGTCCACCTCGACTACTACTCCTTCGGGCGCGACACGCGCACCCGGCGCGACGTCGACCCCTACCTCATCCACGCCGAGGACGGCAGCCTCTACCTCCTCGGCCACTGCCACCTCGCGAAGGCCGAGCGGCGGTTCCGAGTCGATCGGATCGCTGCCGCGAGCCTGCTCGACCAGACCTTCGCGCCACCGGCCAACGAGATGACCGGCGGTGTGTTCCAAGCCGATGACGACGACCCGCGCGTCGTGCTCCGGTTGACACCGGCGGCGCGATGGGTGGCCGACGCCTACCCGGTCGAGCACGTCGAGGAGCAGGCCGATGGGGCGCTGCTCGTGACGCTTGCCATCTCGGCGGAACCCTGGCTCGAACGTCTCCTCGTGACCCTTGGCACGGATGTGGAGGTCGTGGAGGCCCCGGCGGGGCTCGCCGGGGCGGGGGCCCGCGCCGCCGGTCGCATCCTCGCCCGCTACCGTTGAACCCGCCGTGACCGACGCCACCGACGCTCCTGAGACCGCTGCAGCCGATGTCGAGCGGAGCGGGGCGCACCTGGCGCCGGACGACCACGATCACGAGCGCGTTCGATCCATGGTCGAGTGGGTGGCCGTCATCGTCGGCGCGCTCGTCGTCGCCCTCGTCGTGAAGACGTTCCTCTTCCAGGCGTTCTACATCCCGTCAGCGTCGATGGAGCCCACCCTCCAGAAGGGCGATCGCGTCCTTGTCAACAAGCTCAGCTACGACATCCACGACGTGCATCGGGGGGACGTCGTCGTCTTCGAGATCCCTCAGAACGCGGTTGGTGCGGACGGGATCAAGGACCTCATCAAGCGGGTCATCGGTCTGCCGGGCGACACGATCGAGAGCCGCGACGGCGTGGTCTACATCAACGATCGTCGGGTGGCTGAGCCCTACCTGCCCGAGGGAACGCTGACCGGCGATCCAGCCAACGGGAACAACCCCCCGATCGATCGCCAGGTGGTGCCGGACGGCAAGGTGTTCGTGATGGGGGACAACCGCGGCAACTCCCATGACAGCCGGTACGCAGATCGCGGACCGATCCCGATCAGCTCGATCGTCGGGCGCGCCTTCGTGCTGGTCTGGCCGCCGGGCAAGATGGGCACCCTGTAGGAGATGCGCGGATAGGCAACGGTGGTCCCGCCAGGGGCGAGACGGGCGCTGTGCTGTCTGGTCGCCTCGCCTATCGGCTCGGCACCCTGTAGCAGGCTCCCCTGATCAGAGGGCACGCGCGAGCGCATCGACCATTCGGTCGACGTGGTCGCTGTAGACGGCGTCGAGCCCGGCATCGAGGAGCCCGTCGAGGATGCGATCGTGCTGGGCATCCCAGCCGAAGCACAGCACCTCGAAGCGGTGGAAGAGCGACGTGAGGCCACCGGTCCACTCGCTGTGATGCAGGTTCACCGCATCGATGCCCGCCTCAGCGAGCTCGGCGGCGCGCCGCTCCGGTCCGTCGGGCATGTGGCCGAGAAAGGTGGAGTCGACGAGGCGCACCTCGGGGCAGCGCTGCCGCCACGCCACCACCTGGCTCGTGCGGTGGTGGCACAGCCACAGGCGACCGAGCGCATCGTCACCCGCGGCGGTGGCCACGGCCACCACCTCGTCGAACGCGTCGGTGTCCTTCACGTCGAGCGACAGGTCGAGCGAGGTCCCGACGAGGGCGTAGAGCTCGCCGAGGGTGGGGATGTGCGCAGGGAGCTCCTCGTGCCGCAGTGCGGAGATCGGGCGCTTGCGCAGCCCCTGCCTGACGACGCCGTCATGGTCGAGGACGGCCTGGCCGTCGGCCGTGAGCCACACATCGCTCTCGAGACCGGTCGCGCCCAGCCGAACGGCCAGCTGAAAGGCCTCGAGCGTGTTCTCAAGGGCATTGGCCCTTGCTCCACGGTGAGCGAATCCGATCGGCGGGCGACGGAGCGAGGGCAGCCGGGTGGGCACGACGGCCCATTGTGCCAGACACGGCTCAAGGGCCAAGGTGAACGCGCCGACAACTTCTTCGATGAAGCGAGGCGATCGAGAGGCACGGGCGACCATGGCGACAGTGATCAAGGCAAGCTGCCACGACTGCGGGGATGTCGAGCTGGCGGTGAACGAGCTCAGCGTCCGCGTTTGCTCCGCTTCCACCCAGAGCAGCTACGTCTTCCGCTGCCCCACCTGCCAGATGTCGGTGTCCAAGCCGGCGGAGCAGCGCATCGTCGATCTGCTCGTGGCCTCCGGTGTGGAGCTGATCGAGTGGCGGCTCCCGGCCGAGCTCTTCGAAGCGCACGGCGGCCAGCCCATCACCCACGACGACCTGATCGACTTCCACGGTCTGCTCCAGTCCGAGGATTGGTTCGATGCAGTGGTTGCGCTGGGCGCCCCGGGCTGAAGCCCGACTACGGTCGAGCCATGTCGTTGCTCTGGGCCGTCCCTCCCGTCGCCGTGGCGGCGGCGGTGGTGATCGTCCTCCTCCAGCTCAGAGACATCGCGGAGGCCACGGCCGACATCGGCGACCAGCTCCGACGCCTCGACGAGGTCCGGGTGGCCGTCGCGACGGTCCGGGCAGAGTCGGCCGAGACACGGGCGTCGCTGCACGGCCTGCGGTCTCGCTGATCTGACTCGCAAGTACACTCGCCGCCATGTTCAACATCGGCGGTGGCGAGTTCCTGGTGATCGCTCTGATCGCGCTCATCGTCCTCGGCCCCCAGCGCCTGCCTGATGCCGCTCGCCAGGCGGGCAAGGCGATGGCTGAGCTGCGCCGGCTGTCCTCCGGCTTCCAGAACGAGCTCAAGGATGCGTTCACGGAGTCCGAGACCGGCACTCCAACCACCGCTCGGCGTGACGTCCTGGCCTCCCCGGTGGAGCCCCCGGCCAGCCTCAGCTCGGCGGTGAGCGCGGTCAGCTCGCAGCCTCGCGCCCGCCGCACCCCGCTCAAGGCCGCATCCCCCGGCGCGAAGGCCGCCACCAACGGATCGGCGCGCCCGAAGCCCACCGCTGCCAAGACGAGCCCGGCCAAGAAGGCCCCTGCATCGACGAAGGTCGCTACCGCGAAGCAGAAGGCACCTGGGGCCGCAACGACCACGGCCGGGAAGACCTCGGCAACGAAGAGGTCGGCCGTGAAGACCTCCGCGCATGGATCTCCCGTCCCGACGGCCCGTCGGCCCCGTACCAAGGGTTCATGAGCGCCACGACGGTCCCGACGCACGGCGATGACGCCCGCATGTCGCTTGTGGAGCACCTCACGGAGCTCCGAGACCGACTGATCAAGATCGCGTTGGCCGTGGTCTTCGGGATGCTGATCGCGTTCTTCCTCTACAACCGCATCTTCGACTTCCTGCTGCAGCCCTACGAGCACATCGCCAACGCGCGCAACTCCCTCACGGGGGGAAAGCTGCTCCAGGTGGATCCGCTCGAGGGGTTCGGCATCCGCATGAAGCTGGCTGCCTACGGCGGCATCGGGATCGCGATGCCGGTCATCCTCTGGCAGATCTGGCGGTTCGTGACTCCCGGCCTCTATGCCCACGAGCGTCGCTACGCGATCCCGTTCGTGCTGAGCGCCCTGTTCCTCTTCATCCTGGGGGCTGGCCTGGCGTACTACACCCTGCCCCGGGCGCTGGGCTTCCTCGTCGACATCGGCGGCGCCGACAACTTCGTCACCGCCTTCGCGCCCGGCAAGTACTTCACGCTGATCACCTACATGATGCTGGCCTTCGGCATCGGCTTCGAGTTTCCGATCCTGCTGATCTTCATGCAGATGGCGCGCATCCTGAGCGTCAGCGCGCTGCGCCGGTTCCGGCGCTACGCCATCGTGGGGATCTGCGTGCTCGTGGCCGTGATCACCCCGTCCGGCGACCCGATCAGCATGCTGATGCTGTCGGTGCCCATGGTGATCTTCTACGAAGTGTCGATCATCGCGGGCCGCGTGATCGAGCGGCGCCGGGCGGCTGCGGCACCGGCCTGATGGCCGGGCCACCCGACCCCCTGGCGAGCTACGACTTCGCCCTCGACCCGTTCCAGTTGCGCGCCATCGACGCGCTCGATGCCGGTCGGTCGGTGCTCGTCGCCGCGCCGACGGGTTCGGGCAAGACGGTCGTGGCTGAACACGCGGTGGCCCGTGCGCTGGCGGACGGCGGGAAGACCTTCTACACCGCGCCGATCAAGGCGCTGTCCAACCAGAAGTACACCGATCTGGCGCGTCGCCACGGCGGCGACCGCGTGGGGCTCCTCACCGGTGACAACTCGATCAACGGCGATGCACCAGTGGTGGTCATGACCACCGAGGTGCTGCGCAACATGCTGTACGCTGGCTCCGACGCGCTGATGGGCCTGCGCTACGTCGTGCTCGACGAGGTCCACTACCTGCAGGACGCCTACCGCGGGCCGGTGTGGGAGGAGGTCATCATCCACCTCCCGATCGATGTCCGGCTCGTGTGCCTCTCCGCCACCGTGTCCAACGCCGAGGAGCTCGCCGAGTGGATCTCCACGGTGCGTGGCCCCACCGAGGCCATCATCGAGGAGCGCCGCCCCGTCGAGCTCCAGAACCTCTACTTCGTCGGCGACAAGAGCAGCGAGGACATGCACCTGCTGCCGACCCTGGTCGACGATCGGCCCAACCCCGAGGCCGCCCGCCTCGACGACGAAGCGCTGCACACCTCAGGCCGAGGCCAGCGCGGTCGACCTCGCCGGCGGTTCTTCACCCCCCGTCGTGTCGAGGTGATCGAGCGCCTGCAGGACGAAGGGATGCTGCCCGCCATCACCTTCATCTTCAGCCGCAAGGCCTGTGACGAGGCGCGCGACGTCTGCCTCGACGCCGGTCTGCACCTCACGACGCCCGACGAGCGGGCACGAGTGCGAGCGATCGTGGCCGAGCGCACGGCGGGGCTCGCCGACGCCGATCTGGATGTGCTCGGCTTCAACCGCTTCCTCGCCGGTCTCGAGGCGGGGGTGGCTGCCCACCACGCGGGGATGGTGCCGCCCTTCAAGGAGGCGGTCGAGGCCTGCTTCGCCGAGGGGCTCACCAAGGCAGTGTTCGCCACCGAGACCCTCGCCCTCGGGGTGAACATGCCGGCCCGCTCCGTCGTGATCGAGCGCCTCACGAAGTTCACCGGCGAGCGCCGAGAGCTCCTCACCCCGGGGGAGTACACGCAGCTGACCGGTCGAGCCGGCCGTCGCGGGATCGACGAGGTGGGCTACGCCATCGTCCTGTGGTCGCCGTTCGTGCCCTTCGAACAGGTCGCGGCCCTCGCATCCAGTCGCACCTACGCGCTGCGATCGGCCTTCCGACCCACCTACAACATGGCGGTCAACCTCGTCAGCACCTACAACCCGGAACAGGCGCACCACCTCCTGAACCTGTCGTTCGCCCAGTTCCAGGCCGACCAGGCCGTGGTGCGCATCGAGTCCCGGCTCGAGCGCCAGGCCGCGCGCCTGGCCCGCCTGCGCGCCGACGCCTCGTGCGACCGCGGTGATGTGGAGGAGTACCGCCGCCTCCGGGCCGAGTCGCGCGCGGGGGGTCGGACGGCTCAGCAGCCGCGCACCGGTTCCGTCGACGGCACCCACGCCGCGCTCAGTCGGCTGGCCCCCGGTGATGTCGTCGTGGTGGACGGCCTGCGGCTGGCGGTCCTCAGCGTCGCCTTCCGCAAAGGGCACCCCCGCCTGCACGTCGTCGACGAGCGCGACAAGAACCGCATGATCAACGCGGACGAGCTCATCGAGGTGCCGCGCGCCGTGGGCTCGGTCGAGCTCCCGGTGCCCTACAACCCCAACAACCGTTCCTTCCAGCAGCAGGTCGGCAACTCGCTGCGGCGGGCGCACCTCACCCCCACCGCCGCTCCGGAGGGCGGCCCGATCGCCGGTGACGACGAGGCGCTCGACGCCAGCTTCGTCGCCGCCGAGGCACACCCGGTCGCCGACTGCCCCGATCGAGAGGCGCACCTCCGGGCCGCCGTGCAGGCCGACCGCGTGGCTCGCGAGATCGACGACCTGCGCCAGCAGGTGCGGGGTCGGACGGGCTCGCTGGCCCGCCGATTCGACCGGGTGCTGCGGCTGCTCGAGGCCTGGGGCTACCTCGACGGGTGGGCGCTCACCGACGCCGGCAAGGTGCTGGCCCGCACCTACCACGAGGCTGACCTCCTGGTCGCCGAGGCGGCCACCACCGGGTTGTTCGACGATCTCGACGCGCCGTCGCTCGCCGCACTCGTGTCGTGCCTCACCTACGAGCATCGGGGGCGGGACCACCCGCCCGAGCCGCGCTTCCCGTCTTCGACGGTGCGTGACCGGTTCCGCGACCTCGAGCGGCTGTCCGGGGAGCTGGCCGCCGACGAGGAGGCCGCCGGGCTCCCGGTCACCCGGGCACCCGACCCAGGGTTCGTTCACCTCGCTCACGCGTGGGCAGCCGGCGGCGGTCTGGCGTCGGTCCTGGAGGACTCGGAGCTGTCGGGCGGCGACTTCGTGCGAAACGTCAAGCAGCTGATCGACCTCCTGCGGGGCATCGGTGATGTGGCTCCCGTCCCCGCCACCGCGGCACGGGCGCGGCAGGCCGCGGAGGCAATCCAGCGCGGCGTGGTGACGGCCACCTCCGCCCTCGAGATCGACCTGGAACCCGAGGGTGGCGCAGGCGGCGATCACGATCCCGCCGCGCCCCATCCTGCGGAGCTCCCTCGGTGACCATCCGCAAGGACGAGGTGTGGGGGGAACCGGGCGTGCTGCCCCGTCACGGCGTGGTGGTGCGATCGGATCGGGAGGCGCGTGCCATCGTCACGGCGGCGCGTCGAGCGGGGGAGCCGATCCCTCCGCTGGGGCTCCTGGGCGGCGACCTCTGCAAGACGCTCGGCGGCACCGGCGACGAGGCCCGTCTCCGCTCGCCGGAAGCGATGATCCTGCCCGTCGACCTTGGGGCCGTGCTGGTTGACGGTCGACTCCACTGGTTCGTCGCTCACCTCGTGGCGAAGCGGAGCTGGTGGCGGGGCCGGGTGGTCGCGGTGATGAACGCCCAGTACCTCGGCGACTGGGACGTCGCCCCCAAGGGGCACCCCAACGACGGCCGTCTCGACGTGCTCGATGGCGATCTTGCGGTGGGCCAGCGCATCCAGGCCCGCCGACGATTGCGCCACGGCACCCACGTGCCCCACCCGGGGATCGAGGAACGCCGCGTCCAGGCTCTCCAGCTCGACTTCGCGCGTCCCACGCCCCTCGCCCTCGACGGCGAGGTGCTCGGGGTGGCCCGCAGCGTGTCGATCCGGATCGAGCCCGACGCCCTGCTCTGCGTCGTCTGATCCATCGCCGGCGCTACGGTGCCGCCCCGTGGATGCATGGATCTTGGACGACTCGCCGGGCACATACCGCTGGGGCACCATCGACGAATCAGAGGTGGGCCCTGATGACGTCGCCGTGCGGCCAGTGGCCAGCGCGCTCAACCACATGGATCTGTGGCTCACGAAAGGTCGGCCGAGGCCCCGTCTCCCGCACGTGCCGGGCTGCGACGTGGCCGGCATCGTGACGGCGGTCGGAGGAGGGGTCCGGGATGTGGCGGTGGGCGACGAGGTGGTCCTCAACCCGGCGGTCAGCCCGATCGAGGCCGTGGTCGCCCTCGGTGTCGACGCACCCCTCGGTCGAGGCTTCCAGATCCTCGGCGAGCAGCGCTGGGGTGGTCACGGCGAGCTGGTCGTGGTGCCCTCCCGCAACGTGGTGCCCAAGCCGGCGGGGCGGACGTGGGAGGAGTGCGCCGCCTACCCCCTCGCGACGCTCACGGCGTGGCGGATGCTGCGCCGAGCCCGGCTGGCGGTGGGGGAGCGATGCCTGATCGTGGGCGTCGGCGGGGGAGTGAGCGCGGCGGCGCTGCACCTGGCGGTGCGGATGGGCGCTGAGGTGCACGTGACGTCGCGCGATCCCGCCAAGCGCGAGGCGGCCTGTGCCCTCGGCGCGGTCGCGGCGTACGACTCGGCCGCCGACTGGCCCGTGAAGGTCCAGGTGGTCGTGGAGAGCGTCGGACCGGCCACCTGGGATCGCTCGGTGGCGGCCCTTGAGCCCGGCGGGCGCCTCGTCGTGTGCGGGGGCACCTCAGGCCAGAGCGTGGAGGTCAACCTCCCCAAGCTGTTCTTCAAGCAGATCGAGATCATCGGCTCCACGATGGGCTCCTACATCGAGTTCGCGGAGGTCACGCGGCTCGTCGCCCAGGGGCTGCCCATCTCGGTCGACAGCACGTTCGGCCTGGCCGACTACCCAGCCGCGCTCCAGCGCCTCGAGACATCGGCCCAGCTCGGGAAGGTGGTCCTGTCGCACCAGTAGGGTCTTGACCGTGGACCTCCCCGCCCTCAAGGACCGCATCCGTGCCGAGGTGGAGGCGCGCGCTGACCTGCTGGTCGACGCCTCCCATCAGATCCACGCCCACCCCGAGCTCAACTACGACGAGCACTTCGCGCACGACCTGCTGACCACCGTGCTGACGGGCGAGGGGCTGGCGGTGGAGCGCGGAGCCTTCGACCTCGACACGGCGTTCGTGGCGCGCGCCGGGTCCAGCGGCCCTGTTATCGCTGTGCTCTGCGAGTACGACGCCCTCCCGGGGATCGGCCACGCCTGTGGTCACAACATCATCGCCACCGCCGGCCTCGGCGCAGGCCTGGCGGCTGCGGCCGTTGCCGACGACGTAGGTGGTCGAGTGGTGGTGCTCGGCACCCCGGCTGAGGAGGGCGGCGGCGGCAAGATCCTCATGGCTCAGCGGGGCGCCTTCGACGACGTCGACGCGGCGCTCATGGTCCATCCGGCGGGCGCCGACCTCGCCCGCATGGACGTGATCGCGGTGCAGGAGCTCACCGCCACCTACACCGGCGAGGCCGCCCATGCCGCGGCGTTCCCCCACCGTGGCCGCAATGCGCTCGATGCCGCGGTGCTCGGCTACCTCAACGTCGCGGCCCTGCGCCAGCACATCCGCCCCACCGAGCGGGTCCACGGCATCGTCACCGAGGGCGGCGACAAGCCGAACATCGTGCCGGCGCGCGCTCGCACCGAGTGGATGGTGCGCTCCGGCAGCATCCGCACGCTGGCGCCGCTCAAGGACCGGGTAGAGGCATGCCTGCGGGCCGGGGCGGCGGCGGCCGGCTGCGAGGTGGACATCGCGTGGAAGGCTGTCGTGTACGCCGACATGCTCGACAACGACGTGATGGTCGACCTGTACACGGCCAACGCTGCTGTGCTCGGCCGTCACATGGTCGAGACCGACCCGAAGGCGGCTGTCGTGGGCAGCACCGACATGGGCAACGTGAGCTACCTCGTGCCATCGATCCACCCCATGATCCAGGCGGCTCCGCACGGTGTGCCGATCCACACCCCCGAGTTCGCCGGCCACGCCTCGAGCGAGGCTGGCGACCGTGCCGTCATCGACGGGGCCATCGCTATGGCCTGGACGATCGCTGATCTCTGGCTCGGCGACGGCGTTCTCGCCGCCGCCCAGGCCGAGTTTGCCACCACCCTCGAGCGGGTGGGCCCCGAGGCCCGACGGTCCGCGATCGGTGGGTGAGGCGGGGCGTACGATCTGGATCCCACCTCGCCCCAGGACCGCCTGATGACCGTCTACATCGCCGAGGAGTTCACGGCCGACGAGGCCGACATCCTCCGGCGCTACTTCACGAACCTCGACGGCCCCGTCTTCGCGCTCGTGAACCTGCCGGAGGTGGTCAAGGGGGCGCTCTTCGCCCGCTACTCGCGCAGCTCGAAGAGCCTGCGCCGGCTCTTCCTCGACGAGTTCGTGGGGGATCTCGACATCACAGGCGACACCACGATCGACGCCACGGTGGGCCTCCGACGGGCCGAGGAGCTCTACGACCGGGTCTTCTTCGAGTACGGCGACGACTCCGTCGCCCAGCTCGGCGGTGTGCACCTGGCC
>JBKJIE010000111.1:0-19604 GCA_046598715.1 Acidimicrobiales bacterium | reverse complement strand
CAAATCCTACCCCCGCCAC
The DNA here is from genome assembly GCA_046598715.1 of Acidimicrobiales bacterium. Lineage (GTDB taxonomy): Bacteria > Actinomycetota > Acidimicrobiia > Acidimicrobiales > VFJN01 > VFJN01. The sequence continues at coordinate 19,585 of JBKJIE010000111.1, read as the reverse complement.
CAACGAACATGCAGGTCAGAGGCCCTTTCCGGAAGCTCGGAGAGGGCCTCCCTGCGGCCCCTCGTCACGGTCTTGTCACGCTTGCTCGGCGCGAGCAGCACATCCCGACGGTCAGCTGGCTCGTCGGTCGCCAAGGAAGCCCAGGTCACTACGGCCAAGCGGTCTTCGACAGGGTCCTGGCGTCGATGCTCGTCGGGTCAACAACCCGACGAGCTTCAGGACGCGTAGCGGTCTGGAGCGCGGCGCGCGAGGCGCATGGTCGGCAAGAGCGGCAATCCTTCGTCACCGCTGCTATCCATGCGATGACCGCGATCGACAGTTCAGGGACATCCTGTGCGACGAAGCCGTAGCCATGGTTCGCCTCGGTGTAGGTGCGGTACCAGGCTGCCCCCACCGGTCCGTCTTGTTCGGCGACCAGCCCATAGTCGCCTTCCGCACTGCCCAGTCCAGCAGCTCTGCGGGACTCCGTGATGCGTTCCACTGAACGCCAGCGCGACGTAACGCCGGGTGGGCCGCTCAGCCCGAGCGCGGCTCGCGTGAGCCGACCGCCCCAGCTCCGTCGTGCTCGTTGAGGAACGTGGCTGACGCGTCGATCAGGTCTGGACCCCAGTCGTCGTGACCGCCTGGCGAGAACGCCAGCATTTTGGACTTCGCGGCGACGGAGTCGAAGAGGAGTCGCGCTTCCTTGGCGGGGAATAGTTCGTCATCGTCCTTACTCAGCATCAACACGTGGGTTTGGGTGAGTCCAAGAGCCGCACGGGTGAGGTGCGAGCCAAGGTCCGGGTCGTCGGTCCATTTACCGCCGGGGATGCCGCCGGCAACGAAGACTGCTGCTGTGATGGTCGGCATGGAGGCGACGGTCGGCAGGCCGAACACCGCCCCCATGGAGAACCCTACGTACGCGACGGCAGGACCGATCGACGAGAGGTGGTGTGCGACTGACTGCCAGTCCGCGACCATCCGCGGAGTTGTTCGAGAGTGCCAGCCTCGGGGCAGGCTCTCCACCGGAGCTGTAGGTCTGCGTTCACCGTGGTCGACAGCGTCGATGCAGACGACCGAAAGGCCGGTCTGCTCCGCGTAGTAGCGCGAGAGCCGGACGAATCGCTCCGCGTCTTTGCTTTGACCACCACCGTGACCGAGAAGCAACAGGCCACGAGCGCCGTTCGGCGTGTAGAGGCGCGTCGGAACCTCACCGATGAACAGACGCTCCTCGTGCACGTGCCTCAAAGTAGGTCGCAGTGCGCAAAGTCCGCGTCGCCGGCTCTGCGACTGCCGGCACCGCCACTGGTGGCGGACCGCTGCCGGGCGGCACCTACGGCTGCTTGCGCCAGACCGATACGTGCGACGGGCTGTCGCCCGTGAACGGCGATCGGTCCCAGTCGGCCCACCTGTCCGCGAGTTCGAGGCCGGACAACCTCGCCATCAGATCGAGCTCCGAGGGCCACACGTACCGGAACGGCGTCCGAACCTCGCGCGCTCCGGAGCCGTCGGCGACGAAATGGTGAGAGACGGCGTGCTGGGCGACGAGATCGTCGTAGCGGTCGTATCCGACGTAGCCCGGCGCGTGGGCGAAGACGATGGCGTCGTGGCCCGGGACGAGGCGGCGCAGGTCAGGCACGACGATTTCGATCACGAAGCATCCACCAGGCTCAAGGTGGGCAGCGGCGTTCGCGAAGCACGCGACCTGCCGGTCCTGGGTCTCGACGTTCCCGATCGTGTTGTAGAGGAGGTAGACGAGCCGGAACGCACCCTCGACCCGCGTCGTGGTCATATCCCCGATCGTGACGGTTACAGCGTCGCCCCCCGGTTTGGCCCGGAGCTGCGCCACCATGTCGGGCGACAGCTCGATGCCGCTGACTGGCACGCCTTGGGCGGCGAGTGGCAGGGCGATTCGTCCGGTGCCGATGGCCATCTCAAGGGCGGCGCCGGTGCCGGCAAGCCCGGCGAGGAGATCAACGGTCGGTCCGACCACCTCCGGCGAGCCCATGGCCCCGAGCGTGTCGTCGTAGCGGGCCGCGACCTCCCCGGCGAAATGGTCGTCAAGCACGCAGGGAGGATCGCATGCAACAACGCGCGCAGCGAGCGAGTTGCGCGAGGCACAACGTCCCAGAACGCCGGACATACGGGTGATCGTTGTCCTCGACGTTGTAGGTGTCGCAGTTCGACGCCGCCGCCCGGGCCGCGGCGACGCGGCGTTCCAGCCCGACGCTGCCGGCGACGAACCCGCCGCCGTGGAACCACAGGATCGTTCCTGATGGTGTCGTCTTCGGGCAGTACCGCTCGGCTCGGACGCCGAGCAGGTCAACGCGTTCGACGGTCAGCGCAGCGCGGACCACCCTGCTGAGGGGCGGTCGCAGGCCCTGTCCGCGGGGGCTCATCAGCGCGACGTCGCGGGCGCTCGCCACCGCCGTGGCTCGAGAGATGGCGACGAACAGCTCCTCGCTCCAAGTCCAGGAGGGCAGTGTCGGGCCGCGCCTGGCCCTTCTGATGAGCGCCCGGAACGCTGCCCACCCGGCTACGGCCACCACCCGGACGAAATACACGAGGCGTTTCACGGTCACAGTCCTCGGAGCACGCCGACGACGACGATGCTGGCACCGGCGAGGTTGACCGGACCGCCCACGCTGAACAGCTTCCACCCGAACGATCGCGCCGCGAGGTGGTCCTCGACGCTCTGGCGCCAGTTGGCGATGGCGCCGGCGACGAACAGCACCGAGCCGGTTACGAGCAGGATGGCCGCGGCGGTCTCGAGGTCCTCGAGTAGGTCTGAGAATCCCATCGCGCTCGAGAGCGCGAGGAGGGTGGCGCCTTGGATGATCGCCGCGAGGTGCGCGGTCACGAGATGACGTGACACGGTCGGTGACTTCATCCTCGCTGCTCAGCGGCAGAGCAGGAAGCCGTACAGCAGGCTGACGCTGCCCCCGAAACGAGGAGCACCCTTGCGCTCGTATCCATCATGGCGACTCCGTTCGGGTCATCGACAGGGCATGTTTATCGGTTCAGGTCCTCGCGCCGACCTGCGTCGGGTCGCTGCCGCTGGGGCGGTTCACGACAATGCCGACGGGTCTCCGCTTCTCCGGTCGTGTCGCGGCGAGGTCGACCCGAGGTACAGGTCGACCCACCAAGAAGTGGTCCGTCACGCGAACGAGAACTTGACTCCCCTCCACCAAGTATGCGCATCTGAACGTCTATGCAGACGTCTAAGAAGAGGGGTTCCGCGGAGGTAGTCGCGATCGACGTGTGCTCGACGAAGCTCGTCGACCCCGACCGGGTCGCAGCGGTCCGCGAGCACCTGGTCGACATCGATGAGGCGGGCAGGCTCGCTGAGCAGTTCAAGCTGCTGGGGGACGCGACCCGGACCCGACTGCTGTGCGCGCTATTGGAGGCCGGCGAGCTGTGCGTGTGCGACCTCGCCGAAACGATCGCCGTGCCCGAATCATCGGTGTCCCACGCGCTGCGGTTGCTCCGTACCGCGGGGATCGTGCGGAACCGGCGCGACGGCCGCATGATGTACTACTCCCTGGCCGACAGCCACGTCCGCCTCCTGTTGGACCTGTCGCTCGAGCACCTTCGCCACGGCCAAGGCGGCCGCCAGTGAGGACCGGACGGAACATCAAGGCGGCGTCGTGAGTGGCGATCACAGCCCCGCATCGGTCCGAGCTGGGGCCCGGCACCAGGGCCGGCTGGCGGTGGCGTTCGGCTTGCTGGCCGTGTTCATGGTGGTTGAGGTCGTCGCCGGCCTGACCACGCACTCGCTGGCCCTGCTGTCTGATGCCGGTCACATGCTCACCGACGTGCTCGGACTGGGGATGTCCCTGGCTGCCATCCAGCTCGCGAGTCGTGGGTCGGAGCGGCGTCATCGCACCTTCGGCCTCTATCGCCTGGAGATCCTCGCCGCCCTCGCCAACGCCGTGCTGCTCTTCGGGGTCGCCATCTACGTCCTCGTCGAAGCGGTTGGCCGGTTCAACGATCCTCCCAAGGTCTTCGGCACTCCGATGCTCGTCGTCGCCTCGCTCGGTCTCGTGGCCAACCTCGTCGCGTTCGCGTTGCTCCGCTCCGGCTCCAAGGAGTCCCTCAACGTCGAGGGTGCCTACCTCGAGGTCCTCTCCGACACGATGGGCTCCGTCGGCGTGATCATCGCCGCCATCGTCATCCAGGTCACCGGCTCTGGTTGGGTCGATCCTGCGGTGGGCATCGCGATCGGGCTGTGGATCCTTCCGCGCACCTGGCGCCTCGGCGGCCGAGCCGTACGGATCCTGGTCCAGGCTGCACCGCCGGGCACTGACCTTGATGCCATCGAAGCTGCCCTCGCGGGCCTCGACGGCGTCGTCGACGTCCATGACCTACACATCTGGACCCTCACCTCGGAGATGGACGTCGCCTCCGCTCACCTCATGGTCCGGGAAGGGACCGACACCCACTCGGTCCTGGACCAGGCGCGGATGCTGCTGCGCGACGTCCACCACATCGACCACGCCACCCTGCAGATCGAACCCGACAGCCACACCGGCTGCGACGAGGTGGCCTGGTAAGCGCGACGGTCACCGGGGAACGAGAACGCCTGCAACGCTGGGCCCTGTTCCTGGCCGCACTCACCATCTCGTGGAACGTCATCGAGGCGCTGGTCGCGGTATCGGCGGGCATCGCCGCCGGGTCGATCGCGCTAGTGGGCGTCGGGTTCGCTCTGCCGGGCAAACGGTGGGCACCACGACGACCGACGACACGGCGGCCACCGGTGATTCGCACCTGCGCTGGTCAGTCCGCGTGGTGGTGGTCGACGGCTCGGTGAGCGTCGTGGTCGTCGGGGTCGACGTGGATGTGGATGTCGTCGAGGTGCGCGATCTGGCGCAGGAGCTGGTGTCGGACCTCCTCGGCGGTGGCGTGTCCGTCGCGTACGGCCAGGTCGCCGGAGACCGCGATCGTGAGGTCGGCGGTGAGGCGATGCCCGAGCCAGCGGACCCTGGGCGTGCCGACCCGTTCCACCCCGTGCACAGTGGCGGCGGCGGCTTCGATGCGCTCGACGATGGCCGGGTCGACCGCATCCATGAGCCGGTAGTAGATCTGGCGGGCGGCGCCGCGCAGCACGGCGAAGATGGCCACGGAGATGACGAGTCCGACGATCGGGTCGGCCCGCTCGAAACCGGCCCACACGCCGATGGCGCCGAGGGCGACGGCGAGGGACGTGAAGCCGTCGGTGCGGGCGTGGTGTCCGTCTGCGACGAGGGCGGCTGAGCCGATGGCGCTGCCCTCCCGGATCCGGTAGAGGGCCACGGCCTCGTTGCCGAGAAAGCCGACCAGCCCGGCCACCAGCAGGACACCGATGTTCTCGAGTGGTCGGGGATGCACGAGCCGCTGGATTGCCAGCCAGGCAGCGATGACGGCGGAGAGCGCGATCATCACGATGACGAAGATGCCGGCCAGGTCCTCGGCGCGCCGGTAGCCGTAGGTGTAGCGACGGTTGGCCGGCCGGCGGCCGAGGCGGAACGCCAGGAACAGGGGGACAGCGGTCAGGGCATCGGAGAAGTTGTGGATCGTGTCGGCCAGCAGAGCCACCGAACCCGTGACCACCACCACGACGAGTTGGATCATGGCCGTGGCCATCAACGCCGCGAAGGACAGCTTCACTGCACGGATGCCGCGCTCGCTGGCAGCCAGGGCGGTGTCGATCGAGTCGGCGGCGTCGTGGCTGTGGCGACCGAAGATCTCCACCAGTGCTCCCCGCAGTCCGCTCCGACGGTCGTGGGCGTGGCCATGCCCATCGTCACGACCATCGCCGTGGCCGTCGTGACCGACCTCGTGGTCGTGGCCGTGACCCTGGTGGGGCCCGCGTCCATCCTGCTGGCGGTCGCCGTGGCGCCTCAAGCGATTCGACCGGCCTTGCGGTGGTGGCTGGCTCCGGCGACGAGGTGGTCCGCCTGGAGCAGCGCCTCGGCGGCGAGGCGTTCGATGTGCTCGTTCTCCGCCGCGTAGAAGATGTGGTTGCCGGCTCGTCGGCTCCGGACCAGCCCGGCCAGGCGCAGCTTGGCCAGGTGCTGGGAGACCGCGGTGGGGCGGACCCCGACGTGGTCGGCGAGCTCGTTGACCGAGTGCTCGCCGTGCAGGAGGGCCCACACCACCCGTAGCCGGGTCGGGTCCGCGAGCAGCTTCAGCGTCTCGGCGGCGGCTTCGAACTCTGCCGCCGATGGCTCCCTCACTGTCTGCGTTGACACGCAGCTAGTATGCCAGATGGCCTGCGTCACCGCAGCGAACGCGGGGACCTGGCTGCCGTTGATGATGGCGGTGACCGAGTCGGGGTGCCGGATCGGGTTCGTCCACAACCGTGACTCGGCCCGGTTGCTTCCGCGATCACCGGCCGGAACAAGACCGACGTGATCGCCGCCGACATGTTGGCCCGCGGCGAGGGTGTGCTCGGTGTGACCGACGCACCGAGCCCGCTGCTCGGCCAGATCGGCTTGCCGCGCGCTCTACGCCGTCGGCATCACTGCGTCGACGACGAGGTGATGCCGACCTCGAGGCCGCCAGCCTCACTGCTCTCACGGAGCAAGGCTGCTGGCCTTCGCACCAAGTTGGTGAGCTGAGTCAGGCGAGGTCGAAGCGATCGAGGTTCATGACCTTGTCCCACGCCGCCACGAAGTCACGCACGAGCTTTTCCTCGGCGTCCTCGGAGGCGTAGACCTCGGCGATGGCCCGCAACTGCGAGTTCGAGCCGAAGACGAGGTCGACGGCGGTGGCCGTCCTCCCCCCGCCCTCGTACACGTTCTCGTCCTTCTTCGACGTCGTCCACTCCGTGCCGGGGGCGAGGAGATTGATGAAGAAGTCGTTGGTGAGGGTGCCGGGCTTGTCGGTGAACACGCCGTGCTTGGAGCCACCGGTGTTGGCGCTGAGGGCCCGCAGGCCACCGACGAGCACGGTCATCTCCGGGGCGGTCAGCGACAGCAGGTTCGCCTTGTCCAGCAGCCGCTGCTCGGGTGGGAGCTTGTCGCCTGTCTCGAGGAAGTTGCGGAACCCGTCGCTCTTCGGCTCGAGTACCTCGAACGACTCCACGTCGGTCTGGTCCTGCGAGGCGTCGGTGCGCCCCGGCGAGAACGGGACGGTGACGGTGTGGCCAGCGTCCTTCGCCGCCTTCTCGATGGCGGCGCAGCCTCCGAGCACGATCAGGTCGGCGAGACTGACATGCTTGCCGCCGGTGCCGTTGAACGCCTGCTGGACGCCTTCGAGCGTCGACAGGATCCCAGCGAGGGCCTTCGGGTCGTTGACCGCCCAGTCCTTTTGGGGGGCCTGACGGATCCGGGCGCCGTTGGCTCCGCCGCGCTTGTCGGTGTCGCGGTAGCTGGCGGCCGAGGCCCACGCGGTGTTGACGAGCTGGCTGACCGACAGGCCGGAGTCGAGGACCTTTTGCTTGAGGTCGGCGATCTTGGTGTGGCCGACCAGGTCACCCTCGACGGCGGGGACCGGGTCCTGCCAGAGCTGCGGCTCCGGGACCCACGGGCCCAGGAAGCGCGATATCGGACCCATGTCGCGGTGGAGCAGCTTGTACCAGGCCCGGGCGAAGGCTTCGGCGAGCTGGTCGGGGTTGTCTCGGAAGCGCTCGGAGATCTTCCGGTACTCCGGGTCGGTGAGCAGCGCCAGATCGGTGGTCGCCATCATCGGCGCATGCTTGATGTTGGGGTCCTGTGCGTCCGGCACCAGGTCGGCGCCGGCACCGTCCTTGGGGTGCCACTGCTGCGCGCCGGCGGGGCTGTGACCGAGTTCCCATTCGAACCCGAACAGGGTGTCGAAGAAGCTGCTGTCCCACTGGGTCGGCGTGGGAGTCCATGCGCCCTCGAGGCCGCTGGTGGTGGTGTCGGTGCCCTTGCCGGAGGCGTACGCGTTCTTCCAGCCGAGCCCCATCGAGTGAACCGGGCAGCCCTCGGGCTCGGGGCCGACGAGGTCGGGGTCGCCGGCGCCGTGGGCCTTGCCGAAGGTGTGGCCGCCGGCGATGAGGGCGACGGTCTCCTCGTCGTTCATCGCCATCCGGCGGAACGTCTCGCGGATGTCGCGAGCGGCAGCGGCCGGATCGGCGACGCCGTTGGGGCCCTCTGGGTTCACATAGATGAGCCCCATCTGCACGGCGCCGAGCCCGCCGGACAGCTCGCGGTCGCCGCTGTATCGGGCGTCGCCCAGCCACTCCTCCTCGGTGCCCCAGAAGATCTCCTCGGGCTCCCAGATGTCCTCGCGGCCGAAGCCGAAGCCGAAGGTGGTGAAGCCCATCGACTCGAGGGCGACGTTCCCGGCGAGGACGAGCAGGTCCGCCCAGGAGACCTGCTGGCCGTACTTCTGCTTGACCGGCCACAGCAGGCGGCGGGCCTTGTCGAGGTTGCCGTTGTCGGGCCAGCTGTTGAGCGGGGCGAAGCGCTGACCGCCGTCACCGCCACCGCCGCGACCGTCTTCGATGCGGTAGGTGCCGGCCTGGTGCCACGTCAGCCGGATGAACAGCGGGCCGTAGTGGCCGTAGTCCGCCGGCCACCAGTCCTGTGACGTGGTCATCACGTCGATGATGTCGGCCTTCAACGCCTCGACGTCGAGGGACGCGAACGCCTTGGCGTAGTCGAAGTCCTCGTCCATCGGGTTGCCGCTGGGCGAATGCTTGTTGAGGACGGACAGGTCGAGCTGGTTCGGCCACCAGTCCTGGTTCGTCCTCGGTCGCCCTTGCTTCGGCTCTGGGGAATCGATCGCTGGGTTTTCGCTCTCGGACACGTCAGTGCTCCTCTATGGCTGGTGGCTTCTGATGGATCGTCAGTTGGATGCGGCGCTCTTCGCAGCGATGCACTTGGGACATCGGCCCCAGTAGATGACCTCGGCTTCGTCGATCTCGTACGACGAGTCGTCGGCGGCAGTGAGGCATGGCGTGTAGCCCACCGCGCAGTCGACGTCGACCATCCGCCCGCAGGTTCGGCAGATCAGGTGGTGGTGGTTGTCGCCGACCCGGTCCTCGTAGCGGGCCGGCGATCCGGCCGGCTGGATGCGCCGGAGCACGCCCTTCTCGGTGAGGATGCCGACGGCGTCGTACACCGCCTGGCGTGAGACTGCGCCGAGCTCGGCCCTCACCACCTTCTCGATGTCGTCCGCGGTGCTGTGCGGTAGGTCGGCCACCGCCCGTAGGACCGCCAGCCGCTGGGCGGTGACCTGCAGTCCGTTCTCGCGGAGCAGCGCCTCGTGGTCGGGGGCTGCTTCATCGGACACCCGCCGACGGTAGCCGTAATTCTGGACTTAGTCCAGACTTTGTTGATTCATCAGTTTGTCCGACTCCGGTCCGCCCCTGGCTTCCCGGCGGCCTCGTTTCCCGGCAGTCTGATGGTGCCGTCGCAGAAGCAGCCTTCAACCGTCCAACGCCTGCGGCGGTGAGCGACGAGGGGCGCGGCGAACGATGTTTTGGAACGCTCTTCAAGGAGCGTTGCGCGCGGTTTCGGCTCGGTACCCGTTGAGGGCGGCGCGCACGACGGCCTCGACGTGTTCGGTGTCGATGCCGAGGACTTGGCCGATATGGACCGACCAGATCTCTGAGCGCAGGTTGTTCTCGAAGTCGAGGTCGCTACGGATGTCAGATCGCGCCGCTTGACGGTTTTGGCTGACCATCACGAACGTTGCCAGGAAGATGGCTTCGAGGCTGACGACCATGGTGAGCAGTCCGTAGGGGAACGAGTCGAAGATCAGGCTTCCTCCCAGCGCGCCGGCGTTGATGACGATCCAGATGCCGAACCAGACGGTGTGGATGTACACGAAGTTGAGTGAGCCGGCGAAGGCGGTGACCTTGTCGGCGAACCGATCCTGGGTCCGTTTGACCGCGGCGACGAGGCGGCGTTCGTTGCCGAAGGAGTAGTGCTCGATCTTGAAGAGCTTGCCGTCTTCGACGCCGTCGGCCTGGTCGATCACGCGGCAGGCCGCGCAGCCCAGGACAGGGCCGTCCGTTGTGTGGGTCTCGGTCATGGGGCCAGCCTGCCAACAAGGGCGAAGTGGCGCGCGCATCTGCCGTGCGGTCCCGTCTCACGGACGCGCAATGCCAGCTGATGATCGAGACTAGCGACAGCGCGGCCGAGCCCTTTGCGGCCTACTCCCGTTTCGCGGTCGGGCGATGCGACAATGTGTTGAGTGTTCCCGCGTCTACCGGCGGGGGTCCGGAGTGGGCAGAAGGTCGTTGTGCAGTGACAGGCAAGGATGAAGTACATGGCGACGTGGTGGGGAGTGCCGGCCGGCTACTTGGGGGCCGGTACCGCTCGGAGCGCGAGCTGAAGTCCGGTGGCGGTGTCACCACCCTCGTGGCGATCGACGTGGAGACGGGTGCCGAGGTCGTCGTCATGACGGTTGGCGCTACCGCCGTGTCGGCTGGCGCGCGCATGCGCCTTGAGCACGAGTCGCAGGTGCTGCGAGGCCTCGACAGCCGGAGGCTGACCTCCGTCCTCGACGTCGTGGTCGAAGACGGCGCTCTGTTCCTGGTCATGCCGCTGGCCGAGGGCGAGAGCCTCGAGCATCGTCTGGCGGGAGGGCCGCTGGACGTGCGGTCGGCGGTGGCCGTCGGGGTCGAATTGTTGCGCGGGCTGGCCGAGGCCCACGCCTCGGGCGTCGTGCACCGCGACGTGAAGCCGGCCAACGTCGTCGTTGCGGGGGTGCCGCCGGACCTCCGCCTGACCATCGTCGATTTCGGTCTTGCCCGCAGCGGGTGGCTCGACCAGCCCCTGCGGGAGCTGCCGGTCGGAACGGCACGCTACGTCTCACCGGAGCAGGCGGGGATCCTGCGCCACGACGTTGACGAGCGAGCCGACCTGTACTCGGCCGGGGCCGTGCTGTTCGAGTGCCTCGCCGGGCGCCCGCCGTTCGACGGCGCGACCGTAGGTGAGGTGCTGCGGGCCCACGCCTCAGCCCACCCGCCTCGTCTCCGTCTTCTCGGCCTCGATGTGCCCGCCGCTCTCGACGAGATCGTGCAGCGGCTCCTGCGCAAGGACCCGCGTGATCGCTACCAGACCGCCGCAGCCGTGGTCGCCGACCTCGAACAGCTGGGTGCGGCCCTTGCTGCGGGCGACTCGGACCCTCCCCTGATCATCGGCGTGCATGATGTGCGGCGCACGATCACGGAGCCCGCCTTCGTGGGGCGTGCGCGGGAGCTCGCCGCTCTCGATCGTGAGCTGCGGCGCGCGCGTTTCGGCGACGGTGCGCTCGTGCTTTTCGAGGCCGAGTCGGGTGGCGGCAAGAGCCGGCTGTTGGATGAGCTCGCCTACCGCGGCAGCGCCGCTGGGGCATGGGTGCTGCGGGGCCAGGGCCTCGACCAGGCGGCCACCCTCCCCTTCCAGGTGCTGACCGGGGTGGCCGACGAGATCGCCGAGGCCGTGACCCTCGATGCCGGGCTGGCGGCAGCGCTGCTGGCCCGCCTCGCCGACCACGCCGACAGCATTCGCTCGGCTCTGCCGGCCCTTGGGACCGTCCTACCGGAGATCGCCGGGAGCCTCGGCAAGGAGGAGCACGGCCCCGCCCGCGTTCTCGCCTCCCTGACCGCCCTCCTCGACGCCATCGACGAGGGGGAGCGGCCTGCACTTGTGCTCCTCGACGACTGCCAGTGGGCCGACGAGCCGACGGTCCGCCTCCTGGATCGATGGGCCGCTGAGCGCCCGAGCGAGGGGCGCCGGACCATGGTCGTCGCGGCATTCCGGTCCGAGGAGGTCGGCCACGATCACCCGCTGCGAAGCGTCCACGCCCGCCTCTCGCTGGCGCTTCCCCCGTTCGGTGAGACCGACGTGCGCGGGCTCGTTGAGTCGATGGCCGGCCCGATGCCCGACGAGGCTGTGCGGGTTGTCGAGGACCTCTCGGCGGGCAGCCCGTTCATGGCGTCGGCTGTGCTCCGCGGGCTCGTCGAGGTTGGCGCCCTCGTTCGTGATCCTGAGGCCGAGTCGTGGGAGGTCGACGCCGCGGCCCTCGTCGACGTGCAGTCGTCGCGACGGGCCGCCGCCTTTCTCGCCCGCCGGTTGCGACTGCTGCCCGATCCGGCGCGCCGTGTGCTGTTGGTCGGTGCCGTGCTGGGCAAGGAGTTCGACCTCGACCTCGCAGCGGACCTGGCGGGAGAGCTGCCCGGCGACGCCGTCGCCGCCGTGGACGACGCCGCCCGCCGTCACATCCTCTGGACGACGAGCCACGGTGGCCGTTGCGCCTTCGTCCACGACAAGCTCCGGGAGTCGCTCCTCGCCGACCTGACGGCCGAGGACCTCGCGGCCCTCCATATGAGGGCAGCGGAGCGTCTCGAAGCCGAGACGCCAAAGCCGGTGTTCGAGCTCGGCTACCACTTTGACGCTGCCGGCCATCCCGACCGGGCGCTTCCGTATGCGCTCGCCGCAGGGGATGAGGCCAGGCGCCGGCACGCCCTCGAGCTGGCGGAGCGTCAGTACCGGGTGGCCGCCCGGGGCGCCGGTGACAGCGCGGACGCCAGGCTGCAGGCGGCGATGGGTCTTGGCGCCGTCCTGTTGCTGCAAGGCCGCTACGACGAGGCCGGCGGCGAGCTGGCGGCGGCCCTGGCCGACGCGCCCGACGATGCCACGAGGGCCGAGCTCGAGCGAAGCCTTGGGGACCTGTCGTTCAAGCGCGGCGACGTCACTCGATCGGCTCAGCACCAACAGAAGGCCCTCCGCCTCATGGGCCGCCGCACGCCGCGGAGCGCGGCGGTCTACGTCGTGCGACTGCTGTGGGAGGTGCTCGTCCAGGCCGTGCACACGCTGCGGCCGGCGCGCCTCGGCCGGGGCGACCCGACGTCGCCGAAGGGCCGGGCGGATCTGGCGGCGGCACGGGTGTACAGCGACATGGCCTATTCCTTCTGGTTCGGCCAGGGCCGCGTGCCGTGCGCGTGGTCGCACCTCCGGGGCATGAACACGGCCGAGCGCTACCCACCGGGTGCAGAGCTGGCGCAGGCATGGTCGGAGCATGCGCCGGTGATGACGATGGCCCCCTGGTACCGGCGGGCGGTCGCCTACGCCGAGCGGTCCTTCGCCGTCCGCGAGCAGCTTGGCGACGTCTGGGGCCAGGGGCAGTCGCTTGGCTTCTACGGCGTCGCCCTCTACGCCTCGTCCCAGTACCAAGCGTGCATCGACAAGTGCCGCCCTGCCATCCGCCTGCTCCAGCGCACGGGCGACCAGTGGGAGATCAACACGGCGACGTGGCACGTCGCCTTCGCCCAGTATCGGCTCGGCCAGCTCGATGCTGCCGTCGCCACCGCGCAGCGGGTCCACCGGGCGGCAACGGAGATCGGCGACCACCAGGCGGCCGGCATCGCCCTCGGCGTGTGGTCCAAGGCGGCCGAAGGCGACCTCCCACCTGAGCTGGTGCGGGTGGCGCTTGAGCGAGATCGCGACGACGTCCACGCGTCGGCTGAGGTGCTGACGGCTGAGGCCCTGCGCTGCCTCCGGGAGGACCGCATCGACGACGGGCTGCGGCTCCTCGAGGAGGCGGACCGCTTGGTGCGCAAGGCCGGCCTGCGCCAGGAGTACGTCTCGCCGGTGGTGGCGTGGCTGGCCACGGCGCAGCGGCTGCAGCTCGAGCGCCTCGGCGGGTGGGCGCCCGCCCGCCGCCGCCGTCTGCTCCGGCGGGCGAGGCGCACGTCGCGACGGGCATTGCGGACCGCCCGCTGGTACCGGAACAACCAGCCCCATGCCCTACGGGAGGCGGGGCTGCTCGCGGCCCTCGCCGGCCGGGACGGCAAGGCTCGCGCTCTGCTCGACCGCAGCGCCGCCGTCGCCGCCGAGCAGGGCGCCTGCCAGGAGCGGGCGCTGTCCCTCGTCGCCCGCGGCCGCGCCGGCGTGGCTGGCGGCTGGACAGGAGCAGCCGACGCCTTGGCCGAGGGCGAGCGACTCCTCGCGGCGGTGCGGATCTCGCCGCGCGAGCCCGAGGAGGAGCGGCGGGACACACTGTCGCTCGTCGACCGCTTCGAGCGACTCCTCGAAGAAGGCCGTCGGGTCGCTGGCGCTCTTGACGCCGACGACATCCACGCAGCGGTCCGGGATGCCGCAGCGACGCTCCTGCGGCCCCAGGCATGTCGGGTTCTCGACCTGTCGTTGGGCTGGGACGACCCGTCGGGGAGCGGCGGGTCCGAGGAGCCCATCATGAGCCGGACGCTCGTCGAGCGGGCACTGCACCTCGGCCGCCCGGTGACGTCCGGGCAGGACACCTCGGGCGATCCGGGCGAGAGCATGCTGCTGTCCACCAGTCGCTCGGCGCTAGCGGCGCCGATCTACCTGCGCGGCCGGGCTGTTGCCTGCCTGTACGTCACCCACGACGAGGTCGGTGGCCTCTACGGTGAGGACGACGAGCGGGTCGCACAGTTCCTCACCGCGATCGCCGGCGCCGCGCTCGAGAACGCCGAGGGGTTCGCCGCCGTCCAGGCTCTCAGCCGCACCCTCGAGCAGCGGGTCGAGGAGCGGACGCAAGAGCTCGCTGTCGCCAACCGGGAGCTACAGATCGCCCTCGAGCGGGAGCAGGAGGTGGCCGAACGCTTGCGCACGCTCGACGAACTCAAGAACGAGTTCGTCGCCATGGTCGCCCACGACCTGCGCTCGCCGATGGCCAGCATCGCGGGTGCGGCCAACACGCTGTCGACCCACTTCGACAAGCTCGCCGAGTCGGACCGCTCGATGCTCCTCGACCTGATCTCACGCAACACCCTCGGCCTTTCCGGCCTCGTCGACGACGTTCTCCAGGTCGCTCACATCGAATCCGGCCAGTTCTCCTACGACGTCGTCGCCTTCGACCTGGTGTCGGTCGTCGGGCGGACGGTGAGCGAGGTCGAGGTCAGCACCACCGGCCGGGTCCGCATCGAGGCCGGCGACGGTCTCCCGGCGGCGCGCGGCGACCCGGAGCGCAACTGGCAGGTCTTGACGAACCTGCTCTCGAACTCCCTCAAGTTCTCGCCGGACGACACGATCGTGCGGGTCCGCGTCGGTATTGATCCCGCTGATCCGTCGTTCCTGCGCATCGACGTGGTCGACGAAGGCACGGGCATCGCCGTCGAAGACATGCCCCGGCTCTTCCAGAAGTTCTCCCGGATCCGCGCCACCGATGCCGGCGAAAGGGTCAAGGGAACCGGGCTCGGCCTCTACATCTGCCAGCAGGTCGTCGAGGCGCAGGGCGGCCGCATCTGGGCCGAGAGCCGTCCGCCTGAAGGTTCCACGTTCTCCTACACCGTCCCTACCTCGCCCACCTGACCAAGACCTGGTCAATGTGACAAGTCCGATCGGGTCAGGTGAAATCTGGCTCTCGGAGCGGATCCGTGGGTCATGTGGTGACCGGTCGACCCGGGAGAGGTGGGCAGTGGCCGCCTCGATCGAGGAGGCACAGGGCGATGAGGTTGTCGGTGGTGCGGAACCCGTGGGCCATGCGGGTGATGAGTCGGACCAGATCCAGCGGCGCACGACATCAAGGGCCACGCCAAGCGCACGATGTGGAACGGGTCCAGGCACAGCGTGGCGTTCTCACACGCGGCCAGGGCGCAGTCACCGATCCACTCGGCCGCATCCGCGCTGATCAGCCTGATACGACTGGCTCGTTCGGTTCCGAGGAGATCGAAGAACTCCTGGAGGGTGGCCCGGTCGTGACCGGCCTTGGCCCACACCACCCGGCCGCTGTCGTGGTCGACGACGACCATCAAGTACTTGTGTCCGCGCCGGTAGGAGATCTCGTCGATCCCGATCCGGGTGAGCCCGTCGAAGGGATCCCGGACCTCGCGGGCGTCGGGACGACCCGCCCGGCGATCGCGCCGACGGTCCGCCACGCCATGCGCATCAGCTCGACCACCGCGGTCTTCGAGGCGTGTGGGTGACGAGCCAGGCGACCTGGTCATCGAAGGCCCGGGTGTTCCCGGCGCCGTGACGGGCCCAGGGCACCGCGGCGACGACCACACCGTGGTCCCGGCAGGTCACCCGGGGTGCGTCAGGTTCGATGAAGACCTTCGATCCGACGCGGATCTTGCTCGTTGGCGGCATCCCCTTCGACGAGCCCTTGCTGATGTGGTGGAACTACGTCGCTCGTGACCGAGAGGAGATCCTGAAGGCGCACGCCGACTGGATGGCGGAGAGCGATCGCTTCGGGGGTGCTGCCGTCCGAATGCGCGACGGCCTAGGCACCACCCTTGGCGAGCCGTTCGCTGAGTCGTTGCTGGTGTCGTCGCCATGGTCTCCCCTTCGAGGTGCTGCGTCGACGATCCTCAGTACTCACCCTTGATCACGAAGTACGAGCCGCGGATCGTTCCGGCCAGCTTGGACTTCTGTCGGGCGAACTTGAACGAGCCCAGCTCGTCGGGGATCTCCATGCCTTCGGAGAGCTTGAAGCCGACGGCCCGCTTCTTGGGCCCATCGAGCTGGTAGAGGACATTGATCGAGAGCCCGCTCTCGTAGAACACGTAGGTCCATCGGATGTCCTCGACCTGGAAGCTCGTGGCCTCGAGCGGGGGCGAGGCGACGACGATGCCGCGCTCCTCCTCGAGGATGCGGTGCACCAAGGCGATGGCCTTCTTGGCCTTGGCGTTCGACACAGGGTCGACCGTGAAGACGTGGTCGTACTTGTTCTTGAAGTAGCGGGCCTCGTTGGCGCGCAGCCCGGCCAGTGCGGGCGCCACCGGCGACGCTTCCAGGCCGACGGTGGACACGTCGACGAGGTCCACGGTGTAGCTCATGGCGTGATTCTTCCAGTCTCCGACAGGGCCGGCATCGGCATGGCGTTCTGCTTCGTACGGGTTGGGCTCTCGATGGCGATGCTCACCACACTGCCCCAGCCGGCTGCCTTGTCGCGGTGTTGATGCGGTTGGGCCCCCGCGCGTCAAGGTGAGCAGAAGGACGACACCCTCACCGCCCGCGAGACGTGCACATCGGATTCCCGGACTAGCCACCGAAGGCGTGCAACGCCGCCTGCGGCCCCCCCCTGCTACCAACCGTAGGCGACGGAGGGGGCTTGCGGCAAGCGCCGGTTCACCCTGATGATCGTCACCTCATGGAGCTGACCGGTCCCGCCATCGAGGTCGACGCCCTCGTGAAGACCTACGGCGACGTCGAAGCCGTGCGCGGCGTGTCGTTCACGGTCGCCGCTGGTGAGGTCTTCGGCTTCCTCGGCCCCAACGGCGCCGGCAAGAGCACGACGATCAACATGCTCTGCACGCTGGCACGGCCCACCTCCGGCACGGCCCGTGTGGCCGGCTTCGACGTCGTTGGCGAACGTGACGACGTCCGCCGGCACATCGGGCTCGTGTTCCAGGATCCGACGCTTGATGGCCACCTCACCGCCACGCAGAACCTCCGCCTGCACGCCGAGCTGTACGGCATCGACCGGGCGGTCATCCCGGAGCGCATGGACCAGATGCTCGAGATGGTCGACCTGGTCGACCGGCGGGACCAGCCGGTGATGAAGTTCTCCGGCGGCATGAAGCGGCGGCTGGAGATCGCCCGCGGCCTCATGCACTCGCCGCGCGTGCTGTTCCTCGACGAGCCCACCATTGGCCTCGACCCGCAGAGCCGCAGCGCGATCTGGCGCTACATCCGAGCGCTGCAGGAGAGCGAGGGCACGACGATCTTCATGACCACGCACTACATGGAGGAAGCGGAGCTCTGCGACCGCATCGCGATCATGGACCGAGGCGAGATCGTCGTCCTCGACACGCCCGATGCGCTCAAGGCAAGCGTCGGAGCCGACCGCGTGGTGGTCGGCACCGACGACGACGAGACCGCCCGCGCCGCGCTGCGCGACCGCTTCGGCATCGAGGCGACGATGGCCGAAGGGGCGCTGACCTTCCACGTCGCCGCTGGCGAGGCCTTCGTGCCCCGACTCTTCGCCGAGCTGGGCATGGACATCACGTCGGTGTCGGTGTCGCGGCCGACCCTCGACGACGTCTTCATGCGCTACACGGGCTCGACGATCCGCGACGCCGAGGCCACACCTAAGCGCGAGCGCACCGCCATGCAGGTGTTCTCCAAGGGCGGCCGATGAGCGCCGCGCTCACCACGGTGATCGCCGCCTGGGTGCCGGAGCGCTCCTGGCGGTCGGAGGCGCGAGCGGCGCGTGCCGTCTGGTGGCGCGAGCTGATCCGCTTCGCCGACGATCCGGTGCGGATCGGGACGGTGCTGGTCCAGCCGCTGCTCTTCCTGTTCGTCCTTGCTCCTGGGCTGCAGACGCTCTCGAAGGCCTCCACCGACGGCGTGGCCCTGGCCACGTTCATGTTCCCTGGGGTCCTCTGCATGGCGATGTGGTTCAGCGCCATGATCAGCGCCGCGTCGTTGGTCATGGACCGCGAGCTCGGGTTCCTGCGGGAGCTGATGGTCGCCCCGGTGAGGCGCTCGTCGATCGTCGTCGGCAAGTGCCTGGGTGGCATGACGGTGGCCACCACCCAGGGCGTGCTCGTCCTGGCGCTGGCCGGACTGGTGCACGTGCCCTACAACCCGCTGCTGCTCCTCGGGATCTTCGGCCTGCAGCTGCTGATCGCCTTCATGGTCACGACCATCGGGCTGATGGTGGCCACCACCGTCACACAGGCGCAGACGTTCAACAGCGTGATGCAGCTGCTCGTGTTCCCGACGGTCTTCCTGTCGGGTGCGATGTACCCGGTCTCGGGCCTACCGAGCTGGTTGGCCGCGGTGAACCGCCTCAACCCACTGACCTACGCCGTGGACCCGGTGCGGCGGCTGGTGTTCGACCACCTCGACATCTCCGATGCTGCTCGCCACCGCCTCGCCCCTGGGGTCACCTGGTGGGGTTGGCCGGTGCCCATGCCCGTCGAGGCCGCCATCGTGGTCGCCATGGGACTGGTGATGCTGGCGATCGCCATCGTCCGCTTCACGCGGACGGAGTGACGGCCACCGGGAGCAGCCGCCGGGCGCCCCGATGCGGGAGGGGGCCGGACGACGCTACGACGGCGCGGCGAAGCGGGCGGCTCGGGTCCCGGGCGGGTTGAAGACGCCCGGCACCCCATCGGGGTTCGCCACGAGGACCTCGCCCTCGAGGCCGTCCGGGTCGACGAAGAACAACGACAGCACCGGGCCGAAGTCGGTGACGAAGTCGTCCGCCGCGCCACGGTCCATCAGGCGACGCCGGATCTCCTCGAACGCGTCGAATGACGATGCCTGGAGTCCCACGTGGTCAAGCCGGCCCCGCCCGAACATCGGCGTCTGGTGGTCGGCCTCGGCGTTGCCGTCGATCTCGAACACGTTCAGCTCGCGGCCATCGCCGATGTCGATGAGTGACAGCTTGAAGCCCGGCTGCTGCTCGATCGCGCGCGCCGGGGGCGCATCGAAGACGTCGGCATAGAAGCGCGAGAGGCGCTCCGTGTCGCGGGTCAGCACAGCCACGTGGTTCACGCCATCCAGCAGCATCCCTGCATGCTAAGGCGCGCCGGCTCGTGCTGGTCGAGCAGCTCTGATCGAGGGTGGCGCGAGGTTCCGTTGGTTCCGGAGCGTGGCGCAGCACGCGTCATCGCGCTGGTGGGTCGGGGTCGTCGTCGGGGTCGGGGTCGGGGTGGTGGTTGCGCCAGCGGTTGTGGAGGGCGCAGGCGAGGCGACCGTTGTTCTGGGTGGTGGGGCCGCCGTTGGAGGCTTTG
>JBKJIE010000095.1:0-21355 GCA_046598715.1 Acidimicrobiales bacterium | reverse complement strand
AGCAGCGAGCTGGCGACCGCCGCCGCCGACCACCTCTGGCTGCACTTCTCTCGCCTCTCCGGCGAACCGGGCAGCGAGCTGACGGTGATCGAGCGCGGTGAGGGCGCCTACGTGTGGGATAGCGACGGGCAACGGTACCTCGATGGGCTGGCCGGGCTCTTCGTGGTGCAAGCCGGTCACGGCCGCCAGGAGCTGGCCGACGCCGCTGCCGAGCAAGCCTCGAAGCTGGGCTACTTCCCGCTGTGGACCTACGCCCACCCCACCGCCATCGAGCTCGCCGCGCGCCTCGCCGCGCTGGCGCCAGGCGACCTCAACCGCGTGTTCTTCACCACCGGCGGCAGCGAGGCGGTGGAGTCGGCGTGGAAGCTCGCCCGCCAGTACTTCGTGGCCATCGGACAGACGCAGCGCACGAAGGTGATCGCCCGCGAGACCGCCTACCACGGCACCACGCTCGGCGCCCTGAACATCACCGGGCTCGACGCGATCAAGGAGCCGTTCCTGCCGCTCCTCAACGGCCAGAGCCGCCACGTGCCCAACACGCTCACCGCACATCGCGCCAACCCGGATGATCCCTACGCGGGCGCCGACGCCATCGAGGCGATGATCATCGCCGAGGGCCCGGAGACCGTCGCGGCCGTCTACCTCGAGCCGGTGCAGAACGCCGGCGGTTGCCTCGTTCCTCCCGACGGCTACTTCCAGCGGGTGCGCGAGATCTGCGACCGCCACGGCGTGCTGCTCGTGTCCGACGAGGTGATCTGCGCCTTCGGACGCCTCGGCGGCTGGTTCGGGTCGAGCCTGCTCGGGTACGTGCCCGACATGATCACCTTCGCCAAGGGTGTGACGTCGGGATACGCCCCCCTCGGCGGCGTGATGATCTCCGATCGCATCGCGGCGCCGTTCCTCGAGCAGGGATCGTCGTTCCTCCACGGCATCACCTTCGCCGGGCATCCGGTGAGCTGCGCGGTGGCGCTGGCCAACCTCGACCTCATGGAGCGCGAGGACCTGCCCGGGCGAGTGCGCGCACTGGAGGGCGAGTTCCGCTCACGGCTCGACGAGCTCACCGACCTGCCCATCGTCGCCGAGGTCCGCGGGATGGGGTACTTCTATGGGATCGAGCTGACCCGCAACGGCAGCGCATTCAGCGACGAGGAGTGCGAGTGGCTCATCCGAGGGTTCCTGTCCAAGCGCCTGCTCGAGCTCGGCCTGATCTGCCGGGCCGACGACCGCGGCGACCCGGTGATCCAGCTCTCACCGTCGCTCGTGTCCGGACCCGACGAGTTCGACCTCATCTCCTCCACGATGCGCCAGGTTCTCGTCGAGGCGTGGAAGGAGCTCGACCGTTGAGCGGCCTCCACCGAGGGGTCCGGCTGCGCTGATGGCAACCCCGCTCATCGTCGGCGTGCCGACCGAGATCAAGACCGACGAGCGCCGCGTGGCGCTCACCCCCGATGGCGTGCGCGAGCTCGACTCGCACGGCGTCACCGTCCTCGTGCAGGCGGGCGCCGGCGAAGGTGCCAGCATCAGCGACGACGTCTACAAGGCAGCCGGGGCAGAGATCGTGGCCACCGCTGCAGAGACGTGGGCGCGGGCCGGCCTGGTCTGCAAGGTGAAGGAGCCCCAGGCGTCGGAGTTCAAGCACCTGCGTCCCGACCTCACGCTGTTCACGTACCTCCACCTCGCCGCCTACCCCCAGGTCGCGCAGGCGCTGTGCGACGCCGGCACCACGGGGCTGGCCTACGAGACGGTGATGCGCGCCGACGGTGCCCTGCCGCTGCTGGCGCCGATGAGCGAGGTGGCCGGTCGTCTTGCCGTGCAGGCGGGTGCCCGCTTCCTCGAGGCGCCGCAGGGTGGCCGCGGCGTGCTGCTGGGCGGGGCACCCGGCGTGCAGCCCGCGCGCGTCGTGGTGATCGGTGCCGGCAACGTCGGCTGGAACTCGGCATGGATCGCGGCGGGCATGGAGGCCGAGGTGAACTTGCTCGACAAGAACCTCGACCGGCTGCGCTTCGTCGACCAGATCCACAAGGGGCGCATCACCACGCTCGCCTCCAACCGGGGCACCGTGGAGCGCTGCATCGCGGAGGCCGACCTTGTGATCGGTGCCGTGCTCGTGGCCGGCGGCCGCGCTCCGATCGTCATCACCGAGGACATGGTGGCCACGATGAAGCCGGGCGCGGTGATCGTCGACGTGGCCATCGATCAAGGTGGCTGCGTGGCCACCTCACACGAGACCACCCATCACGAGCCCACCTACGTCACCCACGGTGTGGTGCACTACTGCGTCGGCAACATGCCCGGCGCGGTGCCGGCCACGTCCACGCATGCCCTCACCAATGCCACGCTCCCCTACCTCGTCGACGTGGCCGTGCACGGCGCCACCGAGGCGGCCCGACGCGACGCCGCGCTCGCCCACGGGATCAACACCGAGAGCGGGCATGTCGTGAACCCGGTCGTCGCGGAGGCCCTCGGTGTCGCGGCCGGCACCCCGAGCCATGCGGCCACCCGCTGATGGCTGTCCCGAAGCGCGAACCCAGCGCCGCTCCAGAGCTCGACCACATCGACAAGGCGATCATCCGCGCCCTGCAGCTCGACGGCCGAGCGCCGTACTCCAAGCTCGGCCCGGCCGTCGGCCTGTCGCAAGCGGCGGTGCGACAGCGGGTGCAGCGCCTCGTCGAGAGCGGCGTGATGCAGGTCGTCGCCGTCACCGACCCCGCCACCCTCGGGTTCGCTGTGCAGGCCATGGTGGCCATCTCCGTAACGGGCGACGTGCGGGCTGTGGCGGCGCTCATCGAGCAGCTCGACGAGGTGGAGTACGTGGTGATCACCGCCGGACGCTTTGACCTGCTCGTCGAGGTGGTGTGCACCGACACCCTCCACCTGCTCGACGTCGTGAACGACCGCATCCGAGCCATCCCTGACGTGAGCGCCACCGAGGTGTTCACCTACCTGAGCCTCGTGAAGCAGACCTACAGCTGGGGCGTCCGCTAGGTCATGGCTGCTTCTGTGTGCGGTCAGCCACGCCATGCGTGGCTGACCGCACACAGAAGCAGTGGGGTGGTGGGCTAGGTCTGGCGGCGACGGAAGGCGACGCCCGTCAGCATCAGGGCCACGCTGACGAGCAGCACGATCGTGGCCAGCACGTTGATCTGGGGCGAGATCTCGACGCGCGAGGCGCTGAAGATCCGAAGGGGGAACGTCTCCTCGGAGCCCGCGTTGAAGTACGTGATGATGAAGTCGTCGATCGACAGGGCGAAGCTCAGCAGCGCGGCGGCGAGGATGCCTGGCGTGATGAGCGGCAACGTGACCCTGCTGAACGTGCGCCACGGGGGTGCTCCGAGGTCCATGGCGGCGTCTTCGAGCGTCCAGTCGAAGCCGCGGATGCGTGCCTTCACGGTGAGGGCCACGAACGAGGTGCAGAACAGCACGTGTGCGATGAGGATCGTCGTGACGCCGCGCTGCACCCCCCGATCGAGGAAGAGCGTGGCCAGCGAGGAGCCCATCACGATCTCGGGCGTGGTGAGCGGCAGCACGAGCAGCAGGTTCACGAGCGTGCCACCGCGGAACCGGTAGCGCACGAGAGCCAGGGCGATCAGCGAGCCGAGCACGGTCGCGACCAAGGCGGCGGCGGTCGCGATCTTGAGCGACAGGATCATCGCGTCGGTGAGGGGCCCGGGCTTGAAGGGATCCTTCCAGTTGTCGAGGGTGAAGTGCTGCCAGATGATGTTGAAGCGCCCGCGCGGCTTGTTGAACGAGTACCCGATGATGATGGCGATCGGGATGAAGAGGTAGACGAACCCCGCCACCGCCACCGCCGTCAGGCCCCAGCGGCCGACACGGCCGGCGGCCGTCTCCGGAGGGCGTGCGGTTGCGGAAGCCGTGGCCATCAGATCAGGTCGTCGGTGCCCAGCACGCGGGCGTAGACGAGCGTGGCGATCGTGATGACGATCATGAGGATGAAGCTGAGGGCACCGGCGGTGGGGTAGTCGAGCTGCACGAGGAACCGGTCCTGCACCACCGAGCCGATCATCGTGTTGTTGGGCCCACCAAGGAACCGCGCGTTGACGAAGTCGCCGGCAGCCGGGATGAAGGTCAGGAGGCTGCCCGCGAACACGCCCGGCATCGACAGTGGGAGCACCACCTTGCGGAACGCGTTCCAGCCGTTGTTGTAGAGATCCTTGGCCGCCTCGCTGAGCCGGAGGTCGATCTTCTCGAGGCTCACATAGATCGGCAGGATCATGAACGGCAAGAAGTTGTAGGTGAGCCCCCCGATCACGGCCCACTGCGTGGCGAGCAGCCGACCGTTGCTCGTGAAGCCCACCGCGTCGAGCAACCCACCGAGGCTCAGTCGATGCACCAGGGAGAGCGCGGGACCGTTGTCCGACAGCACGGTGGCCCACGCCAGTGTGCGGATCAGGAACGACGTGAAGAACGGCACCACCACGAGGCCGAGGAGCACGTTCTTGAAACGGCCACCGCGGAAGGCGATCACATAGGCCACCGGGTAGCCGATGGCGATGCAGGCCAGCGTGGCGATGCCGGCATAGGCGAAGGACCGGACGAACTGGTCGCTGTAGTCGCTGAGTGCGTTCGTGAAGTTGGCGATGTGCCAGTTGAAGGTGGCCCCGACCGCGAAGCGGCTCTCCTTCACCGAGAGCGAGGTGCGCGCCAGGGTGAACAGCGGCACCATGAAGAAGAGGCTCAGCCAGAGCATCCCCGGTGTGAGCAGCGCGTAGGGGACGATCCCGGCCCGCCGCTTCGAGCGGTCGCCAGCGTCATCCTCGGCACGCGCTGACACGGCGGCTGCCCTACGCCCCGACGATCTTCGCGAAGCGCTCGTCGAAGGCCGTCTCTGTCGCCTCGTCGAGATCGCCGAAGAGGTGCAGCCCGGCCAGCGTGGCCTCATCGGGGAAGATCAGCGGACTCTCAGCCAGGGCCTTCTGGTGGTCGTTGCCGGCGGCGAGCACCTCGCGCACGCCCGACACCGGTGAGTTGTAGCCGACGTACTCGGTGATGCGAGCGGCGTTCACGGGGTCGTAGTAGTAGTTCATCCACACCGCGGCGTTGTCGACGTGCTCGGCGCCGTTGGGCAGCACCATCGTGTCGGACCAGCGCATCCCGCCCTCCTCGGGGATGGCGAAGTGCAGGTCGGGGTTATCGAGGGCCAGCTGGCCGATGTCGCCCGACCACCCGATGCAGGCGGCGAAGTTCCCCGCCGCCAGATCGTCCATGTAGTCGTTGCCGGTGAACTGACGGATCTGTCCGCTCTGCTTGGCTGCCTCGATCTTCTCGAAGGCGGCGTTGGCTGAGTCGATCGTGGGCTTGCCGGGGTCGGCTCCGGTGAGGAGCATCACGAGCGCCACCGTGTCGCGCATCTCGGTGAGCATCCCGATCTTGCCCTTGAAGGCGGGATCGAACAGGTCGTTCACGCTCTTGAGCTCGCGGCCCGTGATCGAGATGTTGTAGGCGAGGCCCGTCATGCCCGACTGGTACGGCAAGGTGAACTTCCCGGTGGGGTCCCACTTGGGCTTCTGCAGATCCTGCACGACGTTCTTGGCGTTGGGGATCTTGTTGAGCGGGAGCTCCTGCACCCACCCCAGCGTGATGAGCCGCCCGGTGAGCCACGAGGTGGGAGCGATGATGTCGGGCCCGATCGAGCGCCCGGCTGCAAGGTCGGCCTGGAACTTGGCGAACTCCTCGTTGTTGTCCGCGAAGTCCTCCGTGTACTTGAAGTCGAGGCCTGACTCCTTCTTGAACAGTCCGACGGTCTTGTCGTCCATGTAGCCGGGCCAGTTCTTGAACCACAGCGCCTTGGAGGCACCGCCGCCTCCGCCGCTGGCTGTCTTGTCGCTGCCACCGCACGCGGCCAGCACAGCCGGGCCCGCGATGCCGGCACCGGCCAGGAGGGCCATCCGCCCGAGGAGCTGACGTCGTCCGAGCGTGGGACCACGCCACGTCGACGAGGGCGGGACCATGGGGTCGGGTCGGGTCATGTGGGCTCTCCAGTAGTGGCGTGGTGGTCGAGTGCTTCGAGCGGATCGGGCGGGGCAGGGGTGTGCCCCGCGTCGGCGGGCACGAGATAGGCGGCGTCGCGCTCCCACGTGGCCCAGGCGGCGTCGCCGGGACGTAACCCGTCGAGGCCCCGGTCGTCGACGAGGTTGGCCACCAGGCCCGCGCCATCGCTGGCCGCGAGGCCCACGTGCACGGTGGCGCCGCGGAAGATGATCTCCTGCACCGTGGCCGGGATGCCCACCGTGCCGTTGACGGGCCCGTCACGCACGATGTGCACCTGCTCGGGGCGCACCATCACGAGCACCGAGCCGGCGGCGTCAGCGAGGTCGGGGACGGTGACCGATCCGCCGGCGAGGGTCACGGTGGCGATGCCAGCGTCGCGTCGCTCGAGGCGCCCGGGCAGGAGGTTGGCCTCGCCGATGAACCCCGCTACGAACGGCGTGGCGGGCCGGTGGTAGATCTCCGTGGGCGTGCCGATCTGCTCGACCCAGCCGTCGCTCATCACCGCGATGTGGTCGCTCATCGTGAGCGCCTCCTGCTGGTCGTGGGTGACGAACACGAAGGTGACCGCTGTGTCGCGCTGGATGCGCTTGAGCTCGAGCTGCATCGCCTGGCGGAGCTTGAGGTCGAGGGCGGCGAGCGGTTCGTCGAGCAGGAGCGCAGAGGGCTTGTTGACCAGGGCGCGGGCCAGGGCCACTCGCTGCTGCTGCCCGCCCGACAGCTGCCCGGGCATGCGGTTGGTGAAGTCGCTCATGCGAACGATCTCGAGCATCTCGCCCACCCGGCCGGTGACCTCCGTCTTGGGCACCTTGCGGCTGCGAAGGCCGAAGGCGACGTTGTCGAACACCGACATGTGGGGGAACAGCGCGTACTGCTGGAACACCGTGTTCACGTTGCGGCGGTAGGGAGGGGTGCGCGACACGTCGTGGCCGTCCAGGAGGATGCGGCCCGACGACGGCGACTCGAACCCGGCGATCATGCGCAGGGTCGTCGTCTTGCCGCAGCCCGACGGCCCGAGCATCGAGAAGAACTCGCCGCGCCCGATGGCAAAGCTGGCGTCGTGCACCGCCACGAAGTCGGCGAAGCGCTTCGTGACCGCATCGAGCACGATGACCTCGGCGTCGCCCGCCTGACCAGCCCCGCCGCTGGTGTCTGCGTCGTGCTGCTGCGTCACCGGCGCGATCGCCTCCCCGTGTCCCCCCGTTGACTGCCAACGGAATCACTTGTGCAATAGCGGAACTGTAACCGAATCACTTGTCATAGCCGTGCTCGGCAAGTGATCCCACTTCGAGCGGGCGTGAACACCACTAGCATCCCACGACGTGGTGGCCTTGCTCAGCGCGCGGTACCAAGGGTCGGTCCTCTGGCAGGACACGGCAGAGCCGCACCCGGTGCCGGTAACCCCGCTTGCCGACCGTGCTGATGTCGTGGTGGTAGGCGGGGGCTACTGCGGGCTGGCCGCCGCGGCCGAGCTGGCCCGCCGGGGACGACACGCCGTCGTCGTCGATGCGCAAGACCTCGGCTGGGGGGCCAGCACCCGCAACGGGGGCATGGTGCTGCCCGAGCTGAAGGCTGGCCCCCGATCGCTCGAGCGGTCGTACGGCGAGCTGGGCAGGCGCCTGCACGCCTTCGTGGAAGCGGCGTTCGATCATGTCGAGGAGATCATCGAGGCCGAAGCCATCGACTGCAGCTACGCGCGCTGCGGCCAGCTGTACGTGTCGCACACCGAGCGCTCAGCGGCGCACCTCCACTCGCTGGCCGACGAGCTCACCTCGGTGGGGAGCCCGGCGCACGTCGTGCGCGGCGATGCCCTGCGCGCCGAGATCGGCTCGTCGCTCTTCGCTGCGGGTCTGGTGGTGGAGCGCAGCGGCGGTCTGCACCCGGCGCGCTTCCATGCTGGCCTCACCCGGATCGCGCTCGACGCAGGCGCAGCTCTCCACGGCCACACGCCGGCCACCGCGGTGACCGCACACGGTTCGAGGTGGACCGTCACCACCGAGCGCGGCGCCATCGATGCGGGGGCGGTCCTCGTCGCGACGAACGCCTACGCCGACACCCTCGTCCCCGCGCTCCAACGGCGGGTCCTCCCGATGGGGTCGTTCATCGTCGCCACCGAACCGCTCGACCCCGCGCTGGCGGCCTCGGTGCTCCCGACTGGAAGGATGGTGTTCAACGATCGCAACCTCCTCTGGTACTGGCGGCTCGATCCCGAGGGACGGATGGTGTTCGGTGGCCGCAAGCGCCTCGGCACCGTCGCGCTCGACGAGGCACGCGACTTCCTCCATCGCTCGATGCTGCAGGTGCACCCGCAGCTCGCCGGCGTCGCCCTGGAGCGCGCCTGGGGTGGCAACGTCGCCATCACGCTCGATCGCCTCCCCCACTGCGGGCGCATCGACGGCCTCTGGTACGCCACCGGCTGCAACGGCTCGGGGGTGGCCACCAACACCTGGCTCGGCAATCAGATGGGTGCTGCGATCTGCGGTGAGCCCCTGCCCCCGTTCGCCGAGCTCCGGCACCGTCCGATCCCGCTCCACCGCTTCCGCCGGGCATGGCTCCCCGCCGTGTCCGCCTGGTACCGAGCGCAGGACGCGAGGCGATGAGGGTCCTGGTGGTGGGGAGCGGTGGCGTGGGCTCGGCCTTCGCGATGATCGCTCGGCGACGCGACGTCTTCGAGCACATCGTCATGGCGGATCTCGACGAGGGCCGCGCCCGGCTGGCCGCCGAGAGGACCGGCGACCCGCGGTTCGCGGCCACCGCGCTCGACGCGTCGGACCAAAGGGCTGTGGCCGAGTGCATCCGCTCACACGGGTGCACGCACGTGCTCAACGCGGCCGACCCCCGGTTCGTCATGCCGATCTTCGGCGGTGCGTTCGATGCGGGCGCCTCGTATCTCGACATGGCCATGTCGCTGTCGACGCCGCACCCGGATCGACCGCACGAGCTGCCTGGCGTGAAGCTGGGCGACGACCAGCTAGCGCGCTCCGACGCCTGGGAGGAGCGGGGCCTGCTGGCGTTGGTGGGCATCGGCGTGGAACCGGGGCTGTCCGACGTGTTCGCCCGGTACGCGGCCGACGAGCTGTTCAGCGAGATCGATGAGATCGGCGTGCGCGACGGTGCCGACCTCGTCGTCGACGGCTTCGCCTTCGCCCCGACGTTCTCCATCTGGACCACGATCGAAGAGTGCCTCAACCCCCCGGTGATCTGGGAGCGAGAGCGCGGCTGGTTCACCACCCCGCCCTTCTCCGAGCCCGAGACGTTCGTGTTCCCCGAGGGGATCGGGCCGGTGGAGTGCGTGAACGTGGAGCACGAGGAGGTGCTGCTCATCCCGCGCTGGGTCGACTGCAACCGCGTCACCTTCAAGTACGGGCTCGGCGACGAGTTCATCGAGGTGCTCCAGGTGCTCCACAAGATCGGCCTCGACGGCACGCGCCCTGTGCGGGTGCGAGGCGTCGAGGTGTCACCGCGCGACGTCGTGGCGGCCTGCCTGCCCGACCCCGCCACGCTCGGCGACCGCATGCACGGGCGCACGTGCGCCGGCACGTGGGTGACCGGCACCGGCCCCGACGGGACACCGCGGGAGGTGTACCTCTACCACTTGGCCGACAACGAGCAGACCATGGCGCGCGACGGCGCGCAGGCCGTGGTGTGGCAGACGGCCATCAATCCCGTGATCGCCCTCGAGCTCCTCGCCACCGGGGCGTGGTCGGGTGTCGGGGTGCTCGGCCCGGAGGCCTTCCCCGCTCGACCGTTCCTCGATCTGCTCGTCGACCACGGCTCGCCCTGGGGCATCGAGGAGCGGCTACCCCACCGGTGACGGTCAGGCGGCGTCGACCAGCGGCGGTGCCGTCAGCGGTGCCGCCGCCTCGGGCGGTCGGGGCACGACCACGAGGAATCGACGCCCGATGCGCTTGGCCAGCCCCACCAAGCCGAACGGGGCCACGAACATGAGCAGGATGAGCAGGACCGCGAACACGAGGGTGGCCAGATTCGGGCGCCCTTGGAGGAAGTCGCGGAACGAGCCAGGCAGCCACGACTTGTCGGGGACGGCGCGGGTGAACTCGTCGACGCGGTAGTAGACGAACGCGCCGACGATCGGACCGAGCAGGCTGCCGCTCCCGCCCACCACCATGATCACCAGGAAGATGATGGCGCCGAGGATCGTGAAGTTGAGGTTGTCGGGCGTGGTCTGGGTCTGGCGCAGGGCGAAGGTGCACCCGGCCAGCCCGGCCAGCGCGGCCGAGAGTCCGAAGACGACCGTCTTGGTGAAGGCCACGTGCACGCCCATCACTGCCGCAGCCGTGGGGTTGTCGCGCACGGCGATCATCGACCGACCCACGCGACTCTTCACGAGGTTGCGCACGAGCACGTAGCCGAACACGAGGGTGCCCAGAGCGAGCCAGTACATCCACTCGGCTCGGCCCTGGCGACCGGACTGGAAGCCGGTCCACGACGGTGCGTCGTAGTTGAGGCCACCGATGCCCTGCGAACCACCGGTGAGCTCGTCGAACTTGCGCACGAGCGCCGGGAAGATCTGCGCCAGAGCCAACGTGACCAGGGCCAGGTAGAGGCCCTTGAGCCGCAGGGCGGGCACGCCGACCAATACGCCGACGGCGAAGCAGACGAGCGCCGCCACGGGGTAGGTCCAACCCGGGGACCAGCCGTGGTCGGCTACGAGGATGGCCAACGTGTAGGCGCCGATCCCGAAGAACGCGGAGTGCCCGATGGAGATCTGACCGGTGAAGCCGATGAGCAGGTTCAGCGACAGCGCGGCCAGGGCGAGCACGGCGATGTCGGTGAGCTCGCCGAACTGGCTGGGGGTGAGATCTCGGAGTGCGGGCGACAGGGCCAGGTAGAGCACGGCGACGGCCCCGAGCGCCCGGAGCGCCCAGTGGGGCAGGCTCCCCTCAGCAAGGCGGACCGGCATCAGACCCGCTCCACCCGTTGCGAGCCGAAGAGCCCCGAGGGCTTGATGAGCAGCACCACGAGGATCACCACGAGGCTCACGACACCTTTGAGCTCCTGGCCCACGAGGTCGGGCTCGTAGCCGGCCACCATGTTGCCGAACACACCCAGGACGATCCCGCCGAACACCGCGCCGAAGAGGCTGTCGTAGCCGCCGAGGGTGGCGGCGGCCGTGGCCGCGAAGAAGATGGTGAACATCATCGACGAGTCGACGTTGCCCCGAAGCGAGGCCACCATCGCCCCGCCCACCGCGCCGACCGCGGCGGCCAGACCCCACGACACCGCCAGCACCTGCCCGGTGGGGATGCCCACCAGCGGGGACGACTCAGGGTTGCTGGCCACGGCTCGCATGGCCAGTCCGAAGCGCGTGCGCTGGAACAGCACGTAGAGAAGCCCCGAGACGATGAGGAGGACCGCGAGCACGCCGATGTTCTGCTCCCGCCACTCGGCACCGCCGATGCGCACGAAGTCGGTGGCCTTGTTCGGGAACAGCGGGGCGAAGGCTTCGGGGATGGTGACCTTCCACGCGAACGGCGCGAGCGCGTTGAGCCCGAGGAAGAGCCCAATGGCCGCCACCACAGCCGCGAACGGGCTCTTGTGACCGATCGGTCGGATGATGAAGCGCTCGACGGCCATCGCCACCACGAAGGCCGTGGTGGCCGCGACGCCTACCGCGAGCCACGGAGACAGACCCATGTCGGCGTACCACCAGGCGAGGAAGGCGCTGATCATCGCCATCTCACCCTGGGCGAAGTTCAAGTGGCCCGACCCGCGGTAGATGATCACGAGCCCGAGCGCGAGGAGCGCGTAGATGGAGCCCTGCGAGAGCCCGTCGAAGAAGTACTGGAGGAACCGTTCCACGCTTGTTGTCGTGCCTCCTAGTAGCCGAGGTACGCCTTTCGGATGGCGTCGTCGTTGCGGATGGTGTCAGCGTCGCCCGAGGCCACGATGGTGCCCGTCTCGAGCAGGTACGCCCGGTCGGCGATCTCCATGGCCAGGTTGGCGTTCTGCTCGACGAGGAGCACGGACAGGCCCTCCTCGGTGTTGAGTCGCCCGAGGATGCCGAAGAGCTCCTGCACGATGATGGGGGCCAGGCCGAGGCTGGGCTCGTCGCAGAGGAGCAGCCGGGGTCGGCTCATGAGCGCGCGAGCGATGGCCAGC
The DNA here is from genome assembly GCA_046598715.1 of Acidimicrobiales bacterium. Lineage (GTDB taxonomy): Bacteria > Actinomycetota > Acidimicrobiia > Acidimicrobiales > VFJN01 > VFJN01. The sequence continues at coordinate 9,226 of JBKJIE010000095.1, read as the reverse complement.
ATCTGCTGCTCGCCGCCCGAGAGCGTGCCCGCTCGCTGAGTGCGGCGCTGGGCCAGGCGGGGGAAGACGTCATACCAGCGATCGAGGTCGGTCGACACGCCGTCGTCCTTGCGGGTGTAGGCGCCCGCGCGCAGGTTGTCGTCGACCGTGAGATCGGTGAACGTGCCCCGACCCTGGGGCACCTGCGCGAGACCCGCTCGCACGATGGCGTCGGGCCTCGTGCGGGAGATGTCGTGGCCGTCGAGCTGCATCGAGCCCCGCCGTGCGATCGTGCCGGACACGGCCCGCATCATCGTGGTCTTGCCAGCCCCGTTGGCCCCGAGCACCACCACCACCTCACCGGTGGCGACCGTGAGGTCGATGCCGTGCAGCACCTCCACCGGGCCGTAGCCGGCGTGCAAGCCCTTGACATCCAGGAGCAGCGTCATCCGGTGCCCAAGTAGGCCTGGATGACCGCGGGATCGCTCTGCACGTGCTTCGGCGTGCCCTCGGCGATCTTGCGACCGAAGTCCATGGCGACGACGTGGTCGGAGATGCCCATCACGAGCGCCATGTGGTGCTCCACGAGCAAGACGGTGAGGCCGAACTCGTCTCGCGTGCGGGTGATCGTGCCGCCGAGCTCGTCGACCTCGCCGTGGGTGAGGCCCGACGCCGGTTCGTCCAGGAGCAGGAAGCGCGGCTCCGCGGCGAGCGCACGAGCGAGCTCGAGACGCTTGAGCGTGCCGAAGGGCAGGCCCGCCGCGGGACGAAAGGCGTGCTGCGCGAGCCCCAGCTGCTTGAGGATCGCGTAGGCGCGCGCCCGGGTGTCTCGCTCCTCGCCGCGCGGCGGCAGACGCAGAGCGGCCCGCACGAAGCCCACCGACCCCCGGCAGTGGGCTCCCACCATCACGTTCTCGAGAAGCGTCATCGACGGGAAGAGCGCGAGGTTCTGGAAGGTGCGAGCGATGCCAACCTCGGCGATCTGGTGGGCAGCGAGGCCGAGCAGGTCGGTGCCGGCGAAGCTGATCGTGCCGGCGCTGGGCTGGTAGATGCGGCTGACCACGTTGAAGCAGGTGGTCTTGCCCGCTCCGTTGGGCCCGATCAGTCCGCAGATCTGCCCCTCACCGATCCCGAACGACAGGCCGTCGAGCGCCACCACCCCACCGAAGCGGACGGTGACATCGCGCACGTCGAGCAGGGGCCGTGGGGCGGGCGAGGGCTCGTCGAGGGTTGCTCCTGGTTGCTGCTGCACGGGTTTGCCTGCCCCCTGCCCCTCCGTGTGGTCGGCTCGCGGTCCCGGCTGGTTACGGCAGCTTCGTCTTCCCCTCGAAGCTCGTGACCAGGGGGCCGACATCGGCGTAGGTCTTGGTGCCGGCGTTGTACTGCACGATCTGCATCGACTCGAGCCCGTACGCATCCTTGGCGCCGTCCAGCTTGAAGTTGATGCCGTCGCGAGCGAGCTGGAAGTGGTAGTCGAGCGACCGGGCCGCGTTGAGGATCGAGGCTCGGGTGAGGCCGTCCTTCGACTTGGCCGCCAAGCGGATCGCCTCCACCACGAGCTCACCGTTCGTCCAGCCGGCGCCAGCGGTGGCAAAGTCGCCGTCCGCCTTGAAGCCGAGGTCGGTGATCGCCTTGCGGTACGCAGCGACGGCCGGGTCCTGGGCGTTGGCCGGGTCGTTGGCATCCTTGCCCGTGACGATCGTGAAGATGCCGTCAGCGGCGGTGCCCGAGATCGCGAGGATGAGCGTGCTGGCGCAGGTGGAGGTGATGTACACCCGCGGCTCCCAGCCCGAGTTGGCCGCCTTGGCGTTGGCCAGCTCCTTCAGGAAGCTGATGCACTGCGCTCCGAGCGGCGCGGCGAGGATCACCTTGGGCGCCTTGCTGGCGATGGCGTTGACCTGCGCGGTCGGCGGGTTGGAGTCCTCGTTCTCGATCGTCTGCTCGTCGAGGATGTCGATCTTGGCCGCCTTGGCCAGGCCCGAGAACGCCTTCTGGTAGGCGTCGCCGAACTCGCTGTTCACATGGAAGACGGCCGCCGTGGCACCGTCGGGGAACTGACGCTGGATGTCTTCCACGTAGATGGCCGTCTCCGTGTTGTACGGCGGCAGGCCGCCGAGGGTCCACGGGTGGTTCGCCACGTCGCCCCAGATCGGGGCACCCGTGTTGGCGAACAGCTGCGGGTAGCACTCCTCGTTCAGCAGGTCGCGCACGGCTTGGTTGTTGGCGGTGCCGATCATGCCGGAGAAGAGGTTGACCTTCGTGGAGTCGATGAGCTTCTCCACCGCTGGGGTGGTGAGGTTGGAGTTGTACTGGTCGTCCTCGACGGTGAGCTCGAGCGTGATCCCCGGCACCAGCTTCTTGGCGTTGGCGTAGGCGATGTAGTCCTTCATGCCCTCAGCCACCGGAGCGAACGCGGCAGCCGCGGCACCACCGGACAGCGGCATCGTGGTGCCGATCTTCACCGTGCCCGTGATGGGGGCGGTGGCGTCCTTGGGGCACTTGCTCGTGTCCACGGCGAAGGCGCCGCTCGCGCCACCGCCTCCACCGCCAGCGGTGGTGGTGGTCTTGTTCGACGACGAGTCGCTCCCACCGCAGGCCTGCGCGAGCAGCGCTCCGACGATGGCGATGGCGACGAGCCCTGACCGGCGTGCTCGGATCACGTGATCTCCCTGGGTGGTGCGACTTGCTTCAGCGGCGGGGCGTCGATGAGGTGCGCCGCCCCGCGACGTCCCCGTGACGAACGTCACCCTAGGACGTCCGATGCGGGTCTGCTCGGGATCGTGGCCGCCGGCAGGCGCTCGTCAGCGGGGCGGCCGAGTGGGGAACGTGCCGTCCCCCACGATGGCCTTGCTGAGCGGCCGGACGAGGGCGCGGAGCTGGTCGCAACCCTCCGGACCCAGGGCCTCCCAGGGCGCGATGGCCAACGCGTCGGTCCGGTCTTCCACGTGCTGACGGAGGGCTGCACCCGCCTCGGTGAAGGCGCCGTCAGCCTCGACGAGACCGCGTGCGCAGAGCGACCCGATCGCCGCGTGCCAGGCCTCGTCGGTCCAGCCCCGGGTGGTCTGGAGCGCGGCGCGCGGCACCTCGCCGGACGCGGCGTGGAGCACGAGCGCCTCGATGCCGCTGAGGCCGGCGTCGACGAGGGCGGCGAGGTGGCCGTCGCCACGGAACTCCCGCAGCAGGGTGATCGCCTGCCACAGGGCGAGGTGGGGTTGGTCAGGCCAGGGCAAGCTCGAGTGGGCTGCGTAGAGCGCACGCCCCTCTGGCGCGCACGCGTCGGCCGCCACCCGGGCCAGCGCCGCGGCCTCGGCGACCTCCGGGCTGTCGACCGCGTCGCCAAGGGCGCGACACAGCGCGGCATCCGCGGCACCGAGGCGGGCCGCCAGCAGCAGTGGTGGTGCTGCCGCCTCCCATGCTCGCGGGATCGCCTGGCGCACGATGTCCGGGTTGAAGTTGAAGAAGGTGGCCATCACCACCTCGGCGGGCACAGGGCCCATCGCCGCGGCCCGCGAGGCGAAGTAGCCGTCGAACCCCTTCACCCCCAGCGCCTCGTACGCTGCGGCTGCCTCCGGGGCGAAGTAGATCATCCCGTGGTACGGCTCGAGCGTTCGCCACATCTTGCGGGCCATCAGCGGTTCCATGACGCCGCAACCTATGCGCCGCTTGGCGCAGATGGTGGTGTTCGCTCCCGCCCCCGGTAAGGTTGCCCCCGACGTCAGCACCCGCTGACGGGCCGTGTCGAGCTGTGGCTTGAGACTGCCACCCACGGAGCAGCCACATTCCGCTGCGCTCGACACGAACCGGCACCTGCCGGATCCCCGCTCGAGCACGCGCGTGTCTGCCCCCTCGATGCAGGAGAACCCCCTTCAATGCCCGCCACCTTCGCCGATCTCGGCGTGCCCGCCCGCTTGTGCGCTCGCCTCGACGAGCTCGGCATCGCCGAGCCCTTCCCGGTGCAGTCCGCCACGCTCCCTGATGCCCTCGCCGGCCGCGACGTCTGTGGCAAGGCCCCCACGGGCTCCGGCAAGACCATCGCCTTCGGTCTGCCCCTGCTCGCTCGGATCGAGAAGGCCAACCCCCGACGGCCGAAGGGCCTCGTGCTCGTGCCCACCCGTGAGCTCGCCTCGCAGGTGCAAGACCAGCTCGAAGCCCTGTGCTGGGGCACCAAGACCGAGGTGCTCGCGGTGTACGGCGGCACCGGCATGGACCGCCAGATGAAGGCCCTCAGCCGCGGCGTGGAGGTCGTGGTTGCCACGCCCGGCCGGCTCAAGGACCTCCTCGAGCGCGGGTCGCTGCGCCTCGACGACGTCAACATCGTCGTGATCGATGAGGCCGACCGCATGGCGGACATGGGGTTCCTCCCCGAGGTGCGCCGCCTGCTCGACATGACCAACGCCAAGCGCCAGACGATGCTCTTCTCCGCCACGCTCGATGGCGACGTCGACGTGCTCATCCGGCACTACCAGACCAACCCTGCGCATCACGAGGCCGTGTCGCTCGAGAAGCAGGGCGAGGTCACGCACCGGTTCTGGTCGGTCGCGCAGGCCGAGCGCATCGAGGTGGCCACGGCCATCGTGCAGCGGTCGTGGCCGGCCATCGTGTTCAGCCGCACGCGGCATGGTGCCGAGCGCTTGTCTAAGCAGCTGAACAAGGCCGGGGTGCGCGCTGAGGCCATCCATGGGGATCGCAGCCAGAGCCAGCGCGAGCGGGCCCTCGCGCTGTTCGGTCGGGGCGATGTGCACGTGCTCGTGGCCACCGATGTTGCCGCCCGCGGCATCCACGTCGACCGAGTGGCCTGCGTGCTGCAGTTCGACCCGCCGGCCACCGACAAGGACTACGTCCATCGCTCGGGCCGCACGGGCCGGGCCGGTGAACCGGGTCTCGTCATCACGCTCGTCTCCCCTGAGAAGGAGAAGGACGTGCGCAAGATGCAGCGCGAGCTGCGTCGTCGCGAGCCCATCGAGCGGGCAACCGTGGCCACGGCCACGAGCATCCTTGCCTCGAGTCCCCCCAAGCCGATCGATCGTGGCGACGGGCTCGACGGCGTGTCCCGCCGTGAGCGGGCCCGTGTCGCTGACCGTCCCCGCCCCGAGCGCCAGACGCACCGCAAGGGCGCCAGCGCGGGGAGCGGGACGCCCAAGCAGGGTGGCCAGCGACGCTTCGAGACCAAGAGCCACGAGGGTCAGGATCCCGCCGGTGCACCGGCGCGGTCCGGTCGCCCCGGCGCAACGCCCGGTAGACGACCCGCTGGTGCAGGAGCCGCCCGTCCGGGCCGCCCCGCCAGCGGCAACGCACGCCGACGCACGCGCTAGGACGACCCAACATCACGGATCTGTGTTGCTCGGCGGCCCATCCCGCTGGGCAATGCAGGTCCTAGGTGAACAACCCCAGCGCGGCGAGGAAGGCCGTGCTCGCCGCGATCGCCGCACCCAAGCGCGTGACGAGGCGCGTCTCGAGCGCAGCCATGTCGCGGTGCATCTCACTCCGCAGGCCGCCCAGGTCTCCTTGGACGACGCCCAGCTCTCCCCGCAGGACACCCAGCTCTCCTCCGAGCTCACCTCGGACGACACCCAGCTCTCCTCGGAGCACAGCCAGCTCCGCGCGTAGGAAGTCCTTGGTCACGAGCTCGGCGGCCTCGACCGATGGGAACTCGGACATCAGCGCGTTCGCGTCGTCGTCGCCGAGCACGGGCAGGAGCTTCTGGTAGATCGATGAGCGGTGGGCGGCATCAAGGGCCATGGTGACGGACTTCCTTCGTGAGAGCAACGAGGAAGGGGAAGACCCGCGAGCCTAGGGAGTGCCTGAGACACCCTGGCGCATCGCTCGCACGGTGTCGATGAGGTCGGCTTCGTGCGGGTCCTTGTCTTCCCGGTAGCCCTTCACGCGCGCGAATCGCAGGGCCACGCCGCCCGGGTAGCGGGTGCTCGTCTGCACCCCGTCGAGCGCGATCTCCACGACGAGCTCGGGGCGCACGTGCACGACGATGCCGTCGCGCTCGACCTCGCGCTCGAGCAATGCCGCCGTCTGCCAGGTGAGCAGTGCATCGGTGAGCCCCTTGAAGGTCTTGCCGACCATCACGAAGCCCCCCTCCGGGTCGCGAGCTCCCAGCCACAGGTTCGACAGCCACCCCTGCCGGCGACCGTGCCCCCACTCCGCGGCGAGCACCACGAGGTCGAGGGTGCGCACCGGCTTCACCTTGCGCCACGAGCCACCGCGGCGGCCGGCGTCGTAGGTGGCGTCGATCGCCTTCACCATCACGCCCTCATGCCCCTCCGCCAGCGCGGTGTCGAGCGCGGCTTGTGCCGCAGCGACGTCGGCCGTGTGGACGCGCGGGACGGCGAGGTCGCCCACGAGCTCGTCGAGCCGCTGCTGACGCGCGTGGAGCGGCTCGTCGATGACGTCGACGCCGTCGACGTGGAGCACGTCGAAGAACCGCACGAGCAACCGGTCGCCGGCGTCGGTCGCATCGTCACGGCCGAAGGCGCTCATGGTGTCCTGGAAGGCGCGGGGCTTGGTGTCCTCGTCGACGCCCAGCACCTCACCGTCGAGCACCACCGAGTGCGCCGGGATGGCGAGTGCGATGGCCACCACCCCGGGGAGCCGGTGGGTGATGTCGTTGAGGTTGCGGGTGAAGATGCGCACCTCGCTGCCCTGCCGATGGACCTGCACGCGGGCGCCGTCCAGCTTCCACTCCACCGATGCGAACCCGGTCTTCTCGAGCGCGTCGGCCACGTCGGTGGCGCTGGCGCTGGCGGCGAGCATCGGTTCGATCGGGTGGAGCACCGCCAGCCGGACCGCGACGAGCGCCGCAGCCCCGTCGCACAGTGCCATCACCGCGGTTCGGCCGAGATCGCCGGACAGCATGGCCGCTCGCCGCACCATCTCGATCGGCACCTCCGCTGCCTTCGCCACGGCGTCGGTCATCACGCCGGCCAGCGCCCCTTGCCGCAGTCCACCGGTGAGCAGACCGCGGATGAACGCGGCCTCGTCTGCCGTCGCCCGCGAGAGCACATCGGCCAGGAGCTGGTGGCGGCTGGCGACCGAACCTGAGCCCGTCGTCGCGGCCAGGGTCGCCAACGCGGCGTCGAGCTCGACGATGGTGATCGAGGGAGACGACGCCGGGCTCACGTCGACCGCGAGGGCGGTGCGCCACCCCACGCCGATGCGTCCCTGGCGCGGCTCACCCGTGAGGAAGCCCACGGCGGGTTCGATCTCCCTGGCGTCGAGCGAGCGCAGCAGGTCGACCAGCGCGGCGACCTTCGCGGTGCGAGCACGTGTTGCCGCGACCGCGGCCGAGGTGTCGACGACGCGCGCCAGCAGCATCCGGCCATCGTGCCACCGCCCGAGCGTGAGGCAATGGGTCCCGTTTCGGCGGACTCGAGGCAATGCGTCCCGCATGTGGGACCTGTTGCCTCAAGAGCCGTCGTTTGGGACCTATTGCCTCGAGCATCCCACTGGTCAGGGGCTCACTCGGCGCTTAGGCAGCCGGGGCGCCGCCGTCGGCCTCACCGTCGCCATCGGGGTCGACGAACGTGGGCTCGTGGTGCGGGTCGGGCAGCGTGCCGTCTTCCTCCGCCTTGCGCCTCGCGGCGTCGATGTCCAGCTGCAGCTCGTCGAGGCGCTCTTGGCTCGGTTCATGCTCTTGATCAGTCATGCCTCTGGCCGTACCCGGTGGCGGGTCGTTGCAACCGGGTACCCGTGAGGGTCAGGTGCCGGTGAAGGTCGGGGGGCGCTTCTCGAGGAAGGCCCGGGGGCCCTCCTTGGCGTCCTTGCTGGCCATGACCTCCATGCCGAGCTCGAGCTCGCGCTGGAAGGCGTCCTCTTCGCGCAGCTCGAGCGCCGCCAGCACCGAGGCCTTGATGTTGCGCACGGCGAGCGGCCCGTTGGCGGCCACCTTGTCGGCCAGCTCGCGCGCCTTGGCCAGCGCCGTGCCGTCGGCCGACACATGGCCGACGAGACCGATCTCGAAGGCCCGGCGACCACTGATCGGATCCCCGATCAGCAACATGTCCATGGCCACCGTGTAGGGGATCTGCCGCGGCAGGCGGATCGTCGACGCCGACATCGGGAACAGGCCGCGCTGCACCTCCGAGATGGCGAGCTGCGCGTTCTCACCGGCGACGCGGATGTCGAAGGCCTGGAGGATCTCCATGCCTCCCGCGTAGCAGTAGCCCTCGACCGCCGCGATGATCGGCTTGCGGACGTAGTGGTCCTTCAGGAACCCCTTGTAGATGAGCGAGAAGTCCTGGCGGATGCGCTCCTCGTACTCGTCCTCGGCGGGCTTGCCCGAGGTGAGCGCGCCGACGAGGCGGTCGAGGTCGGCGCCGGCGGAGAAGTTGCCGTCGGCCCCGGTCATGATGGCGACGCGCAGCTCGTCGTCGCCGTCGAGCAGGTCCCACGCATCGCAGAGCCGGCACAGCACCTCGGCGTTGAAGGCGTTGCGCTTGGCCGGCCGGTTCAGCGTGATCGTGAGGACGTGACCGGCGCGCTCGATGAGGACAGCGGGATCTGACATCGCGTCAGATTACGCGGCACGGGGAGGTCAGCGGAACTCGGGGATGACGTGCTCGCCGATCATCTGGATCGTCTGCATGACGGCCTCATGCGGGATCTTGTACGGGTTCACCAGGCACAGGAGCTGGTCGACCCCGGCTGCCTCGTAGCGCTTGCACGTCTCGATGGCCTGCTCGGGCGTGCCGAGCACGCATGCACCCGAGTCGACGAGGTACTCGAGGCTGAGCAGGTCGAGGGAGCCGTCGTCGGCCACCGTCTTGAGGTCGGCCGCGTAGGCGTAGGTGCCGAGGTCCTGGCCGCGGTCGGCCTGCATGTCGGCCACCGACGCGATGAGGCGGGCGCCGTAGCGCGGGTACCACTCGAAGCTCTCACGGGCGGTGGCCCACGCCTCCTCGGTGGTGGGCGCGCACACAGCCATCGTGAACGTCGACGCTTGGTCGTGCACGTAGGCGCCGATCGGCGTGGTGCACGCGGCGATGGCCTTGCGATAGATGTCGATCTTCTCCTTCACCGCCTCGGGCGACACCCCAACGGCAAAGGAGCAGAGGCCGAGCTCGCCGACCTGACGATGCCCGTCCTCGGAGCTGGTGGCCCCCCAGATCGGCGGATGGGGCTGCTGGATCGGCTTGGGCAGCACGCGGCGCTTCGGCATCGACCAGTGCTCGCCGGCGAACTCGTACTCGTCGTTGGTCCAGCAGCCCACGACGTGACCGATGGCCTCCTGCCACATGCC
>JBKJIE010000115.1:0-19349 GCA_046598715.1 Acidimicrobiales bacterium | reverse complement strand
CAAAGCCTCCAACGGCGGCCCCACCACCCAGAACAACGGTCGCCTCGCCTGCGCCCTCCACAACCGCTGGCGCAACCACCACCCCGACCCCGACCCCGACGACGACCCCGACCCACCGGCGACATGAGGACTCCGTCGCTCAGCAAGGATGGTGAGCGGGCCGCGGCGCGCCCCCGAGGATTCCCAGAAGCTGACGTCGCCACCGTGGTCGAGCCGGTGCCGGTGGCCGCCGGCCATGACGGCGCGCAGCCGGGCGACGCCCAAGCCGACGGTTCTCGGCTGCATGAACGGCTCGTGCTACCAGGGCGACGGCGCGGTCACAGCTGCGACCCCTCGACCCGGAGCGCGCGATCAGTAGCTGAAGGTTGTCGCGCCGTCGTCGCCGATCCACTCCCACATCGGCACGGTGCCGGCGAGCTCGGCGTTGGGGACGAGCGCTCCGGCATCGAGCTGCTTGGTGTTGAAGCAGATCGGGCACACCATGATCCGACCGCTGGCCGCCACATAGCGGGCCATGAGGTCCGGGATGCTCGGACAGCCCTCGCATGCGGTGCCGACGGCGGTGCCGACGAGCGCCAAGCGCACAGCCTCCTTGGTGAGGAACATGAGGGTGGGCCGGCCGCTCTCCGCGGCGCCGACCGCCACGAGCAGCGCGACGGTCACCTTTTCGGCGTCCTCGAGGCCTGTGCAGAGACTGATGACCGCCTTGTTGCTCATCGCGCATACTCCTGGTCGTGGGTGGACAGCTTGTTCGTCATGACATGCTCCTCTGCTCTCTTCGTCAGTTGTGGTTGTCAGTGGGGAAATCCGAGCACAAGTCGATGCTCATGCCGCTCCCTCGGCGGTGCCGGCGTCACCGGCTGCGATTGGCAGGCCAGCGCGCCTCCACTCGGGGAAGCCGTCCTCGAGCCGACTGGCGGAGAACCCACGTCGGCGCAGCTCGCGCACGGCGTCGTCGGCGTACACGCAGTAGGGGCCGCGACAGTAGGCGACGACGTCAGCACCCGCGGGCAGCGCCTTGAGGTGCTTGCGGAGCTCACCCAGGGGGACGGAACGGGCCCCGGCGATGTGCCCGGCGCCGAACTCGGCGGACGGGCGCACGTCGAGCACGACAACCGCACCTCGCTGAAGGCGCTCGGCGAGCTCACCGCGATCGACGACCTCGATGCCCGTACGGTCGCCCAGGTAGGCGGCGGCCAGCTTGTCGAGGCCGGCCACGTGGGCCTCGGCAACGTCGCGGACGGCGGACCACAGCTCACCGACGCGGTCGCTCGCCAGCGCGTAGAAGATGTGCGTGCCGTCGCGGCGCGTTGTGAGCAGCCCCGCCCGGGCCAGCGCCCGCAGGTGGTGTGAGGTGTTGGCGACGCTCTGGTCGATCTCCCCAGCGACCTCGTCGACGGAGCGCTCGCCCTGGGCGAGGACGTCGACGATCTCGGCGCGCCGGCCGCTGGACAGCGCTTTGGCCACCTCGGCGAAGCCCTCGAACAGCGCGTCTTTGGCGATGCGGTTGCCCATGGAGCACATCCTGATCGGACGGACCTTGGTCTGTCAATGCTCAAATGAACACTTGACAATGGGGCCCTCGGGCGCGACCGTTCAAACATCCATTTGAACAAGGGGGACGTCGATGCCGGACACGATTCCTGTCGATCCTGAGGCGCTGCGGGCTGACGTGCGAGAGAAGTACCGGGAGGTGGCCCTGCATCCCGATGGCGAGTTCCACTTCCACACCGGCCGTCCGCTGGCCGCCCTGCTCGGCTATCCGCCCGAGGTCGTGGACTCGCTTCCGGATCGCGCCGTCGAGTCGTTCGCGGGCGTCGGCAACCCGTTCTCGGTCCGGCCGCTTCAGCCCGGCGAGCGCCTGGTCGACTTCGGGTCTGGGGGCGGGTTCGACTGCTTTGTCGCCGCACAGGCCGTAGGGACCGGCGGCCGGGTGATCGGCGTCGACATGACGCCGGAGATGCTGGCCAAGTCCCGCGGCACCGCCGAAGCACTCGAGCTGGGCAACGTCGAGTTCCGCGAGGGGATCCTCGAGCAGATCCCTGTCGAGGACGGCTGGGCCGATGTGGTGATCTCCAACGGCGTGATCAACCTGTGCGCGGACAAGGCGGCCGTGTTCGCCGAGTCCTACCGGATCCTTCGTCCCGGTGGCGTGCTGCAGTTCGCCGACATCGCCAATGGCAAGCCCCTCCCCGAAGCCGCCGTGTGCGAGATCGACCTCTGGACCGGCTGCATCGCAGGCGGCCTGCCCGTCGACGACTGGTGCGCCGCCATCACCGGCGCCGGGTTCGACGACGTGAGCGTCGGCCTCGCCGTGGACGCGTTCGGCGGTTCGGGCGGAGAGAGCAACGCCCGCGCCTACGACGTCGCCGCCCACGTGTTCCTCGCCCACCGCTCGGCGTGAGCGAGCAGGTCTGCGACGCCGGATCGCTGGGGTGCGGGGACGGTCTCGCCGCCTGGTTCCGTGACCGGCTGCGCGAGACCCCGACCGGTGACGTGTTGTGCTCGATCGTGCGTGACCCCGCCGCCCGAGTCGAGCTCCCCGCCCTGGCCCGCCTGATGGGCCAACGGATCCTGTCAATCGAGGCGCTCGATGAGCGCCTCACCATCAGAGTGGAGAAGATCACATGAGCGAAAAGCTGCTGTTCAACTGCACCCACGGCGCGGACGACCCCGAGCGGGCCACCCTGCCGTTCGTGGCCGCCAACGTGGCTGCCATCGCCGGCCGACAGGCGACGGTGCTCTGCACGATCGACGCGGTGTGGCTCGGCACCACCGGCGGCGCCGACGCCGTCGCTGCCGACGGGTACCCGGCTCTCACCGCGCTGTACGACGAGTTCGTCGGCAACGGCGGCGAGGTTTGGCTGTGCGGGGCCTGCACCAAGCCCCGCAACATCGGCGAGGATCAGCTCGCCAAGGGCGCCCGCATCGTCGGCGCCGCCGCCGTGGTCGAAGAGATCGTGAACGGCGCCAAGACCATTGCGTTCGCATGACCGGCATCAAGCCGAGCATCGACGTGCGCGGCACCCGCGCGATAGCGCATGTGGCGGCCAGCCCTGACGCGGTGTTCCGCACCCTCACCGACATCGCCGGCCTCCCGTCGTGGAACACGCGGATGACCTCAGTGGTCGATCAGCCGGTGTCCCTCGAGGTGGGCGCCGAGTGGGTGGTCGAGTTCCACGCGCTCGGGCAGACCTGGAAGAGTCGCTCGACCGTCGAAGAGCTCGACGCGACCAGACGCCGCTTCGCCTACCGATCCTGCACCGACGACGGCAACCCGTCCTACGCCAGCTGGGCATGGGAGGTCGCGGACGACCCCGGCGGGAGCCGGGTCACGGTCGCTTGGGCTCTGCACCCGGTCACGTTCTGGCGTCGCGTCCTCTTGTCGCGGATCCGATCGCGGCAGCTCGCCCGCACCGAGCTCCCTGCTTCGATTGCCGCGCTGGCGGCCGCTTCCACGGGCAGCATCGCGGGGTGAGCTCCCGCCGCGGCTCGGCCATCGAGACCGAGATCGTCAGCATCGTCGATGAGGGCCTTGGGCACTCGTCCTACGTCGTCGGCCTCCGGGACGGATCGGCTCTCGTGGTCGATCCGGCTCGATTTCCGGACCGACAACGCCAGGTGGCCGCCGAGCGGGGGTGGCGCATCGCGTGGACAGCCGACACCCACTCCCACGCCGACTACATCTCCGGGAGCCCCGAGCTCGCCGCCAATGGCGCCACGTTCCTGGCCTCCCGGGGTGCGGGCCTCGAGGGGCCACACCGGCCGGTCGGTCCGGGCGAGTCCGTCGAGCTGGCGGCCGGGGTCGAGCTGCGGGCCATCGCCACGCCGGGCCACACGCCGGACCACCTCGCGTACCTCCTCGTCACGGACGGCGAGCCGAGGGCGTTGTTCTCGGGTGGGTCGCTGATGGTCGGCGCGTTCGGCCGCACGGATCTGCTGGGCGACGAGCTCCGCGAGAACCTTGCCCGTGACCTGTTCCGTTCCGTGCGGGCCGAGATCCTGACGCTGCCTGACGACCTGCTCGTCTACCCCACGCATGGCGCCGGGTCGTTCTGCTCGGCACCGGCCGGATCGGCGAGGACGACGACCATCGGCCACGAGCGGGCCACCAACGCACTGCTGCGCATCGATGACGAGGACCTGTTCGTGGCGACGCTCCTCGCCGGGCTGGGAAGCTTCCCGCCATACTTCCGGCAGCTGCCGGAGGTGAACCGGCGCGGGCCCCGCCTGTACCCGACGCTCCCGGCCCTGGCGAGGCTCGACCTTGACACGGTTCGGACGCACCTGGCAGCCGGAGCGGTGCTCGTCGACGCCCGCCCGATCGAGGCCTACGCCCGTGCCCACCCGGTGGGGGCCATCTCCATCCAGCACCGGCCGGTGTTCGCGAGCTGGCTCGGCTGGCTCGTCGCCCTCGATGCACCCGTGGTGTTCGTGCTCGACGACACCACCGACCGCGCCGACCTGGTCCGCCAGTGCCTCACGATCGGGCACGACGCCATCCTGGGCGAGCTCGACGGTGGCCTGGCTGCATGGATCAGTGCTGGCTTACCGATCACGTCGACCCCGATCGTCGACGAGGGCACCATGGCCCCCACGGTGATCGATGTGCGCCAGGACGGCGAGTGGGCGGCCGGCCACCTCCCGGGCGCCATCCACGTGGAGCTCGGCCAGCTGGCCGAGGCGACGCTTCCCGAGGGCCCGATGACGGTCATGTGCGGACACGGGGAGCGAGCCATGACCGGAGCCAGCCTGCTGAAGGCGGCCGGCCATCGCCACCTGTCCGTGCTCGGTGGCGGGCCCGAGGACTGGAGCGCCGCCACTGGCACGGCGCTCGAGACCGGATGACCACACTCGACACGACAGGGGCACCCGTCGTCCGGTTGGGACTGCGCCAGAACCTTGCCCAGTTCTCGCTGCTCGTGGGGGTCAACGCGCTCGTCGGCGGGATGATCGGCCAGGAGCGCACCGTCCTGCCGCTGCTGGCCGAGCGGGAGTTCGGCCTCACCGCGTACACCGCCGCGCTGACGTTCATTGCCGCGTTCGGCGCGGTGAAGGCGGCCACCAACTTCTTCGCCGGCACCCTCTCGGACCGCTACGGCCGCAAGCCCGTCCTCGTGGCCGGGTGGCTCATCGGGGTCCCCGTGCCGCTGCTGCTGATCTGGGCACCCTCGTGGGGCTGGGTGATCGTCGCCAACGTGCTCCTCGGCGTGAACCAGGGCCTCACGTGGTCGACCACCGTGATCATGAAGATCGACCTCGTCGGTCCCGCGCGCCGCGGCTTCGCGATGGGGATCAACGAGGCCGCCGGCTACGGGGCGGTCGCAATCACCGCGCTGGCCACCGGCTACATCGCGCAGCACGCGGGCCTGCGCCCGGAACCCTTCTACCTCGGGCTGGTCTTCGCCGGCCTCGGCCTCGGCCTGTCCACCCTGTTCGTGCGGGAGACCCGCGGCCACGCGCACCACGAAGCCGCCCACCACATCGCCCGCCACGACACCGACCACGACGCCCTCACCACTCGGGACGTGTTCATGCGCACCAGCTTCCGGGAGAAGGCCCTGTCCTCGTGCAGCCAGGCCGGGCTGGTGAACAACCTCAACGACGGCCTGGCCTGGGGCCTCTTCCCCATCGCCTTCGCCAACGCCGGGCTCAGCGTCGCCCGCATCGGCATCCTCGCCGCCCTCTACCCCGCAGTGTGGGGTCTCGGGCAGCTCATCACCGGCGGCCTGTCAGACCGGATCGGGCGCAAGCCCCTCATCGCCGGCGGGATGCTGACCCAGGCGGCGGCCATCGCCTGGATCGCTGCCGCCACGGGCTTCTGGGCCTGGGCGCTCGGGGCCATCGTCCTCGGCACTGGCACCGCGATGGTCTATCCCACCCTCCTCGCGGCGATCGGCGACGTGGCCCACCCCAGCTGGCGGGCCCGCTCGGTCGGCGTCTATCGGCTCTGGCGCGACGGCGGCTTTGCCGTGGGCGCCCTCCTCGCCGGCCTGCTCGCCGACGCGGTCTCGATCGACGCCGCCATCTGGACCGTCGCCGCCCTCACCGCCGCCTCCGGCGTGGTGGTCATGGTTCGGATGTACGAGACCAACCCACCGTCGGCCCGCGTCGCGCCCGAGGCTGTCAGCGGGCCCTGACCGAGAACCCGGTCAGACGAGACAGACGCGTCGCGAAGGCCGGGCCAGCGACCAGCCATGGGTGCCCGGCGCGTTCGTCCGCCACCCCGGCGGCCACCCAACCAGCCACCTCGACGAGCGCCCGGAGGCATACCACCCCTTCGCACCAGGCGAGCAGTGCCGGGTCGATGGGCGCACCGGTCTCGCGGGCGTAGGTGCGACGAAACCGGCGGGCCAGGGCTCGTCCCGCAGCCCGCACGAGCGGGCGCAGGGTGCGCGGCACCAACACGGGCGGTTCGGCCAGGACGAGTCCGGTGAAGGCGAGGTCGTAGGCGGCGGGCGCGACCAGCGCGGCCGACCAGTCCAGCACGGTCGCCCTGCCCTCGGTGTCGACGAGGACGTTGAACGGGTGCAGGTCGCCGTGACACACCACTTCGGGTGCCACCGGTAGGTGCTCGGCCAGCCATCGCCCCGCCGCGTCCAGGTCAGCACGACCCGCGAGCGCGGCTCCGGCTGTCACGTGGTCGACGAACGCCGCGACGGAGGACACTGCGATCCCCGTCGAGGCCAAGCGCTCACGAACGGGCTCGACGTCGACCTGGTGGAGCCGAGCCATCGTCTCGGCCAGGAGGTCGGGAAGGCGACGGGCCAACCGCGGGAGCGCCCTGATGGCACCAGCGCCCTCGAGGCCACCCAACATCGGGTCCCCCGACGCGAGGTCCATCACCAGAAAGCTCCGGCCCAGCCCGTCGTCAGGTCCGCCGCTCAGGTGCACCACCGGGGTTGGGAAACCCTGCGCGGCCACCGCGGACTGCACCGCCGTCTCCTTCGCGGCGGTGGCGGGGTCCGGCATGACGCGGGCAACGAGCGGCCCCCGCCAGCCCACGGGCGCGTCCCGCAGTCGGAACGAGATCAGCTCGGCCCAGAAGCCGCCCGTCAGCCTGCTCGGTGGGCCGTCGAAGGTCAGCTCCGGCGTGATGGTCGCCGTGCGGAGGACCTCGAGAAGCGCCGTGTCGAGGGCGTGCTGGGTCTCGATTTTATTCACGGTATACACCGTAACGGTATTTTGTGGTACTGTCTAGCCCATGGTCGTCACACCACCCGCTCCCTCGACTTTCAGCACCGAGGAGCTGACCGTCGACGCCCTCGCTGCCCACACCGGCCTCCCGGTGCGCACCATCCGCGAGTACCAGACGATGGGCGTCCTGCCTCCGCCGGAGCGCCGAGGACGCGTCGGGATCTACGGAGCCACCCACGTCGCCCGCCTCGAGCTGATCGGCCGCCTCCAACGCCGCGGCTACTCCCTGGCGGGGATCAAGGACCTCCTCGGCTCCTGGCGAGACGGGGCCGACCTGGCCAGCGTGCTCGGCCTCGAGCCCGACCAGCTCGTCCACCTCGACGAACCGGGTGCACCCGCCACCCTCGACCAGCTCGGGGCGCTGCTGCCGACCCTGCTACCCGACCGGCTCGCGGAGGTGCTCGCCGTGGGTCTGGTCGAGGTCGACGGACCCGATCGGTACTGTGTGCCCAGCCCCTCGATGCTGCAGCTCGCCGTCGACGCCCTCGCCACCGGCTACCCACCTGACGCGATCCTCGGGCTGCTGCGAACGGTGCACGACGCGACGGAGGCCATCGCCGACGCGGCCGTCCGGCTCATCTCCGATCCTCCGAGCGGCGCGACGAGCGACCGGATCAACGCACTCGCCGCGCGAGGACGTGGCCTGCTCGCCCATGGCACGGGTCGGCTCACGGTGTACGCCATCGGCCAACGCCTCGACCCCGATGCCACCACCGCCACCCCAAGCACAGCGCGCTCCACAAGGAGGAGCCGTCGATGACCGATGCCGCCAACCAGACCCAACGCGACGCGTGGAACGGCGACAGCGGCCAGCGCTGGATCGCCGACCCCGACAGCCGCGACCGCGCCATGGCCGACGTGGCCGCCGCCCTCACCAGTGCCGCCCGCGTCCGGCCCGGCGAGCGCGTCCTCGACATCGGTTGCGGCTGCGGGACCACCACCCTCGACGCGGCACGAGCCGTCGCGGCGCACGGCACGGTGCTGGGTGTCGACATCTCCGAACCGATGCTCAGCGTCGCTCGAGCGCGGCTGGCGAAGAGCGGTCTCACCAACGTCACCTTCCGGGCGGCGGATGCGCAGACCGATCCGCTGGGCCGGGCCGCCCACGACGCCGTCATCAGCCGGTTCGGGACCATGTTCTTCGACGACCCGATCGCCGCGTTCACCAACATCGCCCGCAGCCTCCGCCCCGCTGGACGCCTGGTCATCGCCACGTGGCAGCCGCTCGGAGCCAACGACTGGCTCGCCGTGCCCGGCGGCGCGCTCCTGCGCTACGGGAGCCTGCCCGAGCCCGGCACGGCGCCGGGCATGTTCGCCCAGTCCGAACCCGAGGTCATCACCGCCGTGCTGGCGGCGGCGGGCTTCGACGACATCGACGTTGCAGCCGTGACCGTCTCCATGCGCCTCGGTGCGGACGCCACCGCGGCGACCGGCTACCTCACCGACACCGGCATCGCGCGCGCCGTCCTCGACACGATCGCCCCGGACGACAGAGACCGGGCCATCGACGACGTCACTGCCGTGCTCGCCGACCATGCCACCCCAGCCGGTGTCGTGCTGGGCGCCGGCATCTGGATCACGACTGCGACCCGCCGCGGCTGAGAAGCGCTCGGCCCAGCGACGGGCACCGCGTGGGTCAGCCGCTGCCCATCATGCCGCGGCCCGTGTCCATCATCTGCTGGCCGCTTCCCATCATCGACTGACCCTGGTCCGTCATGTGCTGTCCGGCGTCCATCATCGCTTGGCCGTCGGTCATCATCTGTCGGCCCCGGCTGGCCATGTCCGAGTCGCCGAGCGACGTGCCCTGGTCCATCATCGACTGGCCGGCCTCCATCATCGACTGGCCGCTGTCGTGCATCTGCTGGCCGTTGTCCATCATCGACTGGCCGCCGTCGCGCATCTGTGCGCCGCTGTCCCGCAGCATCGTGCCGGCGCCGTTGTTGGATGAGTCGCTTCCCCCGCAGGCAGCGAACAGGAGCGCGACCATGATGGCCAGCGCGGCGGTGACGATCCTCGAGCGGTCCAGCGGGTGGCTCCTCATGAGCGGTGCTCGAGCTCGGCCTTGCGGGTCCGGTACTCGTCGACGTCGATGTCCCCATCCGCGAAGCGTTGGTCGAGTCGCACGAGCGGCGACGCGGGCCGGTCGTTGTCCTGGCGGGCCCACGGGATGACGACCAGAGCGATGATCGCCCACATGAGGGCCATCGTCGGGATCATGACCAGCCACGCCCATGCCGAGTTGCCGTTCCACCACATCATCGCTGCGTCCTCTCGGCCCGGTCATCGGGTGCTCGCTCTTCATTGAATCCGGCGGGACCCCGGGCGCTCAGGGCCGAAAGTCACTTCGTGGCGGCCGGAAAGGCCACACCCCCGGTCATCCGGCGACCGGCGGTTGCTCTGGTCTTGGCGCGCCCAACCCATTCGGTTCGTGGGGGCGGCTGCCGGGCCGGCGGCCGGTGACCAGCAGCGCGATGGAGACGAGCACTGCGATGACCGCAGCCCATTGACTGGAGGTGAGGAACAAGCCGTGGGTCTCGTCGATGCGGAAGAAGTCCTCGGCCACTCGGCCGAGCCCGTACCAGGTGGTGAACGTCAGGAACAGGGCTCCGGTGGACAGCGGGCGCCGTCGGAGCCACAGCAGGACGCCAAGCAGCGCGAGCACCGACATGAGGTCGTAGAGCGCCGGCTGGTGGACGGCCTGGCCGAGGGCGGCACTGCACGGCGAAGCGCTCTCGGCCCCAGTGCAGCGGTAGCCCAGGACGAAGTCGGTCGGCTTGCCGAGGTGATCGCCCACGATCAGGTCACCGACGCGGCCGATGGCGATGCCGAGGGCGAGCCCGGGTGCGGCCGCGTCCATGACGGTCCAGAAGTCGAGCCGTTGGCGTCGCATCTCGGGCAGGGCCGCCACGATCGCGAAGACGATGCCGCCGAGCAGAGAGGCGCCGCCCTCCCACACCCGGAGGACCTCGAGGGGTCGATCGGCGTAGTCGCCGAGGTGGTTGAGCACGTAAGCCAGGCGGGCGCCGATGAGCGCGGCGATGATGGCCGGGGTCAGGAGGCGCCACAGGTGGTCCTCGTCGATCCCGCGCGCTTTGGCCGCTGGCAGCATGAGGCGGGCGCCGGCGAGGACGCCGACGCCGGTGCCGATGCCGTGGGGTGAGATCGACAGGGGCCCCAGGTGGAGCTTCGGGATCGGCGTGTAGTGGAGGAAGGCGAGGATGCTCATTCCACGACCAACGTGCCTTCCATGCCGGCGGCCCGGTGGCCTTCGACGGTGCAGTAGAAGGCGTAGCGACCTGGCTTGTCTGCCCGCAGGCCGCCTTCGCCGGTCTTCTTCGCATCAGCGGCGACATGGGTGCCGAGCTCGTCGATGGTGAAGTCGTGGAGCAGGTCCTCGCTGGTGAGGACGAGGGCGATGTCTTCGCCGGCCTGCACGGTGATCACGGCGGGTTGGAACTCGAAGGACCGGGCGGTGACCTCGATGCGACGGGCACCGTCGGCGACGGGGGTGTTGGCGTCGTGACCCATGCCGCCCGTCGCGCCGGAGTCCGAGGCACCGGAGCCCATGCTGTCGTTCATGTGGGTGGCGTCGGTGGAGGTGGCGCTGCTGTCGTCGCCGCAGGCGGCGAGGAGGGTGGTCGCGGCGAGGGTTGCCGCGACGAGGAGGAGGGGTCGGCGCATGAGTGCGCTCCTTTCGATTCGGGGTGTGGGAGGGGGCGCGGATTGGGCGCGCAGGCGTCAGCGGGGGCGCGCCGGGATCAACAGCGCATCACGCTGAGCCGAACCCACACAGGGCCCGGCAGCGGCGCCGCATGGGTGAGCCGGGTGCGGGCACCTTTTGCCAGCGGCGCGACGGCCGAAACGGTGGCGCGCATGCGGGTGCTGAGGTGGCGAGTGGCGCGGCAGGTGCCGATGGTGGCCACGACCGCGACACAGACGATGACGAGGTGGTGGGGCCCGGGGCACGAGTCGCAGGCGCCGTGGTGGTCAGTGCCGGTGCGGTGGTGTTGCTCGACAGGCGCGCTGGCCGGTGCGGGCGTGCCGGCGCTGGCGTCGAGGCCGTGCATGAGGAGCACGGCGCCGACCACCAGGGGCAGCACGGCAAGCGCAGCCCAGCGGGGCACACCGGATCGAGACATTGCCGTCGACGGTACCGCTGCGACACCCGGAAGTGTCACCGGGCCCGGGCGGTGAGGAACCGTTGGGGATCGGCGGTGAACTCATCGAGGCAGTGGGTGGAGCAGAACCACCAGGTCTGTCCGTCGAGGGTGATGGTGGGGTTGCCGGTCGGCTCGACGGCCATGGCGCACACCGGATCGGTGACCATGCCAGCGAGCTCGCGGAAGGCGCCGTCTTCGAGCCACAGGACGCGGTCGGCCACCTGGCGCAGCCGATCGTCGTGGCTCACGATGACGATGCTACGGCCGTCCTCCTCGGCCAGGCGACGGAGCAGCCGAGCGATCTCCCGTCCATGGCCGGAGTCGAGGTTGGCGGTGGGCTCGTCGGCGAGGACGACTGTGGGGTTGTTGGCCAGGCAGCGGGCGATGGCGACCCGTTGCTTCTCACCACCCGAGAGCTGGTCTGGGCGGAAGTCCAGCCGGCCGGTGAGGCCGACGCGGGCGAGGAGGTCGGTGGCGCGGGCGTGGGCCTCGCGGCCGACCGTGCCGGCGAGGTTGCAGGCGAGCTCGACGTTCTCGCGGGCGGTGAGGGCGCAGAGGAGGTTGAAGTCCTGGAAGATGAACCCGAGGTGCGTTGCCCGCAGCGCGGGGAGGCGGCGTTCAAGGGCGGTGGCGAGGTCGATCCCGTCGAGGATCACCGAGCCGCTCGTCGGGCGGAGCATGGCGCCGAGCATGAGCAGCAGGGTGGTCTTGCCACTGCCCGAGGGGCCCATGATGAGCACCACCTCCCCGGCGGCGACGTCGAGGTCGACGTCGGTGACCGCGTGGACGGCGGTGTCGCCTTCGCCGAAGGTCTTCGTGAGGTGACGGACCGAGATCGCTGTCGGCTGGTCGATCGTGGCGGTGGTGGTCACGGCGAGGACCTCCGAAAGGCGGTGGCCGGGTCGAGGCGCTGGACCCGGCGCAGCGGAACCAGCGAGGCGAGGGCGCCGACCACGACCGCGGTGCCACCGACGCGCAGGATCGAGCCGGCTTCTATGGTGACGCGCACGTTCGGCGTGGCGGCGCCGATGGCCGCGCCGAGCAGCATCGCCATGCCGACGGCAGCGATGAGGGCAAGGCCAACAGACCAGGCGGCTTGGGCGGCGACGGTGAGGGCGAGCCGAGGGTTGCCGGCACCGAGAGCCTTGAGGATGCCGAACTCGCGCAGCTTGGCGAGGGTCGCGGTGAACAGGGTGAGACCCGTCACGGCGAGCGCGATCACGAACCCGATCACGGTGACGATCTTCATCACGTCGGCGGCCATGTCACGCACGACGTTCGCTTCCTGGCGGGCGAACTCGGCGCGGGTCTGCACGGTCGTGTCCGGTAGCGCCATGGCGATGCGCTTGGCGAGCGCATCGGGGGCGATGCCCGCATCGGCGCGCGCGAGGACGTAGGCGACGCTGTCACCGCGCAGGGCGGCGAAGTCCTCGGTGCGGACGTAGACGGTGGTGTTGACGATGTTGGTGCCGTCGGTCGACAAGCCGCTGACCCGCAAGGGCACCGGGGAGCCGAGGATCGACACGGTGTCACCGACGTCGATGCCGAGCTCATCGGCGGCGCTGTCGTCCACGAGGACCTCCCCTGGGCCGGGTGCCCGGCCGCTGGCGAGGCGCCGGGGGCCGGCGCGTCCCGTGGTGGTGTCGTAGCCGAGGACGTAGGTGGTGAGCTGTCCGCCGCCGGCAGCTTCGAGGATGCTGGTCGTGTAGCGCAGTCCCTCGGCCCAGGCCACCCCGTCGACCGCGGCGACCTCGGCGACGGTGGCCGCTGGCAGCGCCGATTGGGTCATGTGTATCGTGCGCACGTCGCGCTGGGCGACGAACACGTCGGCGGGCGAGCTGCGCATGTAGGCGTTGACCTGGTGCATGGCACCGGCGAAGACGCCATCGAGGATCAGCACGAGCACCAACGAGGCGGCGACGCCGCCCACCGCCAGAACGGCGCGGCGCCGGTCCTGGAAGAGGTTCTTTCGGGCGAGGGGGACACGTTCGCTCATCATCCACCCCCGTATGCGGTGGCGGGCTCGAGGCGGGCGAGGCGTCGGGCGGGCACGACAGCCGCGACGAGGCCCATGATCAGCGCGGCGGCTGCGGCGCGGCCGATGCTGCCTGGCGACGCGAGGATCACGAACTGGGGTCGGGCCCATCCGATGACGGCTCGACCGGCCACGAACAGCGCGCCGCCAGCGGCGAAGCCCACCGTGGCGATCAGCAGGCTCTGCTGGATGGCGAGGGCGGTGAGCCGAGAGGCGCGGGCGCCCATGGCCTTGACGATGCCGTACTCACGGCGGCGATCGGCGATGGCGGTGTAGGCGGTGAGGGCGATGACGATGCTCCCGATCGCGAACGCAACGGCCCGCATGACGGCGAGGGGGACCCGATAGGCACGTGCCATGAGGTCGAGGTCGGCCCGGGCCAGCTGGTCTCGGTCCAGCACCGCCATACCAGCGCCGGCGAGCCGTGCTCGCACCGCGGCCGGGTGCCGCGTGCCGACCAGCACGAAGCTGGTCGTTCCCGGCGAGCTGAGGAGCTGATCGGTCGCGGCATGCGTCATGAACACGAACGACGCCATGAACGCGTCGGTGCTCGTCCCCACCACGCTGAAGGAGCGACCCATGATCTCGAGCTGGTCACCCACGTCCAAGCCGTGCCGTCGGGCCATGACGCTGCCGATGGCCACCTCATCGTCAGCGGTCGGCGCGCGGCCCTTGCGGAGCTCCCACGGTCCGCCGCGCTCGCCAGGTGTCGTTCCGATCACGTAGGTGGGCACCTTCGTGTCGTGCAGGTCGACGATGGAGAAGAACCCGCGGACATCGACGGCCCAGTCCACATCCGGGTCGGCGCGGACCATCGTGACCGTGGTCGCCGGCAGCACGCTGATGGCGCCGAAGAAGTTGCGGGTGCCGGGCTGGGCCACATACAGGTCGGCGCCGACGTGGTCCTCGTAGGTGGTGATGTTCGCTTGGATCCCGGCCCAGAGGCCGTCGAGCAGGAGGATCAGCATGACCGCCATGCCCACCCCCAGGGCGCTGGCAACAAGACGGCGGGGCTCGGCCCGCAGGTTGCGTCGTGCCAGCGGCACCCGCCCGCGCATCGTCAGCTCCTCGTTCCCACCAGCGGACGGACATCGACATCGGCCGAACCGGCACGGTCAGCGGTGGGCACATGGAAGCGGCGGAGGCGGCTGGCGTTGCCGACCACGGACAGGGAGCTGGCCGCCATCGCGGCGGCGGCGATGATCGGCGACAGGAGCCAACCGGTGAAGGGGTAGAGGATCCCCGCCGCCAGGGGGATGCCCGCCGCGTTGTAGCCGAACGCGAACCCGAGGTTCTGACGGATGTTGCGCATCGTCGAGCGAGACAGGGAGATGGCGGTCACGACACCGTCGAGCCCGCCGCTCATGAGCGTCACACCCGCGGCCTCGATGGCCACGTCGGTGCCGGTGCCGATGGCGATCCCGACATCGGCCTGGGCGAGGGCCGGGGCGTCGTTGATCCCATCGCCCACCATGCCCACCCTTCGCCCGGCCGCCTGCAGGCGAGCGATCTCGCCGGCCTTGTCGCCCGGGAGCACCTCGGCCAGCACGGTGTCGATGCCGACGCTGCGGGCGATGGCCTCGGCAGTGCGCCGATTGTCGCCGGTCATCATCACCACGTCGAGCCCGGCACGTCGTAGCGCGGCGACCGCGGCGGCGGACTCGGGCTTGAGCGTGTCAGCCACCGCCACGACGCCCGCTGCCGCACCGTCCACCGCGACGAGCATCGGGGTCTTGCCCTCACCGGAGAGCTGGTCGAGGAGCGGTTCGAGCGCCAGGGCGTCGACGCCGTGGTCGGCGAGGAGGCGGCGGTTCCCGGCCAGGATCGTGCGGCCGCCGACCGTGCCGACCACGCCCTTGCCGGTGCTGCTGTCGAAGGCATCCGCTTCGAGGACGGGCACGCCTCGCTTGGTGGCACCGAGGACGATCGCCTGCCCGAGCGGGTGCTCCGAGGATCGCTC
Organism: Acidimicrobiales bacterium; assembly: GCA_046598715.1. GTDB lineage: Bacteria > Actinomycetota > Acidimicrobiia > Acidimicrobiales > VFJN01 > VFJN01. The sequence goes on along the minus strand of JBKJIE010000115.1, from coordinate 3,997 downwards.
GACGGCGGCGACCAGGCTGAGCAGCACCTCCTCGTCGAACCCACCGACCGGAACGACATCGGTGAGCTCGGGCTTGCCCCGGGTCAACGTGCCGGTCTTGTCGAGCACGATCGTGTCGAGGCGATGGGCAGTCTCGAGTGCCTCGGCCGAGCGGATCAGCACCCCACGCTCGGCGCCCTTGCCGGTGGCGACCATGATCGACAGCGGTGTCGCCAGGCCGAGCGCGCACGGGCAGGCGATGATCAGCACGGCCACCGCGGCGATGAGGCCGCGGGTGACGGCCGGGGCGGGGCCGACGTCGAACCACACGACGAAGGTGGCGATGGCCACGAAGATCACCGCCGGGACGAACACCCGCGACACCGAGTCGGCCAGGCGTTGGATCGGGGCCTTCGACCCCTGGGCCTGCTGCACCAACCGGATGATCTGGGCCAGCACCGTGTCGCTGCCTACCTTGGTGGCCCGGAACCGGAACGCCCCGGTCTGGTTGATGGTGGCGCCGATCACTGGATCACCCGCCTCCTTGGTCACCGGCATCGGTTCACCGGTCACCATCGACTCGTCCACGGCGGAGCGGCCGGCGACGACCTCACCGTCGACCGGCACCTTCTCGCCTGGACGCACCCCGACCACGTCGCCGGCTTGCACGTCCTCGACGGGGACATCGACCTCGACACCATCCCGGAGCACGTGGGCGACGCGCGCCTGGAGGCCCACGAGGCGGCGGATCGCCTCGCCGGTGCCCGCCTTGGCCCGGGCCTCGAGCAGGCGGCCGAGCATGATCAGAGTGACGATCACACCCACGGCTTCGAAGTACACGTCACGGGCGTCGGCGGGCAGGACGCTCGGGGCGATGGTGGCCACCAGGCTGTAGCCGAAGGCGGCCAGCGTGCCGAGGGTGATCAGGCTGTTCATGTCCGCCGCCCGGTGGGCGAGCGCCAGCCAGCCCGTGCGGTGGATCGGCCATCCGACCCACGCCATCACCGGCGCGATCATCGCCAGCTGCACCCATGGCTTCATGAGCGGCTCGGGCACCCATGTGGCGTCGAGAAGCTCCATCGCCATGACCGCCACGAACACCGGCAGAGTCAGGACGGCGCCCACGACGACTCGGCGGGAGAGATCCGCGAGCTCGCTTCGATGGGCGGCGCCCTCCGCATCGAGATCGACGGCGTCACCCGCCATGGCGGGCACCACCAAGCCCGATGTGGCCGGCGCTCCCTCCACCGGGTCACCCTCGATGATCAGGGACCCGTGGATCATGTTCATGCCGCAGGCGAAGTCGAAGGTGCCGGCACGGTCGGTGGGGACCTCGACCGTGGTCGAGGCGAAGGGAGCGAGGAACCGGTTCACACCGAGGTCGGGGAACACCACTCGGGCGCTGCAGTCGCCGTCCTCCCGGCGGTCGAAGGTGAGCTGCAGCGGAAGGCCCGTCCGGGCCCGGACCACACTTGGCTGATAGCCGCCCAGCACCACGACCGTGGCGTTCTGGCCCGACTCGCCCAGCTCAGCGTCGGTGGCCGCACGGGTGCGGAAGAAGAACCGGCTCAACAACCCGATGAGCGCGATTCCTGCTGCGGTGACGGCGATCTGGGAGAACGGCATCGATGACCTCCTCGGTCACCGTCAGCCTGCTCTCACATACCCCTTAGGGGTAGGGACCTTGGTCCCTATCGCAGAACGGTCGGTGGGCGCACGATCGGGGTGACCAGGAGGTCATCCCATGAAGAACCTGCACTACGGCCATTGCCTCATCGGCGTTGCCCTCGCCGTCGTCCTGCTCGTCGCCCTCGGCGCAAAAGCCAGCACCCTCGGCATCCTCGCCGTGGTCTTGGCCTGCCCGCTGATGATGTTCGTGATGATGAAGATGATGATGAGCGACCAGTCGGGCTCGTCTAGCCGCGACGACCGCCCCATCGACCACGGCCCCACCCGGTGAACCCACTGCGATGAGTGGCTACACCCTCGAGAAGGACGACTACCTCACCCGCCTCCGCAAGATCGAGGGCCAGGTACGAGGCCTGCAACGCCTCGTCGACGACGACACCTACTGTATCGACGTCCTCACCCAGATCGCCTCCGTCAACGCCGCCCTCAAGAAGGTCGCTCTCGGTCTCGTCGACCAGCACCTCCGCCACTGCGTGCTCGACGCGGTCGAGACCGATTCGGATGAGGGACAGCGACGACTGGGTGAGGCCATCACGGCCGTCGAGCGCCTCCTGCAGCTCTGACCGCCGCGGTCTCCGTCGTCAGCCAGCGTTGCCGTCGCAGACGAGCACCAACACGGAGCGAGCAGAGTCAGCCCTCCCCCCCGTTGACCTCCGCGAGCGCCGACCGCAGCATCGCCTGGGCAGACCAGCGCATGAGCTTCCGTGTGTCGCGGCGTGAGAGCTCGGCGACATCGGTCAGCCAGACGAGGGCCTCGATGCCCGTTGCGCTTCGTATCGCGAGGGCGAGGCGGTGGACCTGCGCCGCTGGCATCTCCGTGTGAAGCGGCTCGAGTGCTTCCTCGATCCACTTGATGGCCCGACCCTGACGCAGCGGGAGCTGGGCGCGGTCGACCTCGTCGGCTTCGAGCGAGAGCCGAAGCATCGCCCGCTGCTGCGCCTCGTTCTCGACGTTGGAGCGCGTGAACCGGTCGATCACCAGGTCGAGCCGAGCGGTCACTTCGTCGGGCGCGTTGTCCGGGAGAAGCGACACGGCGCCCGTCTCAGGATGGGCGGCGACCAGAAGGGCGCGCTGGTTGGGGAAGTACCGATAGGCGGTGGTACGTGAGATCGACGCCGCCTCTGCCGCCCCCTCGACCGTCGGTGTCTCGCCGCGGGCGACGAGGTCGCGGGCGGCGGCGATGAGCGCGTCGCGGGTACGTCGCTTCTGGTCGATGCGACCGTTCTGCTCGTACGGGATTGACATGCTCTTGATGGTACCGTACGTTCGTTATGGGACATGAGTCCCACGACGAACGAGAAGGAAGGCACCACGCCATGACCGCAGCCGTTCCGATCATCCGAACCAACGGCGAGGGCGACAAGCAGTCGTTCCGCGGCGGGGGCCTCCACACCTGGAAGCTCCTGACCGAGGATACCGACGGCGCCTTCTTCATGTTCGAAGACGTCATGGGGCAGGGCAAGAGCACGCCGCTGCATCGTCATCCCGAAGCCGCCGAGACCCTGTACGTCCTCGAGGGGGAGATTCTCATCAACATCGACGGCACGGAGACCCGAGTGAGCGCCGGCGGCGTGACCTTCACCCCCAAGGGTGTGCCGCACGCCCTCCTCGTGGTGTCCGAGACGGCTCGGGTGCTCACGGTGCAGACGCCCGGGATCGGCCAAGCCTTCTACCGCGGCGCCAGCGAGCCGACCACCGACGACTCGTCCGAGACCGTCGACATCGCCAGCGTGCAGGCGTCGGCCAAGGACAACCCCCGCGGCATCGAGCTCCTCGGGCCACCGCCCTTCGCCGTGGCGGTCACTCCGTCCGCCTGAACCGGATGATGACGATCGCCATCATCACCAGACCCACGACGACCGCGGTTCACCGCCTCGGCGGGCGTGCTGATCTGGCCACCCCAGCACCGCTCCATCATGACCAGGATGCAGGCGGCGCACACCTGAGATGCGCTGCGCTGGGCGGCTCTCGCGGCGACGGGCTCCAGTTGTCGGGGGGCGGGTGATGGGGCGCTCCTAGGGCGACGCAGCCAGCAATCACGGGACGAACTTTGCAGGAAAGGGCTTGATGGCGAACACCAGTTCGATATACTGAGGGCTTCCCCTTCGGGACCGAGGTGATGGTCCCCGCAAACCGTGAGCGACCGTGCTGCCCTGCTGTTGGCGGCGCCCGTGACCCGGAGGAGGAGGACCGTCATGGCGACCGATGTCGTTGACGTGCTCGACCGGGCCGCCGGAGTGCTCGCGGAGCTGCGCTCAGTCGATCTCGACGGCCTCGGGGACGACACGCTGTCCGACATGGTGCTCGCCATGCAGCGCCTGCGGGGTGG
>JBKJIE010000004.1:0-50283 GCA_046598715.1 Acidimicrobiales bacterium | reverse complement strand
GGCGGTGGCTGCCGCCGCCTCCGGGAACCTGAAGCGCGTGGCGCTGGAGCTCGGCGGCAAGTCCGCCAACATCCTGCTCGACGACCTCGACGACGAGGGCTTCGAGAAGGCCGTGCGCGACGGCGTGGGCAAGGCCTACCTCAACTCGGGCCAGACCTGCACCGCCCTCACCCGCATGCTCGTCCCGGCCGGCCGCCTGGCTGACGCCGAGCGCATCGCAGTGGACGAGGTGGAGACCAAGTTCCAGCCCCAGGACCCCTTCGCCGACTTCGCGATGCTGGGACCGCTCTCCAGCCAGGCCCAGGTCGACCGGGTGAACGGCTACATCCAGAAGGGCATCGACGAGGGCGCCAAGTTGGTCACTGGTGGCACCGGCAAGCCCGAGGGCCTCGAGCAGGGGTACTACGTGAAGCCCACCGTGTTCTCCGAGGTGCGCAACGACATGACCATCGCCCAGGAGGAGATCTTCGGGCCGGTCCTGTCGATCCTGCCGTACGACACCGAGGCCGACGCGATCCAGATCGCCAACGACTCCCCCTACGGCCTCTCCGGTGGCGTGTGGGGCGAGCCCGATCGGGCCAAGGCCGTGGCGCGCCAGATCCGCACCGGCCAGATCGAGGTGAACGGCGGGGCCTTCAACCCCAACGCTCCCTTCGGTGGCTACAAGCAGTCGGGCTACGGCCGCGAGTACGGCACGCACGGCTTCGAGGAGTTCCTCGAGACCAAGTCGATGCAGCTCTAGTGAGCGCGGATGATCGAGGGAACGGGGCCCTTCGGGGCCCCGTTCTCGCGCGAGGGTTCACTCGACCCGGAGCTGTTCCCCTGGCGAGGTCCGCAGGGGTCCGCCTGCGATGCCGACCGAGGGCCGCCATGATCGCGGCCTGAATCGACGCCCCCACCACGCTGGCAGAGAGTCCGGCCATGAGCGCGAGGAGCATCGAGGCACCGAGGTGCCGCCGCCACATCGTTCGGACCAGCATCCGTACTGCGATCACGCTCGAGCCTCCTCGCGGTGGCAGCTAGATCTCGCGCTCACCATGCTCTGCCGCGGGCCGGGACCGAAAGCCTGCCAGCCCCCGTGCGGGGGTGCGGCTAGCCCCCCTCTACGTCAACCGCTCCGGCCTTTTTCCGGCTCGCGCAGTGCCCACTAGGTTGGGGCCATGGCACCTCTCAAGGACCCCGTTCGTGTTGCAGTCACCGGTGCCGCCGGGCAGATCGGCTACTCGCTGGTCTTCCGGATCGCCTCGGGCGCGATGCTCGGCGACGACCAGCCGGTGATCCTCCAGATGCTCGAGATCACGCCCGCTCTGGGCTCGCTCGACGGGGTGGCCATGGAGCTCGAGGACTGCGCCTTCCCGCTGCTGGCGGGGATGGTGAAGACCGACGACCCCGATGTCGCCTTCGGTGACATCGACGTGGCCCTCCTCGTCGGGGCGATGCCCCGCAAGGACGGTATGGAGCGAGCCGACTTGCTCGGTGCCAACGGTGGCATCTTCAAGCCCCAGGGTGAGGCGCTCTCGCGCAGCGCCAAGCGCGACGTGAAGGTGCTCGTGGTCGGCAACCCGGCCAACACCAATGCCCTCATCGCCCAGAGCAACGCCAAGGACCTCGACCCGAGCCGGTTCACGGCGATGACCCGACTCGACCACAACCGCGCGGTGGCGCAGCTCGCGGCCAAAGCCGGGGTCCACGCCACGTCGATCACGAAGATGACGATCTGGGGCAACCACTCCGCCAGCCAGTACCCCGACATCTTCCACGCCGAGGTCGACGGCAAGGCCGCCTTCGACGCCGTGGGCGGCGACCGCGCCTGGCTGGAAGGCGAGTTCATCCCCACCGTGCAGCAGCGCGGCGCGACCGTCATCAAGGCACGCGGCCTGTCCTCGGCAGCCTCCGCCGCCAACGCCGCCATCGGGCACATCCGCAGCTGGGCGCTCGGCACCCCCGCGGGCGACTGGGTGTCGATGGGCATCCCGAGCGACGGCAGCTACGGCGTCCCCGAGGGCATCATCTCGAGCTTCCCGGTCACCTGCAGCGGCGGACAGTACGAGATCGTCCAAGGTCTCGACATCAACGACTTCAGCCGGCCTCGCATCGACGCCAGCGCCGGCGAGCTGGTCGACGAGCGCAACGCCGTCCATGAGCTCGGGCTGATCTAGCGCTACCTGATCCAGCGCTACTTGAGGAACTTGCTCGTCGTGTTATCGGCGAGGATCTTGCCGTTGGTCTGGCAGGTGGGGCAGTAGGCCACCGTGTAGCGGACGTACTCCACGGATCGCACGGCATCGCCGCACACGCCACACGGCTCGCCCACGCGGTGGTGCACGTGCCCGGGACGATCGGCTGAGGAGCTCATCTCGTCGAGGCCCCGCTCGAAGGCGAGGCCCTCGTTGAGGCACACGTGGATGGCCTCCACGAGGGCTTTGGTGTCATCGGCATCGAGCTTGGCGGTGCTGGCGAAGGGCGACAGCCCAGCCCGGTGGCACACCTCGTTGGCCAGGCGCCGGCCCAACCCGGCCACGATGTGCTGATCTCGGAGGAACCCGTGCAGTCGCATCGGGTGGGCCTGCAGGAGCGCGGCCAGCGCTGGCGGGTCGAGCTCGTCGGCGTCGGGGCCCAAGCCCAGCAGGGGAGGGTGATCCTCGGGGTCGCCGTCGAGCACCCAGACGCCCGCCTTGCGCTCGGTGCCCGCCTCGGTGAGCAGCAGGGCTCGACCGTCGGCGAACACCCATCGAGCCTGACCGAAGCGGGGCTTCGCCGACTGCTTCTCGTCGGGCTTGAGGCGCCCCCCCTGCATGAGGTGCACCACGAAGGTGGCCACGCCGAAGTCGAGCAGCAAGTGCTTGCCGCGGTGGCCGACGAACACGAGCTGGTGCCCGTAGGCGGTCTCTGGCGCGGGTTCAGCCGTCTTCAGGACCGTGAAGGCGAGCGGCGCGAATCGCTCGAGCGTCGCTCCCGCGAACGCGGCGTCGAGCCGCTCGGCGTGGGCTTGGATCTCAGGTAGCTCGGGCAACTCCGGCACGGTATCGGGTCACGGTGCCCCGCTGGGCACCGGACGGGCGGTTGTGCCGGGGTTGGGGCCTGCGATGGCGCCGACGTGCTCGACGAACGGGGCTGGCTGACGAGCCCGACACCTCGGTGCTGGCCAAGCCCTTCAGCGAGGCAGCGCTCCTCGAAGCGGTTCGGGTCGCCCTGTCGCAGAGGTGATCGGCGCGGCACTGCGGCCCGCCGTTGGTCCGGTCACCACGTGGTGGTTGCTCGAGCCCTGGCGAAGAGGTCGTCGAGAGCGCCGAGCTCTCGCGCTCGATCCATCACCCCGCGGAGGTCGCCGCCGATTCGCAGTCGACCGGCCATGAACGCCGCCTGGGCCGACAGCTCGCCCCGAGCGATGGCCGCCGCCGTGGCGCGATCTTGGGTGAACGACACGTCGGGTTCTTCAGCTCGACCCGCCTCGACCGAGACCGTGCCGTCGGCGATGCGCACGGTGAACGCTCGCTCGTGACCTCGATCCTGCAGCACGACCTGCTGGATGACCAGACATAGGTCGGCGGGGACGCGCACCTCGCTGGCGGCGTCCTCGAGGCTCGCAAGCCAAGCATCGGAGAGGAACTCGGCCACGGATCGACGCTATCCGCAGGGCCACCGTCGCGGCCCCCTCCACATTGGGCTAGCCGCGGGCGTGCCTCTAGCCGAGGCCACCCCGAAGGCGCCTGAGCATGGAGTGATGGTCTCGCGTTCGGCGGACCGACCGCACGAGCCGGTCGGTGTCGGCCTGCCTGTGCAGATCGGTCATGCGCTCCCGAGCCAGCCACATCCTGGTGTCTTCCATAGGTTCCTCTCCCCGTTCTTGGCGGTAACCAATCATCAACGCTGACCGGTGTCAGTGTAGACAACACCGGTATTCTTTGTACAGTGGTTTCAGGACGAGGAGCGCACGATGTCTGCCACCACCCCCGAGACGCCATCCGAGATCGCACTCGTGCGAGCCTTCGTGAACACCCTCGACCTCGTCGACGGGAATGACGAGCTCGACGGCCCGGCGTCGCTCGGTTCCTGGCTCGTGGGGGTGGGTCTGATCGATCCGGGCACCCCGGCCAGCGGCCGCGATCTGCGCTTGGCCCTGCGTCTTCGAGCGGCGCTGCGTGGCGAGCTCGAGACCCATCACACCAAGGTGGACGACCCGGCCGCGGTGGCCGCGCTCGAGGAGGTCTGCTGCGAGCTCCCGCTGAAGGCCGTCTGCGGGCCTGGGGCGGTCGCCCCTGCGTCGAGCGGAGTGCGAGGCGCGCTCGGGCAGGTCGTTGCCGCGGCCACGGTGGCGCGCATCAAGGGCACGTGGGGTCGCCTCAAGATCTGTCCTGCCGACGACTGCGGCTGCGCCTTCTACGACCCGTCACGCAACCGATCGAAGCGTTGGTGCTCGATGGAGGTGTGCGGTAACCGGAGCAAGGTCCGCGCCTTCCGCGACCGGGCTCGCTGAGCCATCTGGGCCAGCAACTAGGTTCACCCGGATGCATGAGATCGCCCGTGGGGCCAAGGTGTTCGACCACGCCCCGGTGCGGGGCCGCTTCACGCCGATGGAGGGCCCCGATGACGTTCTGGAGCTGATGGACTCGGGCGCCGAAGGCGTCGTGGCCCTTGTGCGCGACGCGGGAGCCACGTTCCTCGCGCCGATCTACCACGAGCTCACGGCGATCATCTGCACGAGCGGCACGGTTCGGAGTCACATCGGCATCGTCAGCCGAGAGTTCCAGGTGCCGTGCGTGATGGCGTGCACCTTCCCCGGTGGCGAGCCCGAGGCTGGCATCGAGGTGGAGCTCGACTGCAGCGGCGCGGAGGCGATCGTCCGTGGCTGACGAGGCCTCCGCGTTGGCCACGGCCAACCGGCTCATCGCCTACCACTCGCCCATCTCCAAGGCGCTCACGCAGGAGCGCACGTCGCTGGAGAGCGCCCTCATCCCCGTCACCGCGTACATCGTGGTGGCCTGTGCCGAGGCCTTCGTGCGCTACCCGGCGATGATGCGGCAGATCGAGGCGGCCATGCCGGCCGAGGAGATCGGCCGACGGGCTCGGCGCCCCGGCTGCCAGGTCGACACCTGCTATCTCTGGTCGATCAGCAACTTCTTCCTGCTCGGCCGGAAGATCATGGCGATGCTCGATCCCGCGGCGGACGATCCGGCCGCCACCGCCACCGTGCTCGACTTCTGGGAGCGGGCGGCCATGGCCTACCGGGGGGACGACGGCACGCGGCAGGCGTGGGACACGGGCACCTCCACGCCCTACCCCGATGACATCGTGGCCACGTTGCTCTCGGGGGTCGCGCCGATCGCCGATGACGACCACCGAGCCCAGGTGAAGCGGTTCAGCGCCACGTTGGTGAACCATCTGTTCCTGCTCTACTTCGACACCCGTGCCGGGTACGGCGACACCGGTCCCTACGCGGTGCCGGGGCACCCCCGTCGCAGCCTCCTCGTGCGTGACTTCTACCGACTCGCCCATGGCGATTTCGCATGGTCCGATGTGGCCAAGGACGTGCCCTACCACCACCTCACGGCGGCCATGGTCCTTGAGGATGTGGAGAGCACCTTCACCGACTTCGGCACGTCCAACCACACCCCCGAGGACTACCTCGACCACCTCGTGGGCTTCGCGCTCTACACCACTGACGGCCTGCCGCCGGGTGAGGTGCGCCTCGTGCCAGCCGATGAGTACGACGGCATCGTGGCGGCCGTGCGGAAGGCCCAGAGCCAGCACTACCGCAACATCGCGGCGATGACGCGCGACGAGAAGATCCGAGCCGGCGCCTACGTGTACTTCAGCTTTCTGCGCCCCTTCGCGGAGCTCGCGGGCATCGCCGACGAGCTCGACTGGACCGTGCCGCGCGACCTCCCCGAGCCGGTCTACGACTTCATGTCCGCGATGCAGGGCGAGAACGCCGGCATCCCCGAGGACGAGGACTACTACGAGCTCTACCCGGAGACCACCTCATGAGCGACCTGATCTTGACGCCCTCCGACGAGCACGCCCATCCGCCTGGTGACGAACGGCTGTGGGGCGAGTCGTGGTACTTCGACTTCACGAATCGTGAGGGCACGCTGGGCGGCTACGTGCGCCTCGGGCTGTACCCCAACCTCGGTACCGCCTGGTACTGGGCCTGCCTCGTGGGTGAGGGTCGTCCGCTCGTCACCGTCATCGATCACGACGTGAAGCTGCCGGTCGCGCCGTCGCTCGAGATCCGCGCAGAAGGCCTGTGGGCCGACCACACGGTCGAGACGCCGTTCGACCACATGACCTTGGGGTGCGAGGCGTTCGCGGTGGGGGTCGACGACCCGACCGAGGTGTACGGCGACCTTCGCGGCGAGCGCGTTCCCTTCGGGCTCGACCTCGAGTGGGAGACGGACGGAGGCGGTGTGTATCCGTGGATCGGCACCACGCGCTATGAGGTGTCGTGCAACGTGCACGGCGAGATCCTCGTCGGCGACGAGACGATCGCCTTCGACGGCATCGGCCAGCGCGACCACTCGTGGGGCGTACGCGACTGGTGGACGTTTGGGTGGGTCTGGACGGCGGGTTGGCTCGAGGACGGCACCCGCTTCCACACCACCCGCGTCCGTATACCGGGGCTCGATGGGTTCGCGCCCGGCTACGTGATGCGGCCCGGTGGCCCCGTGGAGCAGATCGAGCGCTGCACCGCCGAGGAGGAGCTCGATGCCAACGGCTTCCCCACCTCGGCGCACCTGGTCTGCGGCGACCTCGACATGGCGATCGAGCCTGTGTCCTTCTCACCCGTGAACCTCGTGGACGACGACGGCACCGGCCCGAAGGTGACCCGCTTCCCTCGGGCGCTGTGCCGGTTCGAGACCACCGACGGCCGACGGGGTGTGGGCTGGACCGAGTGGAACCAGCCCATGACCTGAACCACGGTGATCTGACCTCCGGGGTCGTCGTCGGTAGCCTCGCTCGGTGCTCGCCACCATCTTCGCCGCCGGAAGCCTGCTCGACCCCAAGCACCTGATCGACACGTTCGGGCTGCTCGGGATCCTTGCCGTCGTCTTCGCCGAGTCGGGCCTGCTGGTGGGGTTCTTCCTGCCGGGCGACTCGCTCCTGTTCACGGCCGGCTTCCTCGCCTCTCACCCGTCGAGCGTCCCCGAGTCGCTGCACCTGCCGCTGGTGCCCCTGCTGCTGGTCGTGTGGTTCGGCGCGGTGGCTGGCGACCAGGTCGGGTACGTGTTCGGTCAGCGCGTCGGTCCGGCGCTGTTCAAGCGCCCCGATTCCCGGTTGTTCAAGCACGAGAACGTGGAGCGGGCCGAAGCCTTCTTCGAGAAGTACGGCCCCAAGGCGATCGTGCTGGCTCGCTTCGTGCCGATCGTGCGTACGTTCACCCCGATCACCGCTGGCGTCAGCAGCATGCCGTACCGCACCTTCGTGACCTACAACGTCCTCGGCGGCACGCTCTGGGCGTTCGGCGTCACGCTGCTCGGCTACTTTCTCGGCCAGGTCGACGTGATCGAGCAGCACCTCGAGCTGGCCATCCTGTCGGTCGTGGCCGTGTCGTGCGCTCCGATCGCCGTGGAGCTCTACCGGGCCCGCAAGGAGCGCCGCGCCGCCCACCCGCGCCCCGACTGACCCCACCCCACCCCACCCCACCCCGTTCTGTGTGCACGCAGCCACGGCATCCGTGGCTGCGTGCACACAGAAGCTGGGTTGGGGGGCCTCAGCCCTGGCTGAGGAGCTTGCGGTTCTTCAGCTGCGCCTTGACGTAGTCGCGGTTCATGTAGGCGATGAAGTCGATGGAGATCTCCTTCGGGCACGCCTCCTGGCACTCACCGTGGTTGGTGCAGGAGCCGAAGTACTCCTCCATCGTGTCGACCATGGCCTGCACGCGCTGGTAGCGCTCGGCCTGCCCTTGGGGGAGCAGGTTGAGGTGGTTGGCCTTGGCGGCCGTGAACAGCTGGCCGGCGCTGTTGGGGCAAGCGGCCACGCAGGCGCCGCAGCCGATGCACGCGGCCGCGTCCATCGCCGCGTCGGCGACGTCCTTCGGGATGGGGACGAGGTTGGCGTCGGGGGCCGTGCCGGTGGGGGCGGTGATGTAGCCGCCGGCCTCGACGATGCGGTCGAGCGGCGACCGGTCGACGATGAGGTCCTTCAGCACCGGGAAGGCCTTGGCCCGCCACGGCTCGATGAAGATCTCGTCGCCGTCGCTGAACTTGCGCATGTGGAGCTGGCAGGTGGCGGTGCCCGGCTGCGGCCCGTGCGCCTGGCCGTTGATCATCATCCCGCACGATCCGCAGATGCCCTCACGGCAGTCGTGCTCGAACGCGATCGGCTCGCGGCCCTCAGCGTTGAGGCGCTCGTTCACCACGTCGAGCATCTCGAGGAAGCTCATCTCCTCGTTGATGTCCGGGGCGTCGTAGGTCGCCATGGCGCCGGTGGCATCGGGGCCGGCCTGGCGCCAGACGTGGAGCTTCACGTGCATGTCTGCGGACCTCTACTTGTACGAGCGCTGGGACAGGTGGACGTTGTCGAAGGTGAGGGGCTCCTTGTGGAGCGTGGGCGTGCTGCCCTCGCCACCCCACTCCCACGCGGCGACGTGGGCGAACTCCTCGTCGTTGCGGAGGGCCTCGCCTTCGGGGGTCTGGCTCTCCTCACGGAAGTGGCCGCCGCAGGACTCCTCGCGGGTGAGGGCGTCTCGCACCATGAGCTCGCCGAGCTCGAAGAAGTCGGCCACTCGGCCGGCCCGCTCGAGGCTCTGGTTCATCGGCCCGTCGCCGAGCACCCGTACGTCCTTCCAGAACTCGTCGCGCAGTGCCGGGATCTCGGACAGCGCCTTCTCGAGCCCCGTCTTGTTCCGGGCCATGCCGCAGTAGTCCCACATGATCTTGCCGAGCTCACGGTGGTAGTGGTCGACCGACTGCGTGCCACCGATCGACAGGAAGCGCTTCACGCGGTCGTCGACCTCGCCCTGGGCCTCGGCGAAGGCGGGGTCGTCGACGGGCACGGCACCGGTGCCGAGCAGATCGGCGAGGTAGTTGGCGAGCGTGTAGCTGATCACGAAGTAGCCGTCGGCGAGGCCCTGCATGAGCGCCGACGCGCCGAGGCGGTTGGCACCGTGATCGGAGAAGTTGGCCTCACCGAGCACGAACAAGCCCGGCACGTTCGACATGAGGTGGTAGTCCACCCAGAGGCCGCCCATCGTGTAGTGCACGGCCGGGTAGATGCGCATCGGCACCTTGTACGGGTCTTCGTCGGTGATGCGCTCGTACATCTGGAAGAGGTTGTCGTAGCGCTCCTTGATCGTGTCTGCACCGACGCGGCCGATGGCGTCAGCGAAGTCGAGGTAGACGCCGTTCTTGAGCGGCCCCACGCCCTTGCCCTCGTCGACCGCCGTCTTGGCGTTGCGAGAGGCGACGTCACGCGGCACGAGGTTGCCGAAGCTCGGGTACTTCCGCTCGAGGAAGTAGTCGCGCTCGGCTTCGGGGATCTGGTCGGGGGAGCGGGTGTCGTCGGGGTTCTTCGGCACCCAGATGCGCCCGTCGTTGCGGAGCGACTCCGACATCAGCGTGAGCTTCGACTGGAACTCATCCGACGCCGGGATGCAGGTGGGGTGGATCTGCGTGTAGCAGGGGTTCGCAAACAGCGCGCCGCGCCGGTGCGCCCGCCAGGTGGCCGATGCGTTGGAGTACTTGGCGTTGGTGGACAGGAAGAACACGTTGCCGTAGCCGCCGGTGCACATGAGCACGGCGTGGGCGGAGTGGCGGGTGACCTGGCCGGTGACGAGGTCGCGCACGACCACGCCGCAGGCCCGTCCGTCCTTCACGACGAGGTCGAGCATCTCCGAGCGCGTGTGCAGATCGACGGTGCCGAGGTGCACCTGCTTCATCATCTGCTGGTAGGCGCCGAGGAGCAGCTGCTGGCCGGTCTGGCCCCGTGCGTAGAACGTGCGCGACACCTGGGCGCCGCCGAAGGAGCGGTTGTCGAGCATGCCGCCGTACTCGCGGGCGAAGGGCACGCCCTGGGCCACCATCTGGTCGATGATGTCGACCGACACCTCCGCCAGCCGGTGCACGTTGGCCTCGCGGCTGCGGAAGTCACCGCCCTTGACCGTGTCGTAGAACAGGCGCTGCACCGAGTCGCCGTCGCTCTTGTAGTTCTTGGCGGCGTTGATGCCACCTTGGGCGGCGATGGAGTGCGCTCGCCGCGGGCTGTCGTGATAGGTGAAGACCTTCACGTTGTAGCCCTGCTCGCCCAGCGTGGCCGCCGCGCTGGCGCCGGCCAGGCCGGAGCCGATCACGATCACGTCGAACTTCCGGCGGTTGTTCGGCGCCACCAGCTTCATGTCGAACTTGTGCTGCGTCCACGCGTCGGCGAGCGGTCCGCCCGGGACGTTGCTGTCGAGCGCGCCGATCACTGGCGCGCCCCCTTCGGGGTCGCGCGCAGTGATCGATCGGCACTGCGTGCCGGGTAACGCAGCTGTGACATGGTTCGCTCGCTCACGGGTGGGCCTCCTCGTACTGGGTGCAGCTCACGATGACGTCGCCGCTCTTGACGCAGTCCGGGTTGTCGTCGGCGCTCACCGCGCCGGTGAGCACAGCGATGGGGAAGGTGATGTTCATCGCGGCGATGAGGACGGCGAAGCCCATTGCGAACGATCGCCGCCACGAGTTCCACCGCGGGTTGTTGAGCCCGAGGCTCTGAAACATCGACCAGGCGCCGTGGAAGAGATGTAGGCCCAAGGCGAGGTTGGCGACGATGTAGATCGCCGCGACCGGGGGACGGCTGAAGGTGGCGACGAAGTTGCGGTACACGTCGCCTCGCACGAAGTCGGGGTTCAGGGTGCCCCATGTGAGGTCGGCCAGGTGGAAGATGAGAAACAGCCCGATCACGATGCCCGTCCAGCGCATTGAGCGGCTGGCGGCGGTGGCGGCCTGCCAGTCGCGGCTGTGCTCGTAGCCGGGACCGTTGGCCCGATGGTTCATGCGGGTGAGGCCGTAGGCGGAGTGGATGTGGAACCCGAAGGCGGCGATCAGCCCGAGACGTGCGAGCCAGAGGGCGACGGTGCGAGGGAAGAACGGCACGAGCACCTCGCGCAGGAACTCGCCGTAGTGGTTGAAGTCCTCGGCGCCCAGGTACACCTTGAGGTTGCCGATGGCGTGGATGAAGACGAAGCCCATGAGCATGACCCCGGTGAGGGCCATGACCCACTTCTTGCCGACCGCCGACCGGTAGAACGCCACCGGCCAGGGCGCCGGCCGCTTGGGCCGGGGATGCACCGGGAGGGGCCCCGAGCGTTCAATCGTCGTCGCCATCGCTCGATCAGCCTCCACGAGCCTCTTCGATCCGTTCGCGCTGGACGCTAGTCCTCGCCTGTGGAGCCGCCGAAAACCGGTGGCGCTACCGCTGGATCGTCGCCGTGTAGTCGTTCAGGACAGGAGCGGTGAGATCGGCATGGCGGCAGTGCAGCTCGAGCGTGAGCGGGCCGGCGTCGTCGGGGACGACGATGTCGACGGTGCCCACGAGCGCGCACGCGTCGGGCGGGATGTCGCCTTGCCACTGCCATGCGCGCGATCCGCCGCCCCAGCGCAGCTCGGCCGAGACCTCCGCTCGATCGAGGCCAGCGCGCAGGTCGCTGACGACATGGACGTCGAGGGAGAGGGCCTGGCCCGGCTGCAGCAGCTCGGGGAGGCGATCGGCCACGACGATCACCGGAGCACACGCGGCCCGCAGGGCCGCATAGGCCTGCTTCGGCACGCGGTCGTGGCCGAGGACCGACCACGTGACCGCGGGGTGACCGTCGGCGAAGCAGAACTGCGCGAAGCCGCCCGTCGGGCGGTACTTGATGCGGCGCAGCGCTTCGATCTGCCGTCGCACGACGGTCGCCTGGTACGCCTGGGTGGCCTGCTGCCAGGCTGCGAACGTGGTGTGCTCGGCGGGCGGCACGAACCGGTCGAAGACCGGCTTCTGCAGGGCGTGTGTGCGCGCCAGGCGGTCCCAGTCGAGGTCGGGCCATCGCTCTGGTTCACAGAACGCGGCGTTCGTGGGCACGGCCTGGGCGCCGAACTCCGTGACGAAGCGGCCCATCCTGGGCATGGCCCGCAGGAACCCCGGCAGGTCGCGCTCATGGCCGTGGTACCAGCCGAAGTACAGGTGGCTGTCGGTGCCGTCGAGCTGGGGGGCGTGAGGGAGCACACCGGAGTGGGCGATCACGGGTCGGGTCGCGTCGCTCTTCTCGAAGGCGCGCTTGACGGAGCCGTCGAGCACCGTCTTGTTCCAGGTCGGCAGCTCTTGGGCCATGAGCGCCTTCATGCCCATGCGGGCCAGCGCCTTCGGGTCCCCCCACATCCCCGGGTCGTTCTCGATGGCCATGGGTTCGTTGTGTCCGCACCAGATGGCGATCGACGGGTGGTGGCCGAGGAGGTCGACGGCCTCGCCGACCTGGCGCACGGCCTGCTTGCGGATCCCGCGGGCGTAGCCCCACTGCAAGGGGAAGTCCTGCCACAGGAGCAGCCCCTGCTCGTCGGCCGCGTCGTAGAGCTCGGGGCGCGTGATGTGGGCGTGGATTCTCAGGAGGTCGAGCCCTGCCTCGAGCGCCAGCGTGACGTCACCGACCAGCTCCTCAGGGGTGGCCTCAGCCAGCGCCATGCGCGTTGGGCCCTGGTTGGAGCCCTTCAAGAACAGACGCTCCCCGTTGATCGAGGCGACCCACGACCGCATGCGCACCTGCCGAAGCCCCGTCCGCACGCGTCGCTCGTCGGAGACGGCCCCTCCCTCGGAAGCGTCGAGCACGACCTTCACCGCAAGGTCGTGCAGCGTCGGGTCACCCAGCGCCTGCGGCCACCAGAGCGCGGGGTGATCGACGGTGAGGGTCCACTCCACCTCGTTGGCGCCGTCGGCGAGCGGTTGGTCGGCGCGGTGATCGAGACCGCTCAGTGCGCTCTGAATGGCGACGGTTCGCGGGCCGTCGCTGTTGAGCGTGGCGCGGAGCACCAGTACCGCTCGCTCTGAGGTGGCCTCGCGACACAGCACGCGCAGCCGCACGATGCGCACCGGCCCGGTCTCGGTGACGCGCACGGGTCGCCAGATGCCGCCCGGGTTCCAGTCGGGGTCGAGGCAGTCCCAGTGCTGGAACACGCCGGTGATGTTCCGCTTCGCGGTCTTGTCCGGCTGCGGCGCGCACGTCACCTCGATGGCGAGGTTGTGCTCGCCTCGGAGCCGGAGAGCGTCGGTGACCTCGAAGGTGTGCGGGGCGAAGTACCCCTCGGTGTCTCCGAGGTACGCCCCGTCGAGCCACACGTCGCCTTGGTAGAAGATCCCGTCGAAGGTCAGCCAGGCGCGTCGACCGGCAGCTGGGCCAGGGGTCGCGAACGTGTGGTGATAGAGCAGCGAGCCGTCGGCGTCGGCGAACGCAGGCACCGAACGCCAGTGTCCAGGGACATCGATGGCCTCCCACCCGCTGGCGTCGAACCCGTCGTCCTGCCAGCAGCGACGAAGGTCTTCGTCCGCGGGAGCGGCACGCCAGGCACCGGTCAGGTCCATGGTCGGGGGAGGCTATCGGTCGGGCCAACCGACTCGGCGAGCGACGATCACGGACCGGCCGGCCGGTCCACCACCCCGGCGATGCGCCACCCAACGATGCTGTCGGGCGTCAAGATGAGGTCGAACGCGGCATGGTCGATCGACAGCCCGGTGGCCGAGCGCGTGCCGGCGGCATCGGTGAGCTCGAGCGCGCCGGCGAGGACCACGCGGCCAGGGCCGAGGAGGTGCCGGGGCGCATCCGGGCCGAGCACGATGCCGGCATCGCCGTGGGCCTCGAAGAGCGACTGGCTCGTGGCCTGGAACACCACGCTGTCGCGCGGCGTGGCGATGCCAGAGCTTCCCACGGCGACGGGCGTGTCCAGCCGGTAGGTGCCGGACGTGAGCTCGTGGGCGCCGCCGCCGAGGACGAGGTGCACACCGTCGGGAGCCAGGTCAGCGACCACAGGACCGAGCACGAGGGCGCCACCGGTCATCAGCGCGAAGGGTCGTCCACCGTCCCACACGACGGTGCTCGGCTTGCCGTCGACGACGACTCCTGTGAGCTCGCCTCCGTTGCCGAACCCGCGGTCCGACACGACGGTCAGGGGGGTGGGCACGCGACGCGGATCGAGGACGGCTCCTTCGACGTGCACCGCCGAGACGGTGCCCTGCACCCGTACCTGGCCGGGGCCGGGCAAGGGCGCCTCGGTCACCGTCGTGGACGTCCCGACGACGCCGTCTGGGCCCGACACCACCTGGTCGCCGGCCCCACCTCCGGCGTCGAGTCGATCGTGGACCACGACCGTGACGCCCACGACGAAGGCGAGTATGGCCCACATGCCGAGGAAGGTCCTGAGGCGCACGAAGCAAGGGTGACCGCTGCGCGCACCCGGTGCCAACCGCCGCGCCGGGACGCTCGGCTGGACCCGGCGATAAGTTGGCCACATGACCCACCCCGCCCCCGCCACACTCGGCCAGCTCCGCGAGTCGGGTTGGATCTCGGTTCCCGTTAAAGAGGAGCTGCGCCGCAACGCGATCGCCAAGATCCAGGCGGGGGAGCCGCTCTTCCCCATCGTGCTCGGGTACGAGGGCACGGTGCTGCCGCAGCTGGAGAACGCGCTGCTGGCGGGCCACGACGTGATCTTCCTGGGCGAGCGCGGCCAGGCGAAGACCCGCATGATCCGGGGCCTGGTCGAGCTGCTCGACGAGTGGATGCCCGTCGTCGCGGGATCGGAGATCAACGACGACCCGTACGCCCCCGTGTCGCGCCACGCCCGAGAGCTGGTGCTCGAGCACGGCGACGACACCCCGGTCGAGTGGGTGCACCGAAGCCGTCGCTTCGGCGAGAAGCTGGCCACGCCCGACACCTCGATCGCCGACCTCATCGGTGAGGTCGACCCCATCAAGGTGGCCGAGGGTCGCTATCTCTCCGACGAGCTCACCCTGCACTACGGGCTCGTTCCCCGCACCAACCGCGGGATCTTCGCCATCAACGAGCTGCCCGACCTCGCCGAGCGCATCCAGGTCGGTCTGCTCAACGTGCTCGAGGAGCGCGACATCCAGGTGCGGGGTTACAAGATCAACCTCCCGCTCGACCTCGTGCTGTTCGCCTCGGCCAACCCTGAGGACTACACGAACCGCGGTCGGATCATCACGCCCCTCAAGGACCGCTTCGGATCGCAGATCCGCACGCACTACCCGCTCGAGATCGACACCGAGGTGGCGATCGCCCTGCAGGAGGCCACGCCGCTCGAGGCCGAGGGCGTGCGGGTATCCGTCCCCGAGTACATGACCGAGATCGTCGCCACCCTCTCGCACCTCGCCCGGTCCAGCCCCCACATCAACCAGCGCTCCGGTGTCTCGGTGCGCTTCACGATCACCAACCACGAGGTCATGGTGGCCAACGCGGCCCGCCGCGCTCTCCGTCATGGCGAGCGGGAGGTGTCGCCTCGGGTGAGCGACCTCGACGCGCTGCCCGCGTCGATGATGGGCAAGATCGAGATCGAGTCGCTCGAGGAGGGTCGCGACTCCCAGATCGCCGAGACGCTCGTGAAAGCCGCCGTGCTCACGGTGTTCAAGGACCGCTTCTCGCCCGAGCAGTTCCGCCCGATCGTCGCCAGCTTCGACGAGGGCGCGGTCATCCACACGGGTGAAGACCTCACGTCGGCCGAGTACGTCGCACTGCTCGAGCAGCAACCGGCACTGCGCGATGCGGTCACCGAGCTCACGGGCGGCGATGAGTCGGCGGCATCGGTCGCGTCGGCGGTCGAGCTCGTGCTCGAAGGCCTGCACCTCAGCAAGCGCCTCAACAAGGACGCGGTCGGCCAGCGCGCTACCTACCGCGCCCGCGCCTGACCCGCACGCCCGACCCCCACCCCAACGGCTTCTGTGTGCACGGGGCCACGGCATGCGGGGCTGCGGGCACACAGAAGCAGTGAGGTGGTCACAGCATGTGCGTGAGGACCTTGACCCAGGCGGCGGTGTCGTGGGCGCCCTGCAGCATCCACTCGCCATCCACCACGAAGGTGGGGACCGCGGCGATGCCGTTGCGATGCGCCTCGGCGCGCTCCGCTCGAATGTGGTCGGCGTAGCGTTCTGAGGCCAGCACCTCGGCGGCACGGTCGCGGTCGAGGCTGACCGACGCGGCCAGATCGGCCAGCACGGAGGGGTCGGCCACGTCGAGTCCGTCGGTGAAGTAGGCGCGGAGCAGCGCCATCTTGAGCGCTCGCTGGTGATCAGCGCCGTGCTCCTCGAGTGCCCAGGACAGCAGGCGATGCGCGTCGAAGGTGTTGGCCCGCCGCATGCCCTCCCAGCGGAAGTCGACCCCGACGTCGCGGCCGGCGTCGGTGAGCCGGGCATGGGCGGCCCGAACCCGGCTCGGGTCCCCGAACTTGCGGGCGAGGTAGTCGACCAGCGGGGGGCTCGCCAGTCCCGTCGGCACGGTGGGGTCGAGCTCGAAGGCCCGAAACACCACCTCCAGGTCGATGCCGGTCTCCGCCACGGCCCGCTCGAACCGCGCTACGCCGACGTAGCACCATGGGCACGCCACATCGCTCCAGATCTCCACTCGCACGCTGCGGTCAACCGAGACCACAGCGAGATGCTTCCCCGAGCCCGTCACCCCGCCGATACGGTGGCGGGCGATGCCTGGACCGCACTTCCGCTACTCACGCTGGGATGGCACCCAGGTCGGGTTCGACCTCGATGCCGAGTCGATCCTCGAGGAGATCACCGACGATCTGCTCTATCACGGCGACCTCCATGCCGCGCTGCGTCGTCTGATGCAGCAGGGGTTCCGCGATCGCAACGACGAGCAGCTGATGGGGATGCGCGATCTCATCGAGCGGCTGCGCCGCCAGCGGCGCGAGCGGCTCGAGCAGCACGACCTCGGCGGCGTCTACGAGGAGATCGCCGAGGCGCTGCGCGAGGTGCTCGACACCGAGCGCGAGGGGCTCGACGAACTGGCGCGCGAGGCGCGCGAGTCGGGCGACCAGCGCCGGCAGGAGATCACCGATCAGGTGGTGGCCGAGCGCAACCTCCAGCTCGACATGCTGCCGCCGGATCTGGCCGGGATGGTGAAGGACCTCCAGCAGTACGAGTTCACCTCGAGCGAGGCGCGCGAGCGCTTCGACGAGCTGATGGACCAGCTCCGTCAGCAGCTGGCTCAGAGCTACTTCAACCAGATGGCTGGGGCCATGCAAGACATCAGCCCCGAGTCGATGCAGCGCATGAAGGACATGCTCTCGGACCTCAACGACCTGCTCGCCATGAAGGAGGCCGGCCAGGACACCCAGGCTGCCTTCGAGCAGTTCATGGAGCGCTACGGCGACTTCTTCCCGGAGAACCCCGAGACGGTCGACGAGCTGCTCGAGCTGATGGCGCAGCGCATGGCGGCGATGCAGTCGATGCTCAACTCGATGTCACCGGAGCAGCGGGCACAGCTCCAAGGGCTGTCCGAGCAGCTCCTCGAGGACATGGACCTGCGCTGGCAGATGGACCAGCTCGGCGGCCACCTGCAGCAGCTCTTCCCGCAGATGGGATGGGATCGCAGCTACGACTTCTCCGGCCAGGACCCCCTCGGGTTCGCCGAGGCAGCACAGATGCTCAACGAGCTCGGCGATCTCGACCAGCTCGAGCAGATGATGCGCGGAGCTACGAGCCCCGGCGCCCTCGCCGAGGTGGACATCGATCGGGCGCGCGAGCTCCTGGGTGAGGACGCGGCGCGCAGCATCGAGCAGCTGGCCAAGCTGGCCAAGCAGCTCGAGGACGCCGGTCTCATCAACAACAAGGAGGGCAAGCTCGAGCTCACTCCGAAGGGCTTGCGCAAGATCGGCCGCAACGCCCTGTCTGATCTGTTCTCGAAGCTGGCCCGCGACAAGCTCGGTCGCCACGAGATCGAGCGCACCGGCATCGGTCACGAGCGCACCTACGACACCAAGCCCTACGAGTTCGGCGACCCGTTCAACCTCCAGATCGAGCGCACGGTCCGCAACGCCATCCGTCGCACCGGCGGTGGCACGCCGGTCCGGCTGACCCCCGACGACTTCGAGATCGAGCAGACCGAGCAGGTGGTGCGCAGTGCCACGGTCCTCATGCTCGACCTCTCGCTGTCGATGCCGATGCGCGACAACTTCCTGGCGGCCAAGAAGGTGGCCATGGCCCTGCACTCGCTCATCTCGATGCAGTTCCCGCGCGACTTCCTCGGCATCGTCGGCTTCAGCGAGGTGGCCCGCGTGATCAAGCCGGAGCAGCTGCCGGAGGTGTCGTGGGACTTCGTCTACGGCACCAACATGCAGCACGCGTTCCAGCTCAGTCGCCAGATGCTCGCCCGCGAGACCGGCACAAAGCAGATCATCATGATCACCGACGGCGAGCCGACCGCTCACTTCGAGACCGGGATGGCGGCGCCGTTCTTCAGCTACCCCCCGGTGCAGGAGACCATCGACGCCACCTTGCGCGAGGTCGCCCGTTGCACGAAGGACGGCATCCGAATCAACACCTTCATGCTCGACGCCACGCCGTACCTGAAGACCTTCGTCGAGAAGCTCACGCAGATGAACCGGGGCCGGGCCTTCTTCACGACACCCGAGACCTTGGGCGACTACGTGCTCGTCGACTTCATCGAGCAGAAGCGGGCCATGCGAGCCGGGCGGGGCCGCCGACCGGCGTAGGAGCCGAGTCGAAGACGAGGCGACCAGGCAGCCCAGCGCCAATCTCTTGGCGGCTGTTCAGATAACCGTGACCTATCCGCGCATCTCCTCAGGGCCCGGTCGATTCGGTGGTGCTCGTCGTGGCCGGTTCGGTGGTCGTCGGGCTCTCGGTCGTGGTGGTGGTGTTCTCGATCGTCACCGGGGGGATGAGCTCCGGTCCGGTGGTGGTCGTGGTGGCCTGGGCGACGCTGGTGCTGGTGGTCGACGAGACCTCGTCGCGCGGCGCTCGAGCCCGCCGGGTGGTCGGCGTGACCGCGCCGGCGCGCAGGTCGAAGGTGGCGGGCGTGGCCGGGTCGGCCAGTGCCTCCGACGGGGGAGCGGTGACGATCGATCCGAGCACCGTGGGCGGGCTGGTGGGGCTCGAGGCGGCGCGGCCGGGAACCGTCTCGGATCCGCGCTCGCCGTCGACGACCGCGAACACGGCCAGGCCGACGCCGATCGCGACGCAGAGCGCGCCCCACCGCCGGGTGCGTGCTGCGTGTGCAAGGTGTGCCGCCATCCGGGGTGAGTGTTCCTCTCCGAGGGCTCGATGCGCAACGACCCTGCGCGGGATCCGAAGATCAGCCCAGCAAATCCGGGGCTTCCCCTTGCGCGGAGCGCCCGAAGAGACCAAGATCACACCAATGTAATTACGGATGTGGTATCCGCCGGTCTCCGGAGGTGCCAGTCCGGTCCCGTCCATCGACCCACCGTCCCCACTGCGGGAGGAGGGCACGTGCAGATCCCCATCTCAATCGAGCCTGATGACAAGTCCTGGCAGGACTACGCGAACTGCCTCGGCGTCGACCCAGACCTCTTCTTCCCCGAGCGTGGTGCGTCCACGCGCGAGGCCAAGGAGGTGTGCCGAGGGTGCGTGGTCCGCGAGGACTGCCTCGAGTACGCGCTGGTCAACGGCGAGAAGTTCGGCATCTGGGGTGGCATGAGCGAGCGTGAGCGGCGTCGCCTCCGGCGCCAACGAGCGCTCGCCCGTCGCACCGCATCCACCGCCTAGCGGTCCGGCGAGCGGTCTAGCCGGTTCGGCCGGCATCGAGGCGAGCTTCGATCGTGCGCGCCTCGCTCAGGTCGAGCTCGCCCCAGCGATCCTCAGGCACAGCGCGAAGGACGGCTCGCGGGATGAGGCCCACGAGCTCGGCGCCATCCACGGACATGCCGACGGCAGCCGCCGAAGCCACGACACGGTCGTAGGCCATCGCGGGACCGATCATCGCGGGCTTGGTGAGGTTCATCGACAGCTGCAGGCGGCCGCCGACCCGGAGGCCAAGCGTGCGGACTTCGGGGCTGCGGAGGTGGGCGGCGATTCGGCGCACGGTGGCGAGGTCGGTGCCGCCGAGCCACACGTTGTACGCGACGAGCAGGCCCCGCTGGCCGACGGCGGTCGCCCCCGCGGTGGGGTGGGGCAGCGGCGGGCCGGTGTCCGGGGCGAGCGCACCGAAGGCCTCCCGCCTGACCTCGGGCAGCGAGCGTTCCGCGCCGTAGAGGAAGCACGGCACCCGGTGGGTGTCTCCGAGCCACCTTGCGAACGCGTCGCGCGCGTGGACGGCGTCAGCGTCGGTGGAGCGCTCGAGGGCCACGAAGGGCACGACGTCGAGCACGCCGAGGCGGGGATGCACGCCGTCGTGGACTCGGAGGTCGAGCGCGGCGATCGTTGCGGTGGCCACGGCTCTCGGCGCGTCCTCGCCCACGACCGTGAGCACGGAGCGGTTGTGATGTGGGTCGGTGTGCACATCGAGCAGGGCCGACTCTGCATGGGCGGCGATCCGGGTGACCCGATCGAGGTCGCGGCCCTCGCTGATGTTGATGACGCACTCGAGCACCGTCTGAGCCTGGCACGGTGCCCCGCCCTGATGCGGATCACCGAAGGGGGACTGGTAGCGTGACCCCCGTGAACCTCGGCGCTCCTGAGCTCCTCATCGTGTTGATCGTCATCCTCGTTCTCTTCGGCGGCACCAAGCTCCCGCAGCTGGCTCGTTCGCTGGGCAAGGCCCAGAGCGAGTTCAAGCAGGGGCTCAAGGAGTCGGCCGAGGACGACGACCCCAAGGCCTGAGCACCAACGGTCTTCGGGTCAGGTCGAGGCGGCGTCTACCCGACGACCGCGGCCCGATCGGCCCGTCGACGCTTGAGGATGCGGCGCCGCTCGCGCTCCGAGCAGCCGCCCCACACGCCGTGGTCGATTCGGTTGACGAGCGCATGCTCGAGGCACTGCTCCTGCACGGGACAGCTGGCGCAGATCTTGCGCGCCACGTCGACGCCGGCGCCGTCGCTCGGGAAGAAGGTGGAGGGGGGGACGTTGGCACACAGGCCCCGCGTCATCCATTCGTGGTCCATGGAACCGCCTTTCGATGCCGACACCCCTGTTCTACGGCACGGCGAGCGGATTGGTTCCCGCTGGCCTGAAGAATCCCTGAGAACCAGACGCCATCTCGCGGTGGCAACACGCGTCGCTCGGGCGAGGATGGGTCCATGGGAGCAGATGCACCGGAGTCGCCGCACCACACTGAGGGAGCACCCATGGACCATCCAGACGCCACCACCCCCGAGCTCGACGGCGACCCCGCCGAGTCCGTGCAGCCCGCGGAGCCCGTGGCACCGGCAGAGGCTACGAACGCAGCGCCGATCGAGTCCGCGGCGCCGGTGACGCCCGCCGAGGTGACGAACGCGGATCAGGTCTGGTCGGCCGAGGCGGCCGAGGCGGCCGAGTCAGTCGAGTCAGCCGAGCCGGTGGATCCGATCGACCCCGTCGCCGGCGGCTGGGACTGGTCGACGCCCGATCCGATCGCTGACACCTCCGAGCACGCCGCGATCCCGCCTGCCTGGCCGACCGCGCTGCCCACCCCTCCGCCCGTGGCCGGATCCGCCCCGGCCGCGGGCGGACCCTCCACCCGACGGTCGGCCCTCGTCGGGGCCCTCGTCGGAGCGGTCGTCGCCGCCCTCGTGGCTGCGGGTGTCACCGTCTCGCTGCGCGACGACAACACGTCGAGCGCCAGCCGCCCCATCGCCACCCCGATCGCCACCGCTGGTGGCGCCCTCGACATCCAGGGGATCCTTGCCAAGGTGCAGGACTCAGTCGTGGCCATCGAGACCAGCCAGACCACCTCGCGTGGCGTGTTCCAGGGCGCGGGCTCGGGGATCGTCCTGAGCAAGGATGGCCTGATCCTCACGAACGCCCACGTGATCGGCAGTCTGGGCAAGATGACGGTGGTGCTCGCGGACGGCACCCAGCACGACGCCACCCTCGTCGGCGCGTCGCCGGATGACGACCTGGCGGTCATCAAGATCTCCGGCGTCAAGGATCTCGTCCCGGCAGAGCTCGGGTCCTCCGACGCCCTGCGGGTCGGTGACGAGGTCATCGCCATCGGCAACGCGCTGAACCTTGGCGGCGAACCGACCGTGACCCGCGGGATCGTGTCCGCCAAGGACCGCGACCTCGACGCGGAGGGCGTGAGCCTGAAAGGCCTCATTCAGACCGATGCGGCCATCAACCCGGGCAACTCGGGCGGGCCGCTCGTGAACGCGGCAGGGCAGGTCGTCGGGATGAACACGGCCATCGTGGCCGACGCCCAGAACCTCGGGTTCTCGATCGCCATCGACCATGCCAAGCCGATCATCAAGGAGCTCCAGGCCGGCAAGGGCTCCGTCACGCCCGACCAGGCCTTCCTCGGCGTGTCGAGCACCGACGTGGCCGGCTTGGCGGACGCCGTTCGCCAGCGCTTCGGTGTCGACCGCAGCACGGGCGCCTTCGTGACCGAGGTGGTTCCGGCGTCTGCCGCGGCCAAGGGCGGCCTCGAGGTGGGCGACGTCATCACCCAGATCGATGCCACCAAGGTGGACACCGCATCCGACGTGCGCACAACGGTCACCAAGCGAGCGCCGGGGGACAAGGTGACCCTCCACATCGTGCGAGCGGGCCAGGACAAGACGCTCGAGATCACCCTCGGGCAGCGCAGCGCCGGCACGTGATGGGCTGAGGTGGTGGGGCGGTGGTGGGGGCACTGGGGCGTCCCACCGCCCACCCGCTACCGTGGTCTTCTATGTCTGATGTCGCCGCCGCCCCGCTCGAGCCCCCCCGTGCCCACGCACGGGTCGTCTACCTGGGTCCGGTGACGCCGCACTGGCGGATCGACTCCGAGTTCGGCGATCGGTCGATCATCGACGACTTCGAGCGCCGCGTCTTGGCCCGCTTGGTCCTGCTGCCGCCGCACGATCCGCAGTTCCGTCGCAACCGGGAGCGCGTGATCCGCGATGCGGAGCGGGAGAACATCCTGCTCGACTGGGACCTCGGCCTTCCTGAAGACGCATAGGTGGAGGTGAGGTGGCGGCTCGATTCCGCTACCTGAACCGCGAGCTCTCGTGGCTCGACTTCAACGCCCGCGTCCTCGCGCTGGCTGAGGATCCGTCGGTTCCGGTCCTCGAGCGGGCCAAGTTCCTCGCCATCTTCAGCCAGAACCTCGACGAGTTCTTCCAGGTGCGCGTGGCTGGCCTCAAGGATCAGGTGGCGGCTGGGTTGCTGAAGACGTCGCCCGACGGAGCGTCGCCCGCCCAACAGCTCGTCGCGATCCGAGAGCGGGTCGCGGAGCTGGTTGCCCGCCAGGAGCGAGCCTTCCTGGAGCAGGTCGTGCCCGCGCTGGCCGACGGAGGCATCCGCCTGTCCAGCTGGGACGAGCTCGACGATGACGACGAGAAGTTCCTCGTGGAGACCTTCGAGAAGCGCATCTTCCCGGTGCTCACCCCGCTCGCCGTCGACCCCGGCCACCCGTTCCCCTACATCTCCAACCTCTCGCTCAACCTGGCCATGTCACTGCGCGACCCGGTCACGGGCGAGCACCGCTTCGCTCGGGTGAAGGTGCCAGACCTGCTGCCCCGGTTCGTGGTCATGCCAGACGGTGAGCGGTTCGTGCCTCTCGAGCAGGTCATCGCCGCCCACCTCACCCAGCTGTTCCCTGGGATGGAGATCGCCGCCCACCACAGCTTCCGAGTGGCCCGCAACGCCGACCTCACCCTCGAGGAGGAGGAGGCCGACGACCTGCTCGCGGCGGTGGAGATCGAGCTGCGTCGTCGCCAGTTCGGACGGGCGGTGCGCCTCGAGATCAGCGACGGGATGACCCAGGAGGTGCGCGAGCTCCTCCAGCGCGAGCTCGACCTGGGGGAGGAGGACACCTACTGCCTGGTCGGCCCGCTCGACCTGGGTGGGCTGTGGTCGGTGCACGGCCTCGATCGTCCTGAGCTCAAGGATCCGGCGTTCCAGCGGGTCACGCAGAGTCGACTCGACGCCGGTGACGAAGACGGTCCCGACTTCTTCGCGGTGCTCCGCGACGGCGACGTGCTGGTGCACCACCCGTACGACTCGTTCCGAACGTCGGTCGAGGAGTTCATCCGACAGGCATCGGTCGATCCGCATGTGCTGGCGATCAAGATGACCCTCTACCGCACCTCCGGCGACAGCCCGATCGTCCGGTCGCTCATCCGTGCTGCCGAGCGGGGCAAGCAGGTGGCGGTGCTGGTCGAGCTCAAGGCGCGCTTCGATGAGGGGGCCAACATCGAGTGGGCCAAGGCGCTCGAGACCGCTGGCGTGCACGTGGTGTACGGCCTCGTCGGCCTGAAGGTGCACTCGAAGACAGCGCTCGTGGTCCGCGACGAGCCCGACGGCGTTCGGCGCTACTGCCACATCGGGTCGGGCAACTACAACTCGAAGACAGCCCGCACCTACGAGGACGTGGGCCTGCTCACGGCTGACCCCGACATCGGTGCCGACCTCAGCCAGCTGTTCAACTACCTCACTGGCTACGGGCGAGATGTGCGCTACAGCAAGCTGCTCGTGTCCCCGCACACCACGCGCTCGGGCCTGGAGAAGCTGATCCGTCGCGAGGTCAAGGCCGCCAAGGCCGGCGAGCCGGCGGCCATCACGCTGAAGATGAACAGCCTGGTCGACGAGGCAACGATCGAGGCGCTGTATCGAGCGTCGCGAGCTGGTGTCGAGGTGGATCTGATCGTGCGGGGCATCTGCTGCCTCGTGCCGGGCGTGCCGGGCCTGTCGGAGCACATCCGGGTGCGATCGATCGTCGGCCGCTACCTGGAGCACTCGCGCATCTACCGGTTCGCCAACGGTGCCGGAGCGGGGCGGCCTCAGTTCCTGATCGGGTCCGCCGACCTGATGCCCCGGAACCTGGATCGCCGGGTGGAGGCTCTCGTGAGCGTCGTCGATCCCGACCTCCAGGCCCGCCTGCAGGAGATCCTCGACGTCGACCTGGCCGATGACACGCTGGCGTGGGAGCTAGGGAGCGACGGGCAGTGGGAGCACGTCGCCGACGGGGGCACGGTGGACACCCACCTGCGGCTCGAGGAGATCGCTCGCTCGAGGATTCGCCGGCGGTCCTGAGGCGCTCCACCGAACGTTGCTGCGGCATTCACCTCCCGTTCACCTGGGCCACCCTTCGCGTCCACAGAGCCTTCGTACCGTGCCGTGTGTAGGCGTGTCGTCACCGGGATGACACCTGCTGTCCTCAAGGAGGGCGTGTGCCCAAGAAGAAGCTGATCGTCTGGCTCACGGCGTTGCTCGCGTTCGGGCTCGTCGCTGCAGCATGCGGTGGGAGCAAGTCGGACACCGCGGCTACGAGCACCACGGCTGGCAATGGTTCCAGCGCCAAGGACTGCCCCGCCGATGTCACCGGCGACCTGACGGTGTCGGGCTCATCGACGGTCGAGCCGATCTCGTCGGCGGTCGGTGAGAAGCTCCTCGACTGCTCCGGCATCGGTGCCACCGTCGACGGTCCCGGCACCGGCGACGGCTTCAAGCTCTTCTGTGCCGGCGAGACCGACATCTCCGACGCTTCCCGTCCGATCAAGCCCGACGAGGCCCAGGCGTGCGCCGCCAAGGGGATCAAGTTCATCGAGCTGAAGATCGGGTTCGACGGCATCTCGGTGCTCACCAACCCGGCCAACAAGTCCGTCACCTGCCTGAGCTTCGAGGATCTGTACGCCCTCGTGGGCCCCGAGGCCAAGGGTGTCAAGAACTGGAAGGACGCCGCAGCCTTGGCCGGCGAGCTGGGCTCCACCACGAAGCTGCCCGACGCGGAGCTCGTGGTGACCGCCCCCGGCGCCGAGTCGGGCACGTACGACAGCTTCTTGGAGATCGCGTTCAAGAAGCTCGAGGAGCCTCGTGTCGTGGCCGGGAAGATCACCGCTGATCAGGTGAAGACGGCCCGACCCGACTACGCGTCGCAGGCCGACGACACCGCCATCATCTCGGCCATGGAGGCCTCCGACACCCCGCTGGGGTGGGTTGGGTTCGCCTTCGCGCAGGATGCCGGCAAGAAGGTGAAGGAGCTGACCATCTCCAAGGCTCCCGGCGGCGAGTGCATCGCACCGTCCGTTGCGACGATCGCGGATGGCACCTACCCCCTGAGCCGCTCGCTCTACCTCTACGTGAATGCGGCATCGGCCAAGGACAAGCCCGCCGTGGCCGGCTACGTCGACTTCTACCTGAGCAAGACCGGCATCAAGTCGGTCTCTGAGGTCGGCTACGTCGACCTGCCCGCCGACCAGCTCGACGCCACCCGCGCCACCTGGAAGGCGCGCACCGAAGGCACCACCGCAGGCTGACCTCGACCATCGCAGCTCTGGCCCGGCTCCCTTGGGGATGTCCGGGCCAGATCTGCGATCATCTCGTCGCCCGCTCCGTGGACAGGAACCGTGTCCGACCTCTCGCTCCAGCGCCCGCACCTGCAGCTCGCCGACCTCCGAGGTGACCCCCGCCGCGTCCGCACCGAAGCGATCGTGCGGGGGTTGCTGACCGCTGCAGCACTGGTGTCGATCGTGATCAGCGTGGGGATCGTCTGGTCACTGGCTCGCGAGACCTTCACCTTCGTCACCCAGGTCGACTGGTCGAAGGTGCTGCTGGCCGAGGGGTGGTACCCCCGCCAGGGCGTGTACGACATCCGCACGCTGATCGTGGGCAGCCTCTGGGTGACCGTGATCGCCATGCTCGTTGCGGTGCCGGTCGGCCTCGGGACCGCGATCTACCTCTCGGAGTACGCCCGCCCGGGAGTCAGGAAGGCGCTCAAGCCCACCCTCGAGGTGCTCGCTGGCATCCCGAGCGTGGTGTTGGGCTTCTTCGCCATCTCGGTGATCTCGCCGTCGATCGTGCAACGGTTCTTCGGCGCCGATCTGTTCAACCTGGTGGCGGCCGGCATCGCCGTGGGGATCCTGTCGATCCCGCTCGTGGCATCGATCTCCGAGGATGCTCTCCGGGCCGTGCCGAGCGCGTTGCGCGAAGCGAGCTACGGGATGGGTGCGAAGAAGATCACCACGGTCACCCGCGTCGTGCTGCCGGCGGCTGTGTCGGGGCTCGTAGCTGCGTGCATCCTCGCCGTGTCCCGAGCAATCGGGGAGACGATGGTGGTCTTCATCGCCGGAGGCGCGGCCGGCAACCAGGCCTTCCAGACCAACCCGTTCAAGCCCGGCCTCACGATGACCGCCGCGATGGCCACCCAAGCTCAGGGCACCGATCAGGTTGTCGGTCAGGCGCTGACCTTCCAGAGCCTCTACTTCGTGGGAGCGGTGCTGTTCGTCATCACGCTCGTGCTCAACGTCCTCGCCAACCGGTTCGTGCGACGGGTCAGGGAGCGCTACTGATGGCTCTCACCACCATCGGCGCGGGCGGGCGCACGGCCTCGGCCACCGTCCGCGAGCAGCTCACGGGAGGCAAGGCCGACGTCAAGGGCATCGCGTTCAAGCTTCTCCTGCTGGTATCGCTCGGCGTGTCCTTCGCGGTGCTCGCATCCCTGTTCTTCAACGTCGGCACCACGGGCGCCACCGTGTTCACGACGCGCGCGGAGTCGTTCCTGTCGGGTGGGCTGCGCACCAGAGCGGATGCGGCGGGTGTGTTCCAGGCCATCCGGGGCACCTTCTGGATCGGGATCTTCGTGGTGTTCCTGTCCTTCCCGATCGGGATCGCCTCGGCCGTCTACCTCGAGGAGTACGCCAGCAAGGGTCGGCTGGCCCGCTTCATCGATCTCAACATCCGCAACCTGGCTGGGGTGCCGTCGATCGTCTACGGGATCCTCGGGCTCACCATCTTCGTGAAGCAGCTGTCGGGGCTCACCGGCGGTCGATCGGTGATGGCGGCTGGCATCACCCTCGCCATCCTCGTGCTGCCTATCGTCATCATCACCTCGGCCGAGGCGGTGCGGGCGGTGCCCTCCACCTTGCGGGAGGCGGGCTACGGCGTCGGCGCCACTCGCTGGGAGGTCACCCGCACCCAGGTGCTGCCCTACGCCCTCCCCGGCATCATCACCGGTACGGTGCTGGCGTTGGCCCGGGCCATCGGCGAGGCGGCACCGCTCCTGCTCTGCGGAGCGGTCACGGGGTTGCTGCCCGGCAAGCAGGGTCTCCTCGACGTCTCGCAGCTGCACGATCGCTTCACCGCCCTGCCCATCGTGATCGCGGACTGGGCCCGCACCCCCCGCGCCGGCTTCGACGAGCTTGCGGCAGCGGCCATCATCGTCATGCTGCTGATCGTTCTGGCCATGAACACCATCGCCATCGTGCTGCGCACACGTTTCGAGAAGAAGAGGACGTGACCTCCATGGTCCCCGACACCGACAGCCCCGCCGTCGACCTGAGCGCCCTGGCCAGAGATGCGTCCCACCCCGACGCGGCAACGTCCGCCGCAGAGGAACGCGAGGTCGTGTTCGACGTGCGCGACCTCAACGTCTTCTATGGATCCTTCCGTGCGGTGCGCGACGTCGACATCCAGGTCGACCGCAAGGAGATCACGGCGTTCATTGGTCCCTCCGGGTGCGGCAAGACGACCGTGCTGCGCTGCTTCAACCGGATGAACGACCTCATCGAGGGCGCACGAGTCGACGGCTCCATCACGTACCACGGCGTCGACCTCTACGACCGAGAGGTCAACCCGGTGGAGGTGCGGCGTCGGATCGGGATGGTGTTCCAGAAGCCCAACCCGTTCCCGAAGTCGATCTACGACAACGTCGCGTACGGCCCGAAGATCGCCGGGGTCAAGGCGAACATGGACGACATCGTGGAGCGGGCGCTGCACGGCGCCGCCCTCTGGGACGAGGTGAAGGATCGGCTCAAGGCGTCGGGCATGAGCCTCTCCGGCGGGCAACAGCAGCGCCTCTGCATCGCGCGCGCCATCGCCAACGATCCCGAGGTGCTCCTCATGGACGAACCGTGCTCGGCGCTCGACCCGATCGCCACGGCGCGCATCGAGGATCTGATGCAGGAGATCAAGGACCAGTACACGATCATCATCGTCACCCACAACATGCAGCAGGCAGCCCGGGTGAGCGACCGCACGGCCTTCTTCACCACGGAGGTCAACCCGGAGAGCGACACCCGCACGGGGCTGCTCGTGGAGTGCGACAGCACCGACAAGATGTTCTCGAACCCCAGCGATGAGCGCACGGAGAACTACATCACCGGCCGGTTCGGTTGAGACGGAGCGACATGAACGAGACCCGATCGACCTTCCACCACCAGCTCGACGACATCCAGCGCGACCTCATCCGGGTTGCCGCGCGGGTGACCGAGACGATCATGCGGGGCACGCAGGCGCTGCTCGACCTCGATCTGTCGGGCGCGCAGGCGCTCATCGAAGGCGACGACGAGATCGACGCGCTCACCCTCGACATCGAGGAGCGGTGCTTCACGATCCTCGCCCGCCAGCAGCCCATGGCGAGCGACATGCGAGCGGTCGTCACCGCCATCCGCCTCACCTCGGAGATCGAGCGCTCCGGTGATCTCATGGTGAACGTGGCCAAGGCTGCTCGCCGGCTCTACGGCAGCCAGGTGCCCGTCCCTCTGCGGAGCCTGCTCGAGGCGATGGCCGGCGAGGCCGTGCGGCTCTACACCCTCGCGATGGACGCGTATGCACAGGGCGACGCCACGTTGGCCGGCGCCCTCGACGACATGGATGATCGCCTCGATCAGCTCCACAAGGACTACATCCAGGCGATCCTCGAGCTGCACCCCGACGTGCAGGACGTCCAGATCGCGGTGCAGCTGGCCTTGGTGGGCCGCTACTACGAGCGCATCGGTGACCACGCCGTGAACATCGGCGAGCGAGTGCAGTACATGGTGACCGGGTGGCTGCCCGAGCACTCGGGTGCCGCACGGTTCGCGGCTCGATCCAAGGCCGGCCACGACGAGGAGTCGGACGCCGACGCATGACGGCTGTCCTGGGGGTCATCGCGGCTGGGCTCTTGCTCGCGCTCGCGGTCGTGCTGGCGAGTCAGCGCCGCCTGGCTGGCCGTCTTGTCAGCGCCAGCCGGCGCCTCGCTGACGACGTCGTGCCCACGGGCAGCGGGCTGGCGGAGGCGACCTCCGTTGTCGAGCGCGTCGTGGATCGCGCTCTGTCCCGCGGCCTCGATGTTTCGCTCGCCGAGGCACGGTTGGCCGGTGCGCTCGCCGCGGTTCCCGCCGGTGTGGTCGTGTTCGACGGCAGCGGTGAGATCGCGTTCCGCAACAAGGTGGCCGCGGGCTACCTCACCGCCAGGCACAGCGAGGCGCTCGTCGAGGAGGCCATCACCGAGCTGGCCCAGCAGGTGCTGGGCGGCGGGCCGAGCTCGCCCGCACGCACGGTCGATCTGTTCGGCCCGCCCCGCCGCACCTTGGTGCTCACGGCCGTGGCGCTCGAGCACAGCGCCCAAGATCTCGGAGCGCTCGTCATCATCGACGACATCACGGATCGACGGCGGCTCGAGGCCATCCGGCGCGAGTTCGTGGCCAACATCAGCCATGAGCTGAAGACGCCCGTCGGTGCGCTGGGACTTCTCGCCGAGACCCTGCTCGCAGAGGACGAGCCCGCAGTGGCGCGACGCCTGGCCGAGCGGATGCTGCAGGAGGCGTTCCGCGTCGCCCGCACCATCGACGACCTCCTCGAGCTCTCCCGGATCGAGGCAGATCCCCAAGTCACCCGCGAAGACCTGCTCGTGGCCCCGCTGATCGATGAAGCCATCGACCGAGTTCGGGGCGGAGCGGAGCAGCAGGGGATCTCCGTGGAGGCCGCGCCCGCGCCGGCCGCCTTGACCGTCGTTGGCGACCGCCGGCAGCTCGTGTCGGCGATCTACAACCTGCTCGACAACGCGGTGAAGTACTCCGATCAGGGCTCGACGGTGCGGGTGGGGGCCAGCGCCGACGGCCGGTGGATCGATCTCACGGTGGAGGATCACGGGATCGGCATCCCGCGCCGGGATCTCGAGCGAGTGTTCGAGCGCTTCTATCGCGTCGACCGGGCTCGCAGCCGCGAGACCGGTGGCACTGGTCTCGGCCTCGCCATCGTCCGGCACGTCGCCGGCAACCACGCCGGTGAGGTGCAGGTCGACTCGAGCGAGGGCGAGGGCTCCACCTTCACGCTGCGCCTGCCTGGCCGCGCTGGCAGCCCAGCCTCTGACACCAGCGAGGTGAAGTGAGCGCATGACCACACCCGAGATCACCGTGCTCGTCGTGGAGGATGAGCCGTCCTTCGTCGACGCGCTGACCGTGGGCCTGAAGCGCGAGGGGTTCCGGGTGCAGGTGGCCAGGGATGGTGCCGAGGCGCTCGACGTCTTCGACGCCATCAAGCCGGACCTTGTCCTGCTCGACGTGATGCTCCCCAAGGTGTCGGGCCTCGACGTGTGCCGAGAGCTGCGCCGCCGGTCGTCCGTGCCGATCATCATGGTGTCGGCCAAGGGCGATGAGATCGACACCGTGGTCGGGCTCGAGGTCGGTGCCGACGACTACGTCACCAAGCCCTATCGCTTACGTGAGCTGGTGGCTCGCATGCGGGCGGTGCTCCGGCGCCCTTCTGCTGACACGACGGCGCACGGCTCGGGCGAGCTGCTGGAGGTCGGCGACGTGGCCCTCGACCCGCAGCGCCACGAGGTCGTCATCCGGGGTGCGGCCGTGCAGCTGCCGCTCAAGGAGTTCGAGCTGCTCGAGGTCCTCTTGGCCAACGCCGGTCGCGTGCTTCCTCGCGACACCCTCATCGACCGGGTCTGGGGCACCGACTACGTCGGCGACACGAAGACCCTCGACGTGCACGTGAAGCGGCTCCGAGCCAAGGTCGAGGCAGATCCGTCGGCGCCGTCGCGGATCGTCACGATCCGCGGCCTCGGGTACAAGTACGAGGCACCGAAGCCCTGACGTCGGGTCGGAGCCGTCACAGGACCACCTCTACGATGGGGGCGATGTCCGACCCGGACGGCTGGCAGCCGCTCTCGAGGCCCCCGTCGCGGGCCGGCGCCGAAGCCTTCCACCTGTCCCCGTTCGCCCGCCTCGCCCGTTCGCACGCGTTTGGGGCTGCGGGCGACGCGCTCGTCACGATCGCCCTCGCCAACTCGCTGTTCTTCGACCTCGATCCCAGCGATGCCCGATGGAAGGTCTTCCTCTACCTCGCCCTCACGATGGCCCCGCTCGCCGTCGTGGCGCCCTTCATCGGGCCCGTGCTCGACCGATCCCGCGGCGGTCGACGCTGGATGATGATCGGTGCCCACGGCGCCAGGTCTCTGGTGTGCCTGGTGATGCTCAACGACCTGCACAGCCTGCTGCTGTTCCCCGAGGCCTTCACCGTGCTGGCCCTCGGCAAGGCCTACGGCGTGGCGCGGAGCGCGCTCGTGCCAACGGTGGTCCGCACCGACACCGAGCTCGTCGAGGCCAACTCCAAGCTGCAGCTCCTGTCGGGGCTGGCTGCTCCTGCGGCAGCCGTTCCCGCGGCGCTGGCCTTCGCGCTGGCGGGGTCGCCGGGCGTGCTCGGCGTGGCGCTCGTGGCGTACCTCGTCGCCATGCTCGCCGCGCTGCGCGTGCCGGCCACGCAGGTGGCGGAGGCGCCGGCCACCGCAGCCGAGACCGCGGAGCTGCGGGGCATCGGGATCGTGCTCGCGTCATCCGCGATGGGGTTGATCCGGGGCATGGTCGGCTTCCTCACGTTCCTCCTCTTGTTCGACCTACGAGACGATCCGACGTGGCACATGGGGTTGGTGCTCGGCTTCACCGGAGTCGGCGTGCTGCTCGGCTCGGTGCTGGCCCCCGCGCTGCGGCGCGCGATGCCCGAGGAGCGGATCTTGCTGGCCGTCCTCGCCACGACCACGGTGATGGGGCTGGTGTCGGTCCGCCTCGGTGACCTGGCTGGTGCCGCGCTGATGGCGGCCACCGTGGCAGTGGCCTCGACGTGCGCCAAGCTCGGCTTCGACTCACTGGTCCAACGCGACGCCCCCGACGCCAACCGGGGCCGCTCCTTCGCCCGCTTCGAGGTGCGCTTCCAGCTCGTCTGGGTGATCGGGGCCGTCATCCCCGTGGTGCTCGGGATGCCGTTGCGTCTGGGGTTCTTGATCATCACAGCGGCGGCGGCGTTTGCCCTCGTCTCCTACCTGGCCGGCCATCGGGCCGCCCATCGGGCCCACGTCAACCGGCCGCCCGCGGGCCCGGGCATCGCGCCCGACGACGCCACTCGGGCCGACACCACCACCCTCGACCTCGGCGTGCCCGTCGACCCCACCTGGATCCAACCGCGCCCCGGCGGCGACCCCACCCAGCTCCAGTAGGTGGTCGTGTCACGGTTTTCGGGGACGATGACCCGGCGGGTTCTAAGGGTCAACGCAACGCTGGGGGTCGAGTTGAGTGTCGGCTAGTCGGGGAGGTCGAGGCGGGCCAGCCAGAGACCTGGGGCGTCGACCTCGGCCGGGGTGGGGAGGTGGGCCTCGTCCACCCAGAGGCGCCGCAGGCCGTCCTCGCCCGCCCGTTCGATCACGCCGGCGACGAACGCGGAGCCGCGGTCGTAAGTGGCTTGCGTGAGCTCGAGGCCGAAGAGCCGCTCCACGAAGCGGTCGGACTCGGCCGCCTCCACCCGGCGCCTTCGGAGGGCCTCGGTGAGCATCCCGTAGTCGGAGATCAGCTTGCCGCCGACGACGTCGAGCACGTGATCGACCACGCCCTCCACCACCGCCACCAGCGCGTCGAGCTGTGGGCGCAGGTGGTGCTGCTCGGCTGAGGTGATGGCGCCCAGGATCACATCGGGCGACCCGATGAGCTCCTGCAGCCCGGCGAGGGCGTTGGGGTCGGACGGATCGATGTGCCCGATGCGGTCCTCGAGGGAGCTGAAGTCGTTGGTGAAGCTCGAGACGTAGCGCGTGAGCAGGTCGTCGAGGCGGGCCCTTACGTGGGGGACGCCGAAGATCGCGTGGTGCGCGATCTCGTGCACGCAGATCCACAGGCGGAGGTCGTCCGCGGGCAAGCTCCACTCGGAGGCGAAGACGTCGAGGTTGGGGACGATGAGCAGGAGCTCATCGGCATGGGCGCCCTCAGCGGGGCGGGGGATGGGCAGGTCGTACTGACCGAAGCTGCGTCGGGCCAGGTGGCCCACCATCGAGCCCGCAGTCATTGCCAGCATCATCGGCTGGAGCATCTGGAGCATGCCGCTGAACATGCCCGCCATCGGGTCGTCCGGGTCGTCGTCGGAGTCGTCGAGGTCGGCGGCCGAGGGGCCAAGGGCGCCGGCCAGGCGCTCGACGAGGGGTCGGTAGGCCTCGAGGCTGTCCGTCACCCATCGGGTGCGGTTGACGGGCACAGCCGCGACGGCTCGCCCGCCCTGGGACGTGCGCAAGCCGGTGACGTCGGCCACGTGGAGATCGGCCACCCGGGCGAGCTGCTCGATCCCGATGCGCTCGACGGGATCGACGTTGGGTTCGCTCGTGCCGTCGGTGGCCACGCTGATGGCCACCTGACGCGCGTTGTCCCACGGCAGGCCGCCCCCCTGACCGAACATCCGAGCGAGGTCGCCGAGGAACGGAATCCCTCCGAATGCATCACCGAGTGGATCTTCCTCGCTCACAGGGGCATCGTAGGGCGATGGCATCCGATTCGGACCGCGTCACCCTGGCCCCTCCGACGGTGTCCGGTGCCGTCGTCGTCACGGGGGCGGCAAGCGAGCTCGGGCAGCGCGTCTGCGCCTTGGCCCTCGCCGACCCCGACGTTCCGCACGTCATCGCCATCGATCGCCGCTCGCTCCGCCGCCTCCCGGCCGGTATCGAACGCCATCAGGTCGACCTCGCCACTGCCGACCTCAAGCCGCTGTTGGAGGGCGCGGCTTCCGTCGTGCACCTCGCGCAAGCGGAGGGCCCGGTGCCGGGTGCGTCGATCAACGCCGCCACCGGCGAGGGCGGCCTGGCCCGGCGGGTGCTCGACGCGGCATCGGCGGTTGGGGCGCCGCACGTCGTGCTGCTCTCGAGCGCGACGGCCTACGGCGCGTGGGCCAACAACCCGGTCCCGCTCACGGAGGACGCGCCGCTGCGACCCAACCCCGGCGTGGCGATGGCCTCGGAGAAGGCCGAGGCCGAGCGGGCGGCCGCCGACTGGCGGGACGACCATCCCGGCGCCACCATCGCCATCCTGCGCCCCACCGTCACCGTCGCGGCGTCGGGGAACGGGTGGTTGGCTCGGGCGCTGGCACGCGCCACCGCCCTGCCCGTCACCGATCACGAGCCTCCGGCCCAGTTCCTCGATGTCGCCGACCTCGCCGCGGCGGTCGACCTGGCCCGCCGGGAGCGCCTCGACGGCCCCCGCAACGTGGCTCCCGATGGGTGGATCAGCGGCGACACCGTGCGGGCGCTGGCTGGTGGCGCGCCCCGGGTGCGCCTACCCGAAAGCCTCGCCGTGCGCCTCGCGGGCGTGCGCTGGCGATGGGGCCTGGCGCCCACCCCGCCCGAGCTGCTCCCCTACACCGTCCACCCGTGGGTGATCGCCAACGATCGACTCAAGGCCGACGGCTGGGCGCCCGCCGCCTCCAACGAGGAGGCCTACGTCGGCGCCCATCGGGCCGGCGCCTGGGCCACGCTCAGTCCCCGTCGTCGTCAGGAGATCGCGCTCGGCGCGTCAGGCGTAGTCCTGTTGGGCGCCGCCGTCGGTGTCGTGGGCCTGATCCGTCGCCGGCGGCGCTGATCCGGCCCCCGTCCGTGTGACGAAGCTCAGGGGTGCTCGACGAGCGTGATGGTGACCTCGGCGTGCTGTCCGTCACGCCAGTAGCCGACCCTCACCGGGTCGCCGGGATCGTGAGCACGCAGCCGCACGACGAGGTTCGAGGTGGACCTGATCGCCTTGCCGTCGACCTCGGTGATCACGTCGTCAGGCGTGAGACCGGCGCGCGCCGCGGGGCTGCTCGCGGCAACGCGCTGCACCCTGGCTCCGCCGGCGACGCTCATCGCCCTGGCCTGCTCGGCCGTCAGGTCTGCGCCCTCTACGCCGAGCCAGCCGTGGGCCATGTGCCCGGTGGCCAGCAGCTGTTGGGCCACCCGGTGCGCAAGATCGATCGGGGTGGCGAAGCCGAACCGGCCGCCGGGCTGGTCGGCGACGGCCGTCATGATCCCGATGACGGCGCCGTTGGCATCGAGGAGCGCGCCTCCCGACGAGCCAGGCGCCACGGGGGCATCGGTCTGGATCATGCCGTGGAGCTGCTCGCCGCTGGTGGCATCGACGCGGCGATCGAGGGCGCTGATGACCCCAGTGGTCACCGATGGACCACCGTCGAGTCCGAGGGGCGAGCCGATGGCGATGGCGGGCGCCCCCACCTCCAGACCGTCAGCGGTGCCCAGCACCGCCACCGGGAACCCCTGCCCATCGACGTCGACGAGCGCCACGTCGGTGACGCCATCGAGGCCGACGAGACGCCCGTCGAGACGGCGCCCGTCGGTGAGCACCACGCTGATGGCCGTAGCACCCGCCACGACGTGGGCGCTGGTGAGCACGAGGCCGTCATCGCGGAACAGCACTCCGGAGCACGTGGCCGTGCCGCCGGCCTGCTCCACGTCGAGGCGAACGATGGCCGGGCTGAGGCGCTCGGCGACGGCCACCACGCCGTGGTCGCCTCGCAGCATGGGCGACGACACCACGGGGGTGACGGCGACCTTCTCCACGATCTCTCGCTCGATCACTTGCGGTGACAGCGAGCCGGTGACCGCGATGACGGCGGTGGTCAGCGCGGCGCCGGCCAAGCCCGCGACCACCCCGATCGTCCACGTTGTGGGGCGGATGGGTCGCGCCGGGGCCGGCGGAGCGAGCGGGCCGCCTAGCACCCCGTGCTGCCGCAGCTCAGAAGGGTGACGCCAGAGCCGGTCCTCGGGCGGCAGCGGTGGGCCGCCCGCGTCGACGTCGTCATCCGCGTCGTCGTCCATGGCCACGTCGGAGACGGTAGCGGTGCCCCCTGCCGAGAGGACCGCGGGCCACGTACAGTGGCCCAGATGGACCCCGCCCTCCTTGCACCACGATCGGGCGACGATTGGGTCGCGCTCTCGGGCTCGGATCTGCCGGTGCGGGAGGCCACCCGTTGGGTCGGCCGACCCGACTGTGGCGCCACGGTGGTGTTCACGGGCAACGCGCGTGACCATGCGGAGGGCCGCCCGGCGGTGCACCGTCTCGAGTACGAGGCCTACGACGCGCCTGCCCTGCGATGCATGGGTGAGGTTCTGGCCGAGCTCCGCCGCCGGTGGCCCACCGTCGGACGTGTTGCCCTGCTCCACCGCACCGGTGTCGTCGACATCGGCGGCGCCGCCGTGGTGGTGGCCGTCGGGGCGCCGCATCGCGGTGAGGCCTTCGAGGCCGCTCGCTACGCCATCGACGAGCTGAAGCGCACCGTGCCCATCTGGAAGCACGAGTCCTGGGCGGGCGGCGAGAGCTGGGGCCTGGAGGCGCAGCACCTCACGCAGGTCGGCCGCCAACCGCGGAGCGTGTCGTGAGCGCGATCGGCTTCCTCCTCATCGTCCTCGTCGTGTCGGTCGTAGGGTGCCTGATCCTCTGGTTCCAGCACCGGTCGCCCAGCACGCTCGAGTCGGGCATCGAGGCCTTCCAGCGTGAGATGGAGGCCCTCGCGCCTCCCGACGAGCAGGCT
This sequence comes from Acidimicrobiales bacterium, assembly GCA_046598715.1. Lineage (GTDB taxonomy): Bacteria > Actinomycetota > Acidimicrobiia > Acidimicrobiales > VFJN01 > VFJN01. The sequence goes on along the minus strand of JBKJIE010000004.1, from coordinate 12,693 downwards.
CCCAAGCGCCCAGACGGTTCGAGCTGATCCGACGTGGCACGCGACCTCGCCATCGACCTCGGCACCGCCAACACCCTCGTCTACGAGCGAGGCCGCGGCATCGTGCTCAACGAGCCCACGGTGATCGCTCTGAACGAGCGCACCCAAGAGGTGCTGGCCATGGGGCACGAGGCCTGGCAGATGATCGGCCGCACCCCTGGCTACATCGTCGCGGTGCGGCCGCTTCGTCAGGGCGCCATCACCGACTTCGAGATCACCCAGCGCATGATCCGGCTGCTCCTGCATCGGGTGGGCGTCAACCGCTTCAACCGACCCCGCGTCGTGATCTGCGTGCCGTCGGCCATCACCGAGGTGGAGCGCCGAGCGGTCACCGAGGCCGCCCGTCGGGCGGGCGCGGCCGAGGCCCAGCTGATCGAGCAGCCGATGGCGGCGGCCATCGGCGCGGGCATGCCGATCCACGAGCCGGTGGCCAACATGGTCGTCGACGTCGGTGGTGGCACGTCAGAGACGGCGCTCATCTCCCTCGGCGGGGTGGTGGCCCTCAAGGCCGTGCGCATCGGCAGCTTCGACTTCGACGCCGCCATCACCACGTTCATCCGTCGTGAGTACGGCATTGCCGTCGGCGAGCGCACCGCAGAGGACATCAAGGTCGCCATCGGCTCTGCCTATCCAGTCCGCGACGAGGTGAAGGCCGAGGTGCGCGGGCGCGACCTCACGAGCGGCCTCCCCAAGACGATCATCCTGTCGCCCGGTGAGGTGCGGGAGGCGATCGACGAGCCCGTCTCTGCGATCTGCGATTCGGTGGTCGCGTGCCTCGGGATGACGCCCCCCGAGCTGGCACAGGATCTGATCCTCAACGGCGTGAAGCTGGTAGGCGGTGGCGGGATGCTCGCCGGCCTCGATCAGCGCATCGCCAACGCAACCGACGTACCGGTGCACCTCGTCGACGCGCCGCTCGAGTGCGTCGTGCTCGGGGCGGGCCGGTGCATCGAGGCCTACGACAGCCTCAAGGTCATGTTCATGGGCTCGAACCGCTAGGGAGCTAGCTCAGGTCCTCGGCGGCCTGGCGCACCTGCCAGTCGCGGTCCTCGCGGGCCCGGGCCAGTGCCGCCTCCACCTCGTCGCCGTCGAAGGGCGCGAGGGCGATCACCGCTCTCCGCCGCACCGTGGCCTTGTCGTTGGTGGCGGCGAGGATGGCCGACAGACCGGCAGGGTCGCCGATCGAGCCGAGCGCAGCGACCGCCGCCTCCCGGACGAGCGCGTCTTCATGGTCGAGCGTGAGCCGCGCCAGGGCCTCGACCACGTTCGGTTCGGGTGGCTGGCGCTCGCCGCTGGCCCATGCCGCCACCTCGGCGATCGTGCTGTCGGGGCTGGCCAGGGCGGCGGTGAGCGAGGGTGGCCCATCGCCAGGCAGTGCGGCAGCGGCCTCGCACGCCCGGCGCTGCACGATCGGCGACGGGTCGGCGAGGGAGGCGGTGAGGTCGTCCGGCGACAGGGCGCCCATCCGCTCCAGCGCGCCGATGGCGCTGGCCCGCACCGCGGGGGCGGCATCGGTCAGCGCGGCCCGCGCGCTTGCCGCATCGCCGGCGTGTCCGGCCAGTGCAACCGCTCGGCGGCGCTCCGCCGCGTCACTCGAGGTCATCCCAGGGCGTGGTTGACGAGTGACGTGGTGCCCACGATGGTCACACCGAGGGTGGCGGCCATGACGACGCCGAGCGCCACCACGAGCACGGCCAACAGGACGATCGCGCGCACCCGCCGCAGGAGCGATGTCCCCTCGTACTCGGTGCTCTCCGCCGTCATGTGGGTCGCCGTCCTCCGGTTGATGCGTCCTGCCGGCCGCGAACCCGGAACGAGCCGGTCGTGGCAGGCTGCGGGGACCAGCGCGCCACCGGGGCGACACGACAGGGCCCTGCACATGACCAGCACCGACATCGAGGAGGGCACCGGCAGGCTCACGCTACCCCCGGCCCCAATGGCTGACTCACCGGGTCGGCGGCGCCCGGGGGCGCTGCGCCTTGCGTGCGTGTCGGCGGTGCTGCTCACCTCAACGGTGGTGGGTTCGGCGGTCCTCCCCGTTCCCTACGTGGCACTCCGCCCCGGTTCGGCCCGACCCGTGAGCGATCAGGTGCTGGTGGAGGGCGCTCCGAGCTATCCGCCCAAGGAATCCATCGCGTACACGACCGTCAACGTCGGCGGCACCACCTTGCTCGAAGCGTTCCTCGGCTGGCTCGACGACGACGTCGACGTCGTGCCCCAAGAGCGCGTGCAAGGTGGTCGTTCGGCGGCCGAGAACCGTCGGTACAACGCACAGCTGATGGACACCTCGAAGCTGGTGGCGATCACCGTCGCCCTCGAGCACCTCGGGCACAAGGTTCCCATCCGCACCACGGGCACCGTCGTGCGCCAGATCGTCAAGGGCTCGCCCGCTGACGGGGTGCTGCACCTTGACGATGTGATCGTGGCCGTCGACGGGCACCCAGTGGATCAGCCGGGCAAGATCGGTGTGCTCCTCCAGCCCGGTGGCCCCGGCGCCCGGCACGCCCTCACCGTGGAGCGGCCGGCGGGGAGCACCAAGACCACCGAGGTTGCGGTCACCACGATCGCCGCGCCCGACGATGCGGCTCGGGCGGTGATCGGCATCGCTCCCGAGGATCGCATCGTGGGCTTCGACTTCCCCATCGACGTCACCATCGACTCGGGCAACGTCGGGGGCCCATCGGCGGGCTTGGCCTTCACCTTGGCGGTGCTCGATGTGCTGACCCCTGGGGAGATCACCGGCGGCCACCGTGTGGCGGTCACCGGGACCATGGCGCTCGACGGCACGGTCGGCCCGGTCGGCGGGGCCGCGCAGAAGGCGATCACCGTCAGGGATGCTGGCTATGAGGTGTTCCTCGTGCCGTCCGACGAGCTGGCCGAGGTGAGGGCCACGGTCGGAGACGATCTCAGGGTGATCGCGGTGGATACGCTCGCGGAGGCGCTCGCTGCGCTCGATTCGCTCGGGGGGAACGCCGGATCGCTCGGAGGGACGGGCGGCACCACCGGTTCCTGAGCCACCGAGCTGAGCGGACATCTCCCCGAGCTAGGCAGGTCACAGAACCCAGATGTCGACCACCGATGTGCAGCTGCAGTTCGCGGCGGAGTTCGCCCTCTTCCTGGTGTCGGTGGCCGGAGTGGGGTTCGCCTTCCTGCGCTCGGACCTGCTCGTCCACCGACCGCCCATCCGCCTCGCCGTCGCCGCCGGCTTCGCCTCGCTGGCCGCGGCTGCCTTCCTGAGTGGATCGCTCATCGTCGGCGATCCCGCATCGTCCGGGGTGGTCGGGCTGCGGATCGCTGGGGTGGCCGTGCTCGCCTTCGCTTCGCGGGGTTGGCGGACGGACCGTGGCGGGCGCACCCTCGTGCTCATCGGGCTCGTCGCGATCGCGCTGGCCGAGCTCGGTCCGGTGCTCGACGAGTCGGGACCCGTTCTCGACGCCGCGCGGGGGCTGGGCGCCTTGGCGGTCGGCGCCGCGCTCGTGGTGGCCAGCACGAGGGCCATCTCGGCGAGGATCGCAGCGTCCGCCTCGGCGATCCTGTTTGTGGTCATCACCGTGCTGGCCGTGGCGCTGTCGACGGTGATCACCGACAACGTGGAGGCCGAGGCCGTCCGCCGGTATGGCACCCGAGCGCAGACCGAGGCGCAGGCCGCCGCTGACGAGGGCACCGCCGTGCTGGGTCGGGCGTCGCTGCTCGCGTCGGCCCTGGCGGTGAACAACGGAGCGATCCTGCCTGACGTGCGCGTCCTCACGAGCCCTACCCGATCGAACAGGCCCGCGACAGCGGCTGCCGCGCTGCGGGTGTCGGATGCGGTGCGGCCTTTCCTCGACCGGATCACCAACTCCGATCCGCTCCTCGGCCCCACGCTCATCTTGAGCCGGCCGCCCGTGGCGGATGGTGAGCCCGTGACCGCGGGACGGGTGGACGCGACGATCTCCGCCGATGCGGCCACCGCGGTCGACCCGAACGTGATCCTCGCCCTCGCGGGCTCGGACGTGGTGCGACAGGCCCTCGAGACCCGCCAGCCGGCGCAGTCGGCCGGCGTGGTGGGCGGGGAGGCGATGGCGCTCGCCGCAGCCCCGCTCGTTCCGAGCGGCACCGACTTCCTCGGCGTCGTGCTGGTCACGCGCCGTCTCAACGACAGCTACCTGGCCGTGCGCGCGGCACCGATCGAGAGCGAGCAGGCCGGCTCCGGGATGGTCCTCGTCAGCCGCGACGGACCGATCGCCACCTTCGGCCCGCGCCTACCCGACGACGCGGTGCGATCGCTGGCACTGGCGGCCATCGATGGATCCGGCGCGACCACGCGCGACATCGGTGCGCGGCTCGCCGTGGCCCGGCCCGTTCTCGGCAGTGATGATGCACCGGTGATGGCGCTCGTGCTGTCGGTGCCCCGATCGCAGATCGATGCGGCCCGTGAAGATCTGTTCCGCGTGCTGTTCCTCGTGGCGATGGGGGCGGCGGCTGCGGCTCTCGCGCTGGCGGCGGTCGCCGGTGAGCGCATCGGCTCCGGACTCCGGCGGCTCACGGTCGTCGCCACCGCGATCCGCGAGGGGAACCTCGACGCCAGCGTGGGGCTCACCACCGACGACGAGCTGGGCACCTTGGGCTCCACGTTCGACTCGATGGCGGGGTCGATCCGCACGATGACCGCCGACCTCCGCACCGCGGCGGAAGGCGAGGCCGCGCTGCGCGGCCGGCTCGAGGCGGTGGTGGCCGGCATGGGTGAGGCGCTCATCGCCGTCGATGCCCGCGGGATCATCACCGACTTCAACGCCGCCGCTGAGGAGCTGTGCGACATCCCGGCCCGACGGGCCCGTGGCCGGCACCTGGCCGAGGTGCTCTGCCTCGCCAGCGACGACAACACCGACTTGGCCGAACGCATCACCCGGCCTGTGCTCGAAGGCTGGACGGCGACCGGCAACGTGCTACAGGTGAGCGGCCGCGAGGTACCCATCGTGGTCTCGGCCGGTACGCTTCGGGGACCCGGCAACGACGTCTACGGCGCTGTGTTCGTGCTCCGCGACGTGCGTCGAGAGCGGGAGCTGGAGCGCATGAAGACCGAGTTCCTCGCCAACATCAGCCACGAGCTGCGCACTCCGCTCACCCCGATCAAGGGCTTTGCCTCGATCCTGCAGACGCGTGAGCTATCGCTTGAGCGCACCCGGGGTTTTGCCGATGAGATCAGCATGGCGGCCGATCAGATGGAGCGCGTCATCGGGCAGCTGGTGAACTTCGCCACGATCGTGGGCGGTCGGCTGTCGCTCGATCCCGAGCCCGTCGCGGTCCGGTCGGTGCTGGACGAGGCGGTGCGCCGCTGGAAGCCGCGGGTCGACGGGTCGCACCAGATCGTGCGTCGAGTCGCCGCAGGCACCCCTGCGGTGCTGGCTGACCGCACCTACCTGAGCCAGTCGCTCGACGAGCTCATCGACAACGCCGTGAAGTACTCGCCCGACGGCGGCAAGGTCACCGTGGCCGCCGCCCTCGTCGGTGACGACCCCAACGGCACGATCCGCATCTCCGTGGCTGATCAGGGCGTCGGCATCGCCGCCGACCGGTTGGACTCGATCTTCGATGACTTCACCCAGGGCGACGCATCGGCCACCCGCCGGTTCGGCGGCCTGGGCCTGGGCCTGGCCCTGGTGCACCGCATCGTCCGGGCCCATGGCGGCGAGCTCACCTGCGAATCGGTCCCAGGCAAGGGATCCCGGTTCTCCATGGTCCTCCCGGTCGCCGATGGCACCAAGGGGTCGTCACCGTGAGCGCTCGTCGACTGATCGCCATCGGTCTGGCGCTGGCGGTGGTTGCACCGGCGGGCTGTGCCCATGATCAGCCGCGCACGGGCGAAGCCCGGTTGGAGGTCGATGGGCAGGCGATCGTCGATCGCCGCAACGGCGCGCAGGAGATCATCAAGGGGAAGACCGACCTGCGCTCCGGTGACCGGGTGGAGCTGAGCAAGGGCACCGGGCGCATGATCCTGCGCGACGGCAACCGCATGGAGCTCCGAGCGGGACGGGGCGACGCGGCCAACTCGATGGTGCGCATGGGCACCACCCCCGTGCTCGAGGCCGGTGACCTGCTGGTGAGCTCGCCAGGTCGGGCGAAGGTGTCGGCCGCCGGCACGACGTTGGTGGTGCAGGCTGGCGCGGCGCAGGTGTCGCGATCGTTGGGCATGGGGGTCGCCGCCTACGACGGTGTCGTGCACCTGAGCTCGGCGGGTCTGACGCGCGAGGTGCCGGCCTTGCGCGAGATGCAGGTGCCCGCGCTCGGAAGGCCACCGCAACGGCCTCGCCCGCTCGACTACCGGGCCAGCGACCCGTGGGATCGCCGATTCCTGGGAGAGGCCATCGATCTCGGCAAGACCCTCGAGGCGATGGCCAACGGGTACACGCAGAACCTCAACCGCGGCGAGGGGCGCACCCCTGGGTTCTTCCGGCTGGTGCTGCCGGGGCTCCAAGCCGAGCCCCAGTTCGGTGCCGAGCTGATCGATCTCGCCAAGCCGCCAGGTGAGACGTTGATCGGTGCGGCCATCACCGAGCTAGGCCGCAGAGGCGGCTTCGCCGAGCGATGGCACTCCGTATTCGGCTTCCGTGACGAGGGTGCCGAGTGGGGGCTGGTGGCCCTCGATCAAAAGGTGTCCGGCACACCTCTGCTCGGGTCGATCGAGCAGGCGGTGGGGTCGTCGCCCCTGACCTTCGCGGCCCCCGGCCTCAGCACTGGGGGCGGTTCGCCGGTCTCCCCGGTGCCCCCCGACCCGTCGTCGCCGCGGCCCCCGCCCACGACGCTGCCCCCCGCGCCTCCGCCGACCTCGCCGCCCACCACGGTCCTACCACCGCCCCCCACCAACCCGGTCACACCCATCCTCCAGCCCGCGCTCGATCCGGTCACCCAGGTCGTGTCGGGTCTCGTCGAAGGGCTGCTGGGCCTGCTCACGCCTCCACCCGGAGGCTGACCCGCGCACTCGGTCGCCAGCGTGGCGTCCGCGGCGACCCGTGGATCGAGTCGTACCATCGGGGGGCCATGGCCGACCCTCTCGCTCCTCAGGACATCGCCCGCCACACCTTCGACGTCGCCCGTCGCGGCTACGAACAGCAGGAAGTGCGGGGGTTTCTGCACGAGGTGTCGGCGCTCGTGGAGCGGCTCACCCGCTCCGAGGCCGAGCTGCGCGAGCGAGCCGAGCGGGCCGAGGCGCGGCTTGGAAGTGCGGGAACACCGGACGAAGCAGTTCTGCTCGAGGTGCTCGGTGCGGAGACCACACGGGTGCTCACGTCGGCCCGGGAGGCTGCGGCCGAGATCCGGTCGAAGGCGGAGGCCTCGGCCGAGCGCATCATCGCCGAAGCCACCAGCGAGGCCGCCGACATACGCGGTAATGCCGTGCAGGAGATCGACGCGCTGATCGCGCACACCAAGGCGGACAGCGAGGCGATCCTCGAGTCAGCCCGAACGGAGCTCGAGCGACGGAGCGCGGAGGCCGAGGAGGCGGCGGCGCGCATCCGAGCCGAGGGCCAAGAGCAGGCGCAGGCAAGCCGTGCAGAGGGACAGGAGGCGCTCACCCGGGCGCGCGAGGAGGCCGAGGCCGCCCTCGAAGCGGCGCGCCAACAAGGTCGCGAGATGGTGGCCGAGGCGCAGACCGTGCGGGAGCGCGTCTTGCGCGACCTCGCGGTGCGGCGGAAGCGGGCTCGTCAGCAGGTGGAGAAGCTCAATGCCGGCAGGGAGCGCCTCCTCCAGGCGTACGAGGTGGTGCGGCGCACCATCGACGAAGCCACCAACGAGCTCAACGTGTCGCTCACCGACGCCCGGATCGCCGCCAACGCGGCCGCTCGACGCATCGAAGACGAGCCCGACACCACCCTCGAGCAGCTCGACGCGGAGGTGGCGGCGGCTGGTCTCATCAACCTCCCGATCATGGAGATCGACGACGACGATGACCACGGAGACGTCCACGACGACGACAGCGCGGGCCCGCTGTCGGGGGAGGTGCCCGCCATCGGGGAGTCGGCGGGCACGGCGGACGCCGTTCCCGCAGAGGCGGCGTCGGCCGAGGGGCTCTCCGAGCTGCCGTGGCTGTCGGGCGCCGTCGACGAGCGTCGAGGCCGGCGGGGCCGCCGGAAGAAGGGCTTCGAGGGCCTCCCCGCCGGTGAGCTCACGAAGGTCGACCCGCCGAGTGCCGACGAGGGCGTACGGATCCTCGACGACTCCCCCGATGTCGCCGGCGATCCCTCGGTGACCGCCGCGGAAACACCCGACGCCGATGATCCCGTGGCCACAGCGCCCGAGTCGACGGCCGAGGCGGCACCACACGATGCCGCTCCCGAAGGTGCGGATGACGCGGCGGCACCCCACGAGGAGCCCGACGCGGTGTCCCCCGAGCCAACGGCAGACGACAACTCGACCGACGCGTCGGCGGACGTCGCGCCCGTGGAGGTAGCCCCCGTGGAGGTAGCCCCCGTCGAGGTCGCGCTGGAGGCGGGCGACGCTGCGCACGAGGCGGGGGCGCGTCCGGCCGATGACGTGTTCGCTCGCCTGCGGGCGCAGAACGACGCTGGCGACGGCGAGGCTTCCGGTGCCCCGGATGGCGTGGGCACCTCGGACGAACCGGCCGATGGTGACGCAGTGACTGCCGACCCAACCCCTGACCCGATCGCCGCGCCCGAGGAGGGCACCTCAGCCGACCTTCCCGATTCAACGGCCGACGAGGCCGATGTCGGCGAGCCGGCCGCCGGGGGAGCCGACATCGGGCCGTTTGCGGCGCGCGCCGCGGTGGTCGGACCGATCGAGAAGGAGCTGGGGCGCCGGCTCAAGCGGGCCCTGGCCGATGAGCAGAACGAGGTGCTCGATCTGCTGCGCCGGGCCAAGCCAAAGGGCGTCGACGATCTGCTGCCCGCCCCCGATCTCCATGCCGCTCGCTGGGCCGACCCAGCCGTGGCAACGCTGGGTGAAGCGGCCGCCGCTGGAGCCAGTGGGTCGGGGGGCACGGCCGGCTCCGTGGCCGACCTTGCCGACGAGCTCGCCCGCGAGCTCACCGCTCCGCTGCGGGAGCGGATCGACCGCAGCTTCAGCGCCTCCGACGGCAACCTCGAGGACATCGCCGACCGGGTCCGCGCCCTGTACCGGGAGTGGAAGGGCCAGCGCCTCAGCGAGGCAGCCCAGCACTACGCGGCCGCCGCCTACGCCCGAGGCGTGTTCGACGCGATCGACGCAGGCGCCACGGTGCAGTGGACGCTCGACCCGTCGGTGGGGGCCTGCCCGGACTGTGACGACAACGTCCTTGCCGGAGCCGTCACGAAGGGCGACGACTTCCCCACGGGCAGCCCGTGCGCCCCCGCCCATCCCGGGTGTCACTGCCTCGTCCTCGCCGCGTCCGAGTGATGACCAGGGGCTTCCGGTGGCGGTTCGGGGCGGTTGGCTCCCGCCGGCTGGGCAGTACATCGCCCCAGTTCCGGTCGTGCACTCGCGGCCGCCTGGACCACCGGTAGCCTCGGCGGTCATGCGAGCTCCGACCGACATGCCCCGCCGACCGCCCCGCGCGCCCGGCCGAGGTCGGGCCGCCCTCGTCATCGGCGCGGTGGTCCTGTTCTTCCTCATCGCCTCGCTGCGGGGCATCGCCGGCTTCTACACCGACTACCTCTGGTTCAGCTCCCTGCACCTCGCGGGCGTGTGGCGGGGCGTCCTCGGCGCCAAGCTGGCCTTGGCGGCGATCTTCACCGCCGCCTTCTTCCTGCTGATGTGGGTGAACCTCGTGATCGCCGACCGGATGGCACCTCCGTTCCGGGCCACCGGCCCGGAAGAGGAGTTCATCGAGCGATACCACGAGATCGTGGGCGGCCGCACTGCGTGGGTGCGAGCGGGCGCCTCGATCCTGCTCGCCCTGATCGCCGGGCCCCCTGTCGCGGGGGAGTGGAACTCGTGGTTGCTGTTCATCCACGGCGGGAGTTTCGGGGTGAAGGACCCGCAGTTCGACACCGACATCGGGTTCTACGTGTTCAAGCTTCCGTTTCTCAGCTTCGTCACCGGGTGGCTGTTCGCCGCGCTGCTGATCATCCTCATCGTCACCACAGTGGCCCACTACCTCAACGGCGGCATCCGCGTCAGCGCCCGCCACAACCGGGTGACCCCGCAGGTCAAGGCCCACCTGTCGGTGCTGCTCGGTGTGCTGGCCCTCGTGAAGGCGGGCGGCTACTGGTTGCAGCGCTTCGACCTCACCGTGTCCACCCGCGGCTTCGTCGACGGCGCCGGCTACACCGACGTGCACGCCCAGCTGCCGGCGATCAACCTGCTGCTGCTCATCTCGGTCGCCAGCTTCCTGATCTTCATCGTCAACATCTGGCGGCGTGGTTGGACGCTTCCGATCCTGGGAGTCGGACTGTGGGCGCTCGTCGCGGTGGTGGCCGGTGCGATCTACCCGCAGTTCGTGCAGCGCATCAAGGTCACCCCCAACGAGCCCGATCGAGAGCGGCCGTACATCGAGTACAACATCGCCGCCACGCGTGATGCGATCGGACTCGCCAAGGACAACATCGAGGTCACGCCGTTCGCGCTCAACACGGACAAGACCAAGATCGACCTCGCCGCCAACGCCGACTCGGTGCGCAACATCCGCATCTGGGATCCCTCACCGGCGGTCCTCGGCAAGACCTTCCCGCAGCTGCAGCGGGTGAAGGACTACTACCGGGTCAACGACGTCGACGTCGATCGCTACAAGCTCGACGGCGTGTCCACGCAGGTGGTGCTGTCCGTGCGCGACCTCAACACCGGCGGTGTGCCCCGCACCTCGTGGGCCGCCCGGTACCTCACCTACACCCACGGCTACGGCGCCATCGTCGCTCCCGCCAATGCGAAGGAGCCGAGCGGCGAGCCCTCGTTCGTGGCGCGGGATGTCCCGTATGCCACCGACGCCCCAGAGCTGAAGCTCACTCAGCCGGCGGTGTACTTCGGCGAGAACCTCTCCAACTACGTCGTGGTCGGCTCGAAGCAGAAGGAGCTGAGCTACCAGGACGACAAGTCGACCCAGTACACGACCTACGACGGTGCCGACGGCGTGAAGCTGAACAGCGTGATCCGCCGGGCGGCGTTCGCGCTGCGGTTCGGTGATGCCAACCCGCTCATCTCCGACCAGATCACGGGCAAGTCGAAGCTCCTCATGGTGCGAGACATCCGCGAGCGGGTGGCGGCTCTCGCGCCGTTCCTCCACTACGACGCTGATCCGTATCCCGTCATCAGCGAGGGCCGCATCAAGTGGGTGATCGACGCCTACACCACCACCGATCGGTACCCCTACGCGGAGCGCGCGGACACGAACCAGGTCACCCCTGGGAGTGGCCTGAGCCGAGGCTTCAACTACGTGCGCAACTCGGTGAAGGCGGTGGTCGACGCCTACGACGGCCGGGTCGACTTCTACGTGATGCCGGTGCACGACCCGATCATCGAGGCCTACCGCAGCGCCTTCCCCGAGCTGTTCACCGACTTCGCGCAGATGCCAGCGGACATGAAGGATCACCTCCGCTACCCAGAGGATCTCTTCCGGGTGCAGACCAACATGTGGAGCCGGTACCACATCGGGGATCCGAGCAGCTTCTACACGGGAAACGACTTCTGGGACGTCGCCCGCGACCCTGGCACTGCTGGCGCCAGCGCCGGCACGCAGACCACCGATGCCCAGGGCAACGTGACCGCCACCCGCGACGCTCGCATCGATCCGTACTACCTCTTCACGAAGCTCCCGGGCGCCGACAAGCCCGAGTTCATCCTGCTGCGGCCCTACGTGCCGACCTCCAAGGGTGACGACAACCAGCTCCTCACCGCGTTCATGGTCGGCAAGAGCGACGGGAAGAACTACGGCAAGCTCCAGGTGTTCGTCATGCCGAGGGACAAGCTGCCCAACGGCCCCGCGCTCGTGCAGGGTGAGATCCAGCGGGACCCGTCTGTCTCGCAACAGGAGACGATCCTCAGCGGTCAGGGTTCCGCCGTGAGCTTCGGCAGCCTCACCGCCATCCCGATCGACGGCGGCCTCGTCTACGTGCGCCCGTTCTACGTCACCTCCACGCAGACGGAGGTGCCCGGCCTGGAGAAGGTGATCGTCTACTTCCAGGGCGACGTCGTCATCCGAGACACGCTGCAGGAAGCGCTCGCCGCCGTGTTCGGCAACGCGCCGCCCACGCTCGAGAGCCCGTCTACGCCCACCGACCCGCTGGCTCCGCCAGAGGGTACGCCGACGGGCACGCTCACCGAACAGGTCGCTCAGCTGCTGCTCGACGCCAACACGCTGTTCACCCAGGCCGACGATGCCCTGCCCGACTTCGCCAAGTACGCGGACCTCACCCGTCAGGCCCGCGCCAAGATCGCGCAAGCCGAGCGGCTCATCGAGCAGGCCAGTGGTGGCTCACCCAAGAGCACGACCAGCACCACCGGCAGCACGACCACCACCACCGCCCCCGCATCCGCCTGAGGGTCTGGCCAGGTTGCCGCCGGTGGGTCCCACCGGTACAGTCACACCTCCACCACAAGTCGACGCGGGGTGGAGCAGTCAGGTAGCTCGTCGGGCTCATAACCCGAAGGTCGTAGGTTCAAATCCTACCCCCGCCACCAACGAACATGCAGGTCAGAGGCCCTTTCCGGAAGCTCGGAGAGGGCCTCCCTGCGGCCCCTCGTCACGGTCTT
>JBKJIE010000120.1:0-20461 GCA_046598715.1 Acidimicrobiales bacterium | reverse complement strand
GTGGAGGTGATGGGACTCGAACCCACGGCCTCTTCGATGCGACCGAAGCGCTCTAGCCAACTGAGCTACACCCCCGAGGGAGACGACAGGGTAGCGCGCCCCTCGGGAGTGTCTGCCAGCTCGGACCAGCGCGCTTCGATCAGTAGGCGTCGTCGACGACGCGATCGCTACGGGTGGCGACCGAGGGGATCGCGATTGCGGCGATGAGCACGACGGCACCGATCAGGATGGCGAACCAGCCGTAGGACTTGTCGGTGGTCATGCTCGCATCGAGCTGATCGTGGGCGGCCACCACGACGATGCCCACCACGAGGGTGAGGGCACCGGCGAAGATGGTCGTGCTGCGCCCGATCGATCCGGACCCTGCGAGCAACAGCAGGCCGAGGCCGATGGCCACGATGGCGCCGATCTGCGTCTGCGCCATGCCGAACACGTCGCTCGTGACCTGGCTGGGGAAGTCGGCAAAGCCCAGATCGACGAGGGCGAGCAAGCCCATGACGACGAACACAAGCCCGCCGAGGAGGGCGATCACGTCGCTGCCATCGAGCGCCCAGCGGCGCTCCGTGGCGCGGTCGTGACGCACCACCGCTCCGGTGTCGGCACCGGCATCGGTCTCGGACACGGTCCTTCGCTGCACAACACCCATGATCAAACCTCCTGGGTTGCCCGCGCGCACTGCCGCGCGATCGGTTGACCCAGTGCGTTCCCCGAAAGGACCGCTCGCTAACCCTCCGCTGAGCGGAGCGGGGTGCTAGCTGCCGGAACGACGCAGCAGGAGCTGCGGATCGGGCGCCGTGCGGCGCGGTGCGTCGAGATCGAGGTACCGGACCTTGTCGTCCTTGTCGGCGCTCTGCTGCTGGAGGTTCACGAGCATCGCGATGTAGCCGAGGAAGCCGAGGTCGACGAGGCCGTGGAGCATCCACACCGACCCGCCGAACACGAGAGCGAGGACGAAGGTGATGCCGACGGCACCGAGCATCGTGAGGAAGACGTCACGGCGGCGGCGACGGACCTCGGCGCGGCGCATGGCGGCCTGCGACGGAGCGGGGCCAGGCCGTCGAGCGGCGGCTCGGCGGGCGGCAGGCGGGACGTAGGTGGGGGGCTCGTAGCGGCCCACGTCGAGTCGGGTCAAGGAGCCGCTGCGGCTGCCCGGGGTGGTGCGCTCGAGCACCGAGAGCTGGGTGCGGAACGTCGCGATGGAATCACCCGGCCGGGTCTCGCGGCGATTCTGGAGGTAGGGGGGAAGCAGCACTGCGGCCCAGATAGCGGCCAAGATGACGAGTACGAGCACGGTAGTCACGCTCCGTTGCCGTCCTTCACGTGTTGGGGACCGTACCTGGCGCCTGGTGAGCACTGGTGGATGCTCGGCGGCCCGGAGTGGCCCTGCGGTTCTGCCCTGTGGTTCTGCAACGATCCGATGCCGACCATGTCGGGCGGCGGTCGATCATTACGGTTGTACTACGAACCGGGGCATCGCGCCAGCAGAAACGCAACTATTGCAAGCACAATGCTCGCGAGAGTTTCTAGAGGTCGAGGTCGAGGCCGTCGTCGAGGGGGCCGCGCCGGTAGGTGCCGCTGCGCCCGCCCGTCTTCTCCCAGAGCGTCACGTCGCCGATCACCATCGACCGGTCGACCGACTTGCACATGTCGTAGATCGTGAGCGCCGCGACCGTGCAGGCCGTGAGGGCCTCCATCTCCACGCCGGTGCGGTCGACCGTGTCGACGGCCGCCTCCACCTCCACCCAGGTGTCCTCGATGCGGAAGTTGATGAGGACCGCTCCGACCAGCAGGGGGTGGCACAGCGGGATGAGATCGGGCGTGCGCTTGGCCGCCTGGATGCCCGCCACGCGGGCAACCGCGAGCACGTCGCCCTTGCTGACCGCGCCCCGAGCCACCAGCGCCGTGGTGTCGGGCTGCATGTGCACCCGCGCCCTCGCCACCGCCCGGCGGTGGCTCGGCTCCTTGGGCGTGACGTCGACCATCCGGGCCCGGCCCAGCGGATCGAGGTGCGTGAGGCCGCGATCGGACATGGGCGGATCCTACTCCCGGTCCGCCTCGGCTAACCGCCGATCTGGCTCATGGAGCGGCGGGGTCGCACGAAGTGCACCTGGTTGATGGCGTGCCCGGCCCACTTCGCGCTGACACAGCGCTCGATGGCCGCAGAGAGGTCGTCGTCGCCGCCGCCGTCACGCAGGACGTCACGTAGGTCGTGGTCCTCCAGCGAGAACAGGCAGTTGCGCAGCTGCCCATCGGCCGTGAGCCGGATCCGGTCGCACTGCTCGCAGAACGGTCGAGTCACGCTCGGGATCACCCCGACCTCGCCACGCCCGTCGAGGTAGCGGAACCGCTCGGCGGGCTCGTGACCGCGGGCGATGGGCTCCAGCGGGAACACCGCGCTGATCCGATCGAGGATCTCGGCCTGGGACACCACCTGGTCGTTGCGCCACGCGTCGCCGCCGTCGAGCGGCATGAACTCGATGAACCGGATGACGACGCCGACATCGCGACCGTATCGGGCGAGATCGACCAGCTCGTCGTCGTTCACCGCGCGCACGACCACCACGTTCACCTTCACGGGCGCCAGCCCGGCCCCGACAGCTGCGTCGATCCCGTCGAGCACGTTGGCGAGCTCGTCGCGGCGGGTCATCTCGGCGAACCGCTCCGGCCGCAACGAATCGAGCGACACGTTCACCCGTCGCAGCCCAGCGCCGGCGAGGTCGGCGGCGCAGGTGCGCAGGGTGGCGCCGTTCGTGGTGAGCGACAGGTCGACCGGCAGGGCCGCCAGCTTGCCGACCAGCACGGGGAGGTGGGCTCGCACCGTGGGCTCGCCGCCAGTGAGACGGATCGATCGGATGCCGTGGCGCTCGACGAGCAGCCGCGCCACCCGCTCGAGCTCCTCGAAGGTGAGCACCTCCGAGCGGGGCAGCCAGGTCATGCCCTCTTCCGGCATGCAGTAGGTGCAGCGGAAGTTGCAGCGATCGGTGACCGAGATGCGCAGGTCGCGGTGGACGCGCCCGAAGGAGTCGACCAGGGGTCGGGGCACCTCGAGGGGGGCGGCGGTCACCGGCTCAGGCTACGGGCTGGGCCCGTGTCCCCGCCCACCCCAGGCCTTCTTGGGCGGAAAACTGGGCGCCTGGCCCACAAGACCGTCCGAGAACGAGATCAGATCTCGGCGCGGAGCAGCACCTGCACCGCGTCGCCGGTCGCCAGGCCGTCTCCGTCGGGCAGCAGAGCCAGGCCGTGAGCCCGCGCCATGCCGGTGAGGTGATGCGACCCCTGCCCGCCTGCCGAGCGCACGTGCAGCACGCCGCTGGCGTCGCGCTCCCCCACCACCCGGACGAGGTGCAGCTTGCCGTCCGGATGACGCGGCATCGCGTCGCCGGCCACCGCCGCCACGGCTGGCCGGTGCCAGCGGCTCTCGGGGTGACCTGCCATCCGCCGCAGCGCCGGGCGGGCGAGGAGCTCGTAGCTCACCATCGACGAGACCGGGTTGCCGGGCAGGCCGAAGACCGGCGTGCCCTCTCCTACCAACCCGAAGGCGAACGGCTTGGCCGGCCGGATGGCGATCTGCATCCACCGCATCTCACCGATGCGGTCGAGCACGACCTTCACCAGATCGATGTCGCCCATCGACACGCCGCCGCTCGTGAGCACGGCGTCGCACGTGGCCGCGCCGTGCTCGATGGCCGCGGTGATCGCTGTCTCGTCATCGGCCACGAGACCGAGGTCGACCGGCTCGAACCCGCCCTCCGCGAGCAGGGCCAGCAAGGTGCGTCCGTTCGACTCCCGGATCTGGCCCGCGGCCAGCGGTCCACCACCAGCCACCAGCTCGTCGCCCGTCGACAGCACACCGACAGTCGGACGGCGGTGCGCCATCACCTCCTGCACGCCGATCGTGGCCAGCACACCCAGATGGCCCGGGGTGAGCTGCTCGCCCACGTCGAAGAGCGCGTCGCCAACCTGCACGTCGTCACCGGCGCTGCGGATGTGGTCACCCAGGGCGGCCGCCGCTCGGATGGCAACAGCGGCACCACCGTCGAGGCGCTCCGTGCGCTCCACCATCACGATGGCATCGGCGCCGTCCGGAACAGGCGCCCCGGTGAAGATCCGCATGGCCTCACCTGCGGACAGCGCGTGCGGTGCCGGGTGACCAGCGGCCACCTCCGCCACCACGGGGAGTCGCGTCGGCGTGGCGTCGGTCGCGTCGCTCGTGTCGGCCGCCACCACCGCGTAGCCGTCCATGGCCGAGTTGGCGAAGGGGGGCACTGCTTCGGAGGCGACGACGGGTGCCGCGAGCACGAGCCCCCGCGCCGATGCCACCGGCGACGGTGTGGCGGCGAGGGCGGTCACCCGCGCCAGCACATGGGCCTGGGCGTCGGCAAGGGGCAGCAGCATGGGTGCGATCCTACGAACGCGCTCGGCCCCGGGCGTTCTCGGCGACGCAGCCGTCAGACGATGCCCTGCTCGAGCACGTAGGTGGCCAACCAGGCGCGGAACTCGGGGCCGAGGTCGGGACGAGCGAGGGCCAGCTCGACGGTGGCGCGCAGGTAGTCGAGCTTGTTGCCCACGTCGTAGCGGCCGTGCACGAACGTGTACCCGAGCACCTCCTCGGTGGCGAGGAGCAGCCCGATGGCGTCGGTGAGCTGGATCTCACCGCCCTTGCCGGGCTGCACCTGCTCGATGGCGTCGAAGATCCCCGGGGTGAACACGTAGCGACCGAGCACCGCCCACGACGAGGGCGCCCTGCCAGGGTCAGGCTTCTCGACGATGCTCTGGATCCGCAGGAGGCGATCGCCGGCGGTCTCGTAGGCCACGCAGCCATACAAGCCGATCTGGTCGGGCGGGAACTCCTTGCAGGAGAGCACCGACGCGCCGGTGCGCTCGTGCACGGCGATCATCTCCTCGAGCACCGTGCTCTGGTCGTCCATGATGTCGTCGCCGAGGAGCACCACGAACGGGTGGTCGCCGACGTGCTTGCGGGCCACCGACACGGCATGGCCCAGGCCGAGCGGCTCCCCCTGGCGCACGTAGTGGATGTCGGCGAGATCGGACAGCCGACGGACCTCCTCGAGCTCTTCGTCCTTGCCCTTGGCCTGCAGCTCTGCCTCGAGCTCGACGCTGCGGTCGAAGTGGTCTTCCAGCGAGCGCTTGCCACGCCCGGTGATGATCAGGATGTCGTCGATCCCCGATCGCACCGCCTCCTCCACCACGTATTGGATGGCGGGCTTGTCGACGACGGGCAGCATCTCCTTGGGTTGCGCCTTCGTGGCGGGCAGGAAGCGGGTGCCGAGGCCCGCCGCGGGGATCACAGCCTTGCGAACCGGGGTCATGGGCGCCGAGGGTAGGCGGGCGGACTAGCCCTCGGCGGCATCAGGTGCGTCGCTAGCGAGCGTGCGCTCTTGGCCGTGCAACAGGCGATCGATGTTCTCGTGGTGGCGAGCCACCACGAACGCTCCGCACGCCGCGAAGGCCGCGATCTCGCCGACGGGTCGACCGGCGAGCGCGGCCGCGACGGGGAGCGCAACGGCGATCGCGATGGAGGCCACCGATGCGATGTTCGTGACCTTGGCGACGACCACCCAGGCGGCAGCCAGCAGCAGCGCGGGAAGGGGCAGCAGCACGAGGGTCATGCCAGCCGCGGTCGCGACACCCTTGCCGCCGCGGAACCGACGCGTGGCCGGGAGCACGTGGCCGATGACCGCCGCCAGACCGCAGGCCACAGCAACCCCTCGGCTGCCCGTGGCCAGGCCGGCACCAGCGGCGATCGCCCCCTTGCAGAGGTCACCGAGGAGCACGAGCGCCCCGGCACGGCGACCCATCGTGCGATAGGCGTTCGAGGCCCCCGGGTTCCCCGACCCCTCTTGGGTCGGGTCGAGCCCGGCGCGGCGACCCACGACGATGGCCGACGGGAACGTGCCCAGCAGGTAGGCGGGCACCACGAGCGCCCACCAGAGGTCCACGCGCCCAGGGTAGGTGCGCACCCACGTGGCGACATGATCAGCGTTCCCGCTACGCTGGCACTCTCCCTGCCCGAGTGCCAGCGCCTCGGGCCGCCATCGCCAGCGCATCACGGAGGACAGGCGTGCCCACCTACGAGTACCGGTGCAAGGCCTGCGGCCACCACCTCGAGATCGTCCAGGCCTTCACTGACGACGCGCTCACCACATGCCCTTCCTGTCAGGCGGCGGAGCTTCGCAAGGTGTTCGGGTCGGTGGGCATCGCGTTCAAGGGCAGCGGGTTCTACAAGAACGACAGCCGCAGCAAGACCTCCTCCACCACGGCGGCGGCCACCCCGTCCACGTCATCAGGTTCCGACGGTGGCTCCGGTGACAAGAGCTCGAACGGCTCCTCCTCCTCCGCCGGTGCGTCGAGCACCCCCTCCACGACGTCGGCATCCAAGTCGTCGGAATCGAAGCCCGCCAGCACCACCTCCTCTGGCGCGAAGTCGGCCTAGTCCGGACGCCCATCTCGCCGGTAGCGTCGCCGGTGGCTTCCCCCTCCTGATCTGTCCCGAATCCAGCAGGAGGCGCGCCGAATGCGCCCGAGGCCCCGTCCCCATCGCCGTCACGTCGGTTCCCGCCCGCGGTTCCGCCCAGGCCTGGTGCTACGCCGCGATCCACGGCTGTGGTGGGTGCTGGTGCTCGCGATCTCGCTCGGCGCAGGATCGCTGGCCGCCTCGATCGTTGGGCGAGCCGAGCGCACTCGCCTGGCCTGGGGCGCCACCCGACAGGTGCTCATCGCCCGACACGACCTGGCGCCCGGCGACGAGCTGCACGACAGCGATGTGGTGCTGACTGAGCGGCCCGCGGCCACGGTGCCCGCCAGGGCACTGCGCGCCCTGCCGGATCGAGCAAGGGTGCGGACGGGGGTGCTGGCCGGCGAGGTCGTGGTCGCGGCGCGGGTCGCACCCACCGGCCTGCGCGGAGTCGCCGCCCGTGTGCCGTCCGGCATGCGCGCCGTGGCGATACCCACCGAGCCGGGCACGGCTCCCCCACTTCTGCTGGGCGACCGGGTCGACGTCCTCGTCGCCCTTCCTCCCGACTCGGCCGGCACCGGGCCGCCCGGCTTCGCCATCGCCACCGACGCGGTCGTCGTGGCGATCGACGAGGCGGCGGTGACGGTGGCCGTGCGCCGCGATGCTGCCCCACGGATCGCAGTCGCCCTCGGGCAGGGGGCGGTCACCCTCGCCCTCATCGGCGGATGAGGGCGTCGGCGGGCGTCGGTGACGCCTTGTGGTCATCTTTCGCACTACTGTGACTACATGGACGTGGCCGTGCGCGAGCTGAAGGCGCAGCTCTCCGCCTACCTCAAGCGGGCGGCGGCCGGCGAGGTGATCACCGTCACCGACCGCGGCCGGCCCGTGGCCGTGCTCGGGCCGGTGCTCCAGCGCATCGACCTCTCCGCTGCCATCGAGGCCGGCTGGGTGACGGGCCCCAGCAGGCAGGGGCTGGATCCGGTGAGCCGCCACGCAGCTCGCGGCGCCGTCCTGCGGGTGCTCGGCGAGGACCGCGGCGAGTGACCCTCTACGCCGACTCGAGCGCCCTGTTGAAGCGGTACGTCGACGAGCCCGACTCCGAGCGGGCGGTCGAGCTGCTCTCGGCCGACCCGGAGCTGGTGACCGGTCGCCACACGGCGGTCGAGGTGCGGCGCAACCTGGCGCAGCTGTTCACAGGCAGTGCGCTCACCGCGGCGCGGGCAGCGTTCGCGCACGACCTCGAGTCGTTCGCGCTCGTCGAGCTCGATGCCGACACCTGTGAGCTGGCAGCCACCATCGCCGAGCAGACCGGCGTGCGCACGCTCGACGCGCTGCACCTCGGCGCGGCCCGACGGCTCGGAACTGCGCTGACCTTCGTCACGTTCGACGTGCGCCAGGCGCAGGCGGCGCGGTCGCTCGGCTTCTCTGTCGTCGGCGCCTGAGCGCAGCCTGGTCCGGCGCTCAGCGCACGGTGTAGAGCACCAGCACGCCGACGCCCACCACCACCCGATAGACCACGAACGGCGTGAACGACCGCGTGCGGATCAACCGCAGCGTGCCCCACACGGCCAGCCAGCCGGTGATGCCAGACGTGACGATGCCCCACAGGAACGGCGCCGTGAAGCCATCGGGGATGCCCGCGCCACCGAACACGTCGGCCGCCTTGAACAGCAGCGCGCCGGCGATGACCGGCAGGCTCATCAGGAACGCGAAGCGAGCGGCACCGTCGCGGTCCAACCCCGTCAACCGACCGGCCGTCATCGTCACACCGGACCGCGACACGCCCGGCTGGAGAGCCACCGCCTGGCTGGCACCGATGAGGAGCGCATCGCGCAAGCGCACGTCGTCGAAGGAGCGCGTGCCGGTGCGCCGGTCGACCCAGCCCAGCACGAGACCGAACACGATGAGCATCGTGGCGATGAGCCAGATGTAGCCGGTCTTGCGCTCGATGACGTCGGCGAACAGGGCACCTGTGATGCCCGCAGGGATTGCCGAGACCACCAGCAACCAGGCCATGCGACCGTCGGAGGTCGCGCGTGCGTCGCGTCGCAGGCCGGCTCGTGCGTACTTGACGACGTCGGCACGGAAGTAGGCGAGGGCGCCGATCAACGTGCCGAGGTGCAGCGCGACGTCGAAGGTCTTCTCCAGCGATGCACGACCGGTGAAGTCGTGCCACCCGAACAGCCACGGCACGAGGCGGAGGTGCCCGCTCGAGGAGATGGGCAGGAACTCCGAGAGCCCCTGCGTGATGCCGAGGACGATGGCGTGGAGGATGGGCACGAGGGTGGTGACGGTAGGTGCTACGCGCCCGAGAGCGCCACGTCGGGGATCACGAGGGTGACCCCACCCGTGCCGTCGGGCAGCCACTCGAGGTCGGCACCGACCGCCGAGATGTCGAGCAGCAGCCGCTGGAGCGTGGAGGCGATCGTGGCCTCGCGCACGGGCTCGGCCAGCGCGCCGCCTCGCACCATCAACCCCTCGACGCCCACGGAGAAGTCGCCCGAGACGGGGTTCACGCCAGAGTGCAGGCCGGCCATCGAGGTGACGAACAGGCCGTTGTCGACCCCCGCCAGCACCTCGGCATGGGTGCCCGTGCCCGGCGCGACGGCCAGCGCGCCGGCCCCCACTCCGGGGGTGGAGGAGATGCCGCGCTGCGCGGAGCCGGTGGAGGCGGTGCCCGAGCGACGACCGGTGTAGGTGTTGTGGAGGAAGCCCTGCAGCACGCCGTCGACGACGAGCTGGTTCCGACGGCAGGCCAGGCCCTCGCCGTCGTGCGCCTCGGCGCCGAGGCTGCGCGCGTCGGTGGGGTCGTCGACGAAGGTGAGCAGCGGCGACGCGATGGCCTGACCCACCCGGTCGGCGAAGGGCGAGCGCCCCTTCAGCACGGCCTCGCCGTTGAGCATGCCCCCGACGATCCCGAGGATCGTGGCCGTCATGCGTGGCTCGAGCACGAGCGTGATGCGCTGCGTGGCCGGCTTGGTGGAGCCGAGCAGCCGCGTGGCGCGGAGGACGGCGTCGTCGGCCGCTTCGTCGATCGACAGGTCGGTGACCTCGCGTCCGACGGACAGGCCCCCCGCGATCTGCGTCTCGCCGTCGTGAACGGCCAGTGCCTGCACCATCAGGTAGCTGGTGCCCGCTCGGCCCCAGGCTCGGATGCCGGTGCTCGTGGCCACCGCGCCTTCACCCATCGAGTCGCTGTACATGGCCAGGCGCACCGCACCGACGCGGGGGTCGCGCCCCACGGTGGCCTTCTCCAGCTCCAGGGCCAGCGCGACCTTGTCGGCGGTGGGCACCCGCGCCAGGCCCTCGGGCCACAGCTCGAGGTCGACGGGATCGACGCCGTCGGGTGTGGCGAGGCCGTTGAACTCGTCGGGCTCGCCGAAGCTGGCGTTGTCGCGCGCCTCGGCCAGCGCGTCGAGCACCGCGGCCTCATCGAGGGTGCCGGCATAGGCGAAGCCCTCGCGGTGGTCGACCACCACTCGCACGCCGACGCCCGCGGAGCTCGCCTGCGTGAGCGACTCCACCTCGCCCTCGTAGGCGCGCACCGTGGTGCTCGTGCCTCGGGCGACGTACGCCTCGACCTGCTCCCCAGGGCCGGCCATCTCCGCGATGCGAGCAGCGACGTCGAGGAGCTCGGGGTTGGTACCAGGGGTGGCCATCAGACCGTGCCGCCGACGGTGAGGGCGGGCACCCGCAAGGTGGGGACGCCGTCGCCCACCGGCACGCCCTGGCCGTCCTTGCCGCACATCCCGGGGCTGCCCATGGCGAAGTCGTGACCGACCGCGTCGATGCTGGCCAGCACCGCGGGCCCGTTGCCGATGAGGTTGCCCTCACGGATGGGCTCGGTGATCTTGCCGTCCTCGATCAGGTAGGCCTCCGTCATGCCGAACACGAAGTCGCCGGTGGCCGTGTTCACCTGGCCGCCGCCGAGGTGGGCGACGTACACGCCGTTGGGGGTGGAGGCGATGATGTCGTCGGGCTCATCAGGACCGGCGAGCACGTAGGTGTTGGTCATCCGAACCATGGGGAGGTGCTTGTAGCTCTGGCGGCGCCCGTTGCCCGAACGGGGCCGGCCCTCCTTGCGCGATCGAAGCAGGTCCCACATGTAGTCGGTGAGGATGCCGTCCTGGATGAGGACGTTGCGCGAGGCGACGCTCCCCTCGTCGTCCACGGCGAAGCAGCCCCACTCCTCGGCCATCGTGCCGTCGTCGACGAGCGTGATCCGCGGGTCGGCCACGCGCTCGCCCATGCGGCCGGCGAACACGGACGCCCCCTTGGCGACGAGGTCGGCCTCGAGGCCGTGCCCGCACGCCTCGTGGAAGAGCACGCCGCCACCACCAGGGCCGATCACGACGGGCATGGTGCCGGAAGGGGCCGGACGGGCGGCCAGCTTGAGCAGCGCCCGCTCCGCCGCCTCCCGACCGAGGTCTTCGACGGCGTAGGAGTCGAACAGCTCGAAGCCGACCGTGCGCCCAAGGGACTGGTACCCGGTCTGCATGCCGGTGTCGCCCGAGGCCACCGCCATCACGGAGAAGATCGTGCGGACCTGGTCGTCCTCGGTGAGCAGCCCGTCGCTGTTGGCGATGAGGATCCGGCGGCGGCTGTCGCCGTAGCGAGCTGTGACCTGGGTGATCGACGATCCGGCGCCCCGCGCCGCTTCGTCGGCGCGCCCCAAGAGCTCCACCTTGCGGGCCTTGGCGACCTCTTCGGGGAGGATGGCCACCTCGTTGGGTCGGGGCGCCACATGCGGGGTGAGCGAGACCTCGCGCACACCGCCACCGCCAGACCGGGCGGCGGCCGCCGCCGCCTCCGCCGCCGCCGCCAGACCGGACTCAGAGAGATCGGCCGTGTGGGCGAAGCCGGTGGTGTCGCCCACGATCACCCGAATGCCCGCGCCACGGTCGCGACCCGAGGTGAGGTGCTCGACCTTGCCGTCGTCGAACACCGCGTTGGACGACCGCTTGTCCTCCACGAAGACCTCGGCGAGGTCGCCGCCGGTGCGCAACGCGGCCCCCAGCGTGCGTTGGATGAGGTCATGATCGAGCACGCTGGCTCCTCCGATGGGTCGAGTCCCTTTGACCCAGCGGTCAGGGCGCGGAATATCGTACCCAGATGCCCATGTCCCCCGGTCTGCACGGCAGCACCAAGCTCGTGGTCGCCGACGCCGACACGGCGATCGCTCTCCACAGCGGGGACGTGCCGGTGCTGGGCACGCCACGGCTCATCGCGCTGTGCGAGGAAGCCGCCCTCGTGGCGGTCGCCGACCAGCTCCCGCTCGGTCAGACCACCGTGGGGATGCGCGTCCAGATCGACCACCTTGCGCCGACTCTGGTCGGTTCGTCGGTTGCCGCCGAAGCCACCCTCGATCGAGTGGAGGGGCGGCGGCTCACCTTCACCGTCTCGGTCAGCGACCATTGCGGCCTCGTGGCCGCGGGCAAGGTCACCCGCGTGATCGTCGACACCGAGCAGTTCCTCGACAAGGCGCGCTAGACCCGATCGAGGAAGCTCTGGAGGGCCGCCCACCACGGGTCGGGGCTCTCGAACTGCGGGGAGTGCGCGGCCCCTGGGATCACGACGAGCTCGGCCTGGGGCAGTGCGGCGGCCATGCGCTCGGACGGCTTGACGAAGGCGACGTCGTGCTCGCCCACCAGCACGAGCGCCGGCATGGTGAGCGCGCGCAGCGCATCGAGGCGGTCGTGGCCGCCGTCCACATCGGTGATCGCCCGGATCATCGATGCGTACATCGCCGGTGAGGTGGCCAGCATCTTGCGCTGGCTGAACTCGAGGTAGCCGGTTCGCTCGGCCTTGAGGCGGCGGTCGATGTCGTTGCCGAGAACCGTGTCGCCGTCGAGCGCATCCTGGGCGGCCATCAGCGCGGCCATCCCCTCCGTGCGGGCGATGCCGATGGCCAGCTCGATGAGGTCTGGATCGGCGTGCAGCGCCGAGTGCGCGGTGTCCATCAGGACGATGGCCTCGAAGCGGTGGGGCGCGCCCACTGCCGCCGTCTGCAGGACCATGCCGCCCATCGAATGCCCGAGGGCAACCGCGGTCGACCAACCCATCGCATCCAGCAGACCGAGCAGATCAGCGGCAAAGCCGTCGAAGGAGTACGCCTCCTCCGCTGCGGGCTTGGGGCTCGTGCCGTGCCCGCGCTGGTCGGGAGCGATCACATGCCAACCGCGCTCGGCGAGCAGGTCGAGCCAGTCGGTGAAGTCCTCCTTGGCGCCGGTGAACCCATGGATGAGCACGAGCGGACGGCCCCCGGCACCGGCCTCGGCCACCGACAGGGCGAACGACTCGCCTGCACCCTCGACCACCACCTCGCGCACCTCCATCAGCGCGCTCCGGCGAACGCGCCCAGCGCGTCGCTGAACGGCGTCGTGTCGCTGGCGGCGGGCACCACGATGTCGACGGGCTCGCCGTAGTCGAAGAAGTCGATCCTCATCGTGGCCTTGCCTCCTGCGGTCGAGGTCTGGTTGACATCGTCAACGGCCATGCTGACCCGACGCACCAGGCCGTCACGGTCGATCCAGACCTCCACGGGGAGGCCCTGTCGGGGAGCCTCGAGGCGGCCCAGCTGATCCTTGAGCGACGCCCGTTGCGCGGCAGGCATTCGTGCGACTGCCTTGTCGATCTCGACCGTGGTGCGGACGTGGGTGGTGGTGACGCCCCGGACCTGGTCGGTGCCGACCTGCTCGATGGCTCCCGCCGCGCCCCGGAGCGTCTCGAGGAGCTGCGACGGATCGAGGGCCCCCGCGCCGAGCCCCAGCGATCCACCCGCGGAGGCAACGTCGGCCTGGGTCAGCGACAGCCAGCCGGCTTGTCCGGTGAGCGCCTGAAGCATGGGCATGCGCAGGTACACGGCGTTGCCGTCGGCCACGATCTGCATGGGCTCGTCGAACCCGGCTGGCACGGTGTCGCCCGACGCCTCAGCAGCCTGCGCGAGGACCGAGCCGAGGTCCATCTGCATGGTCATGCGGTGGTGGGCGAAGCCGCCCGTGGCGACGACATCGACGGGGCCGGTGGGCGCATCGACGTGCACGCGCATCTCGAAGTGACCGGAGCCGACCTTGGCCGCCGCATCCGGGGCGGCGCGCAGCGCCGCGATCGTGACATCACCAGTGAGGACTTGGGCCTCGTCGGCGGGCTTGGCGCACGAACCTGCCGCGAGCAGGAGCACCGCGATGGACGCCGGGACGATGGTGCGGGGCATGGAACCCTCCGGGAGCTGATGGAGTGTGGGGTCGGGCGGGCCACGAGCGCGGCCGGCGTCCCACCGAGCGTCCGGCCCGGCGAGCGTACCCACCCCACCAGAGCCCCCGAAAGGACCGATCGACGCTGGGATCGCACGCTGCGGGGCGTACGATGACCTCCGGACGATGCGAGGGGGGCAGGGTGAACAAGAAGCAGGCCATCTCCCTCGCGCTGCGCATCGGCCTGAGCGCCTTGATGCTCGGCGTGCTGATCTGGCGGGTGCCCTCCTTCGACCTGGCTGAGGTCGTGCCTGAGCTGTCCGCCCACACCGTCATCTGGCTCACCATCGCCGCCGCGCTCACGCTCGCCGCGCTCGTGCTGTCGGCCCTGCGGTGGCAGCGCGTCCTCGAGGTGCTCGGCCTGCATGCCGGGCTGCGCCACCTGCTGTCGCACTACCTGGCCTGCCAGTTCGTCTCGAACGTGCTGCCCACCACGATCGGTGGGGACGTGCTGCGGGTCAGCCGCTTGTCGCGCGAGACGGGCGAGTCCCCCAAGACCTTCGCGTCGGTGGTGCTCGAGCGCCTCACGGGCTGGCTCGTCCTGCCCATCATCAGCGTGGCCGGGTTCCTCGTGAACCCACCGCTGCAGCACCTCGGCACGGCGACGCGGGTAGCCCTGGGCCTGGCCTTCGCCACGCTCCTGGGCCTGGGCATCCTCCTGTACGCCGTCGCCGACCAGCGCATCGGCGGCCGCTTCGCCGCCAAGGAGGGATGGCGGCGCTTCGCGGGCGCCGTCCACCTCGGCCTCGATCGTCTGCGACGCGAGCCGCGCGCAGCGGCCAACCTCCTCCTCGTCGGCTTCGCCTACCAGCTGGTCCTCGTGCTCGCCGCCGTCGCCGCGGCCCAGGCGCTGGGCGTGCGACCCGCCGGGCTCACCGCCCTGCTCGCCTTCTTCCCCGCGGTGGCCATCGCGCAGGTGCTCCCCATCGGGATCTCGGGCCTCGGCGTGCGGGAGGGGGCCTTCGTGCTGTTCCTCGGACCCCTCGGCGTCGCCACCCAGGACGCGATCGCGCTGGGTCTCCTTCTCTACCTCCTCAACCTCGGCGTGAGCCTCTTGGGTGCTCCCGCCTTCGCTGTGGGCGGACGGGTGCCGGCGAGCGCCGACGGCCTGGTTGCTGCCTCGTAGCTGCGGCCTGCTAATCCATCGGGATGACCGATTTGGCCGAACACCCTCCGGAGGCTCCGGCTCGCTCGGGGCTGCGGTGGTGGAAGGAGGTGGGGTTCGGCCTCGCCGTGTACGCCGTGTACTCCTTCGTGCGGAACCGCTTCGGCTCCGCGGGGGGCGATCCAGGCCCCGCCTTCGGACACGCTCGGTCGATCATCGACCTCGAGAAGGCACTCCACCTCTACATCGAGCCCCGGTTGCAGCACTGGTACCTCGGCCTGCCGGGCCACGGACTCATCCGCGCCTGGAACGTGTACTACGGCCTCGCCCACTTCCTGGTGACGTTCGTGGCGCTCGTGTGGCTCTTTCGGCGCGACCCAGTGCGCTACCCGGTCTGGCGCAACACGCTCGCCCTCACCACCTGCCTCGCGGTGATCGGCTTCGCCGCCTACTCGCTCATGCCGCCGCGCCTGCTCGACGATCCCGGCGAGTTCGGCGGCTGCCAGATCTACGCGCCGGCCGCCGCAGCGGCGGCTGACCCCGGCGTCCTGTCGACTCCCGGCTGCCACCGCTATGGCTACGTCGACACGGTGGCGCGCTACGGCGGCTGGATCTCCTTCGGCAACGAGGGGATGAAGGACGTCTCCAACCAGTACGCCGCCATGCCGAGCATGCACATCGGCTGGTCGACCTGGAGCGCGCTCGTGCTCGTGCCACTCCTGCGACGGCGCTGGGCCAAGGTGCTCGCCGCCCTCTATCCGGTGGTCACCCTCGCCTGCATCATGCTCACCGGGAACCACTACTGGATCGACGGCCTCGGTGGCCTGGTCTGCCTGACCGTCGGCTTCACACTGGCGCGGCTGATCACTCGGCGCACCACTCGACCCCAAGGCCTCGCGACCGACAGCGCGTAGTCGAACATCGGCTGCCTCGTCCGTGGTGGAGACTCGGGCCATGTCCGCCTCTCCGCCATCCGCTGTCGAGTCCCCCTACGAGCGCCTCGTCGTGGAGCGCGATCCCGAGCTCGACGGGCTGCTCACCGTCACGCTCCAGCGCCCCGAGAAGCTGAACGCGCTCGACATCCAGCTGCACGACGAGCTCCAGCACCTGTGTGCGCAGCTCGAAACCGATCACGCCACGCGGGTGGTGATCCTGACCGGTGCCGGACGGGCCTTCTCCGCCGGCGCCCAGCTCGGCGACCGACGCCCCGAGCCGCCGATCAACGACATCGACCGCCGTGCCCGGGCCCACCTCGGCGGCCGCACCTGCGAGATGCTCGAACGCCTCCCCCAGGTGACGATCGCGGCCGTCAACGGGCTGGCCATCGGCGGCGGGCTGGTGCTGGTCACCTGCTGCGATCTGCGCATCGCCGCTGAGTCCGCGTGGTTCTCGATCCCGGAGGTCGAGCTCGGCCTGCCGCTCACCTGGCAGGCCCTCCCCCGTCTGATGCGCGAGCTGGGTCCGGCGCGCACCAAGGAGCTGGTGATGGCGTGCGAGCGCTTCACCAGCGCCCAAGCACTGCAGTGGGGCTTCCTCAACCACGTCGTGGCCGACGACGCCGTCGTCACCGAGGCCCGGCGCCTCGCCGAGCGGCTGCTGTCGATGGACCCGCTCACTCTGGCCATGACCAAGAGCGCCTGCGCCGCCCTCGAGAACGCGATGGTGCCCAAGGAGGTCACCTGGAGCGATGCGGAGCTGATGCTCCTCGCCTACCGCCAGTCGAGCCTGCGCGACCGACGTCCGAGGCAATAGGTCCCAAGCGGAGGATCTGGAGGCAATAGGTCCCACATTCGGGACTCATCGCCTCCGGCTCGTCGAAACGGGACCTATTGCCTCGGACCGTTCGTTGCTCGCTCAGGCGCCCCACCAGATCGGGCGGCCGTGATAGCCCGCCGAAGCGAGCACCTCGTCGGTGCCTCCGGGCCAGAGCGTGAGCCGCAGCTCGGCCCGGTCACCAGCGGGCTCCATGCGAAGCCAGGCCAGGGGTGCGTTCGCGGTGGCCTGACGCCCCGCGTCGTCGATGGCCGCACGGAACCGCCGGCGACGGTCGGCCGGCAGGTACTGGAGCACGATCGAGTGGACCACCACGCTGACCACGCCCGGCGATCGCTCCTCGAGCCGGGCCGCGATCCAGTCGGCAGCGTCGGAGCGGTCGAGCGCCACCGGAACGCGCTTGGCCACCTCGATGGCCGCGTGGAGCAGCGCGAGCCGCTCGAGCTGGTCGGCCCACACATAGGACAGCAGCGCCTTGCGACCGTCCTCGGTGGTGGCATCGAGAGGGTTGCGATCGCATCCGCGTCGCTCGGTCACCTCGAAGCGCTCGGGTAGCCAGGGAGGCGTCCCCTCCCACACGCCTGAGAACCGCACCGGACTCGACGGGTCGCCGACCAGCGCAGAACCCGTGTCGTAGGCGTAGTGATCGAACCGGAGGTTGAGACCGGCACTGGCGCCCACCTCGAGGAGCCGTAGCGGGAGGCCCGTGCGTCGAGCGATCGCCGCATAGCCGCCGACGAGCACCGCTGATCGACCCACCTCATTGGTCTGCACGCCGTCGACCAAGCGCTTCGTCATTTCGTCGCGGTGCTCGCGCAACACCTCGAGGAAGGTGGCTTCTGGATCGCCCGTCGACGGGTCGCCTCCTACGGATGGGTACAGCGCAGCCAGGGCGGGAGCGCGCCCGTCGAGCACCAGGCGGTGGGCGGCGCCCATAAGTCGGAGGGCCAGCGCGGACCCGAAGGGGTCGTCACCACGCCCATCCAGCAGGTCGGCACTGATGCCACCGGCGCGCAGATCGTCGGCCACGCCGGACAGGATCCGCTCGTAGAGAGGCGACCCGGCCCGTCCGCACTGCTGCGCCTGGAACTCGACCACCTCGAGTGGCGTCGATGGCGTGTCAGGCATCGCGCTGCACGGGGCACACGCTGACCGCCTCGCCCACGCCCTTGAAGCTGCGTCGGCGAGCTCGTCCGAACTGCACGCCCCGGAGCTCGCCCACTGCGTCGCGCACCGCGGTGGTGGCGAGCACCTGGTCGCCGTGCGCCGACGCCGCGACACGGGCGGCGACGTTGACGTCGTGACCGATGAGGTCATCGGCGGTGACGACCGCCTCGCCCGCATGCACGCCCGCCCGCAACCGCAGCGGGTGGGGCGGCACCTCGATGAGCTCGAGCGCGGCCATGACCGCCGCCTCAGCGCTGGGGAACGAGAGCATCAGCCCGTCGCCGATCCGCTTCACGACCTTGCCGCCTCGACTGCGCACGATCGGGCCGATGACGCGGTGGTGCTCCCCCAGGAGCGCGATGGCTGCGTCGTCCCCGAAGCGGGACGTGTAGCGCGTGAAGCCCTCCAAGTCGGTGAACACGATGGCCACCGGGGTAGCCGTGCGGTCGCCCACGGTGCCCGCCTGGTCGTGGGCCAAGAGCTGCAGCGCGTTGAGCCCGATGGAGCCCATCGCCGACGGGCGGCGCTCGACCGACCGCTCCAGGAACCGCTGCA
Organism: Acidimicrobiales bacterium; assembly: GCA_046598715.1. GTDB lineage: Bacteria > Actinomycetota > Acidimicrobiia > Acidimicrobiales > VFJN01 > VFJN01. The sequence goes on along the minus strand of JBKJIE010000120.1, from coordinate 2,133 downwards.
CGACGTCGAGGGCCGGGGCCGTGCGCACGCGGTGCAGGCCAGGCTCCTCGAGCCAGGCCCGGTCGACCAGGCCCACCTCGACGGCGGTGTCGCGCAGGCCGGGATCACGCCGGAGCAGCTCGGCGGCACGTTCCGCCAGCGTGACGCGCATGGCGCCCACCGCCGATGCGCCCTTGGCGCGGGCGTCCTCCAGACCAGCCATCCGGTCAACCTAGTGGGAGGAAGTCGGCCCTCCCCACGGTGGCCGCGTGGTCTTTGGCACAGGGCCGGGAGTACCGTTGGGTCCCTTGCCGCTCCTCGACACCATCACGTCGCCAGCCGACCTGCGGGACCTCTCCTATGCCCAGCTCGACGAGCTGGCCGTGGAGATCCGGGAGTTCATCGTCGCCGCGGTGACCGCAGCGGGGAGCGGACACCTCGGATCCAACCTCGGTGCCGTCGAGCTCACCCTTGCGCTGCACCGCGTGTTCGACTCGCCCCGCGACATCCTCCTGTGGGACACCGGCCACCAGGCCTACGTCCACAAGATCGTCACTGGCCGGGCCGCGGCGTTCGAGCACCTCCGCCAGCAGGGCGGCATGTCCGGCTACCCATCTCGGGCCGAGTCGGAGCACGACTGGATCGAGAACAGCCACGCCTCCACGGTGATCAGCTACGCCCACGGCCTCGCGGTCGCCCAGGAGCGCGAAGGCGGCGAGGGTCGCCGGGTGGTGGCGGTCATCGGCGATGGCTCCCTCACCGGAGGCATGGCCTTCGAGGGTCTCAACAACCTCGGCCACTCCGGCAAGAAGGCCATCCTCATCCTCAACGACAACGGCCGCTCCTACGCTCCCACCGTGTCGAGGCTCGGTGAGAGCCTGGCTCGCTTGCGGGTGAACCCGAGCTACCTGCGCAACCGGGCCCGCCTCGACCGCATCATCCACGAGCTCCCCGTGGTGGGCCATCAGGTGGAGCGCAGCCTCGACGGCCTGATCGCTGCGGTGCGCGAGATGTTCGAGCCGCCCGCCTTCTTCGAGACGTTGGGCGTGCGCTACACGGGCCCCTTCGACGGCCACGACATCGAGGGCATGGAGAAGGCCCTACGCCACGCCGCCGCGTTCGACGGACCGATCGTGGTGCACGTGCTCACGCAGAAGGGCCGGGGCCACGCGCCGGCCGAGAACGACCCCATCAAGCGCCTGCACGACATTGGTTCCCCCCCGCCGGGCAGCTACACGGCGGCCTTCACCGAGGCGATGATCAAGGAAGCGGAGGCCCGCCCCGACCTCATCGCGATCACGGCGGCGATGCCCGACTCCACCGGCCTGCTCCCGTTCGGCGAGCGCTTCCCGGGTCGCCTGATCGACGTCGGCATCGCCGAGCAGCACGCCGTGACCTCAGCGGCGGGCATGGCGATGGGTGGCCTTCGCCCGGTCGTCGCGCTGTACTCCACCTTCCTCACCAGAGCCATCGACCAGGTCACCTACGACGTCGGCCTGCACGGCCAACGGGTGGTCTTCTGCCTCGACCGCGCCGGCATCACCGGCGACGATGGCCCGTCGCACCACGGCGTGCTCGACATGGCGCTGCTCACCAAGGTGCCCGGCATGACCTTGTTCGCGCCGTCGTCGTACCAAGAGCTCGGCGTGATGCTCCACGATGCGCTCGACCTGTGCGACGGTCCGGCGGCCATCCGCTGGTCGAAGACGGCCGCGCCGTCGGTCGCGGACGGTGAGGTCGGCGCCGGGCTGCGGGGCCGCAAGGTGCGCTCCGGACGCGACATCTGCATCCTGGCTGTCGGCAAGATGCTCGCCGCCGCGGAGGAGGCCGCCGACGCGCTGGCCACCGACGGCATCGAAGCCACCGTCTGGGACGTGCGGGTGGTGCCACTCGACATCGAGATGCTGGCCGACGCGGCGGAGCATCCCGTGGTGCTCACCGCGGAGGACGGCATCCGAGAGGGCGGCGTCGGAGCGATGATCGCCGATGCCATCTCCCGCCTCGATCGCGCCGGCACCCCCCCGCGGGTGCGGGTGCTCGGCACCCCGATCGAGTACATCCCGCACGCCAAGCCCGCCGTCATCCTGGCGGAGCTCGGTCTCGACGGCGCCGGCCTCACCGCTGAAGCACGCGCGCTCGTCGCCGCCCTGCGCG